>DYUK01000206.1 GCA_020743695.1 Brevibacterium senegalense | reverse complement strand
GCTCGAGCAGATCGCGGGACTGCCGCTGCGGCCGCGACTCGTGCTGGTGAGCGAGAACCTCGAATCGATGCTCGCGCTGCCGGGTTGGGATGGTGTCATTGCGGTGCACGGGTCCGGGTACGCGGTGTCCGTCCTCGAGCGCGTCGAGTGGCTGCGGAACGTCCCGATCCTCTACTGGGGCGACCTGGATTCGCACGGATTCGCGATCCTCCACCGGCTGCGGACGCATCTGCCGCAGGTCACGAGCGTCCTCATGGACGAGCAGACGCTCGTCGACCACCGGGATCTGTGGGTGCGGGAGGAGAAGCCCCATCGCGGTGAGTTCGACACGCTGACGGGGCAGGAGGCGCGGGCACTCGCCCGGGTGCGGGCGGAGGGCGACGTGCGCCTGGAGCAGGAGCGGATCCCGTGGGAGGTCGCGCTGGCTCGGCTGGAGGACGCGAGAACGGCGCTGCTCCCCTGAGCGGAGGGGAGCAGCGCCACGACGGATGTGGCCGGACTCAGCCGCGGACGGCGGCGGGTTCCCGCTCCGGGCCGTCGGCGACGCGGCCGTCCGCGCGCTGCTCCCAGAAGACGGCGCCCTGGATGCCCGCGACCCGCGGGTCGAAGTCCGGGTCCTTGCCTTCCTTCACCTGGCGCTCGTAGTCGCGCAGGACCTTGAAGACCGGCTGCTGGATGAGGAGGATGCCGACGATGTTGAACCACGCCATGAGGCCCACGCCGATATCGCCCAGCGCCCACGCGCTGCCCGCGGTCGTCACGGCACCGTAGGCGCACGCGACGAGGATGAACAGCTGCAGGAAGCGGACCAGGACCGCGCTGACCCGGCGATCGCTCACACCGCGCAGCAGGTACTTGAGGTTCGTCTCCGCCATGTAGTAGTACGCGACGATCGTCGTGAACGCGAAGAACGCCAGGGAGATCGCGACGAAGCTGGCGCCGAACCCGGGCAGGACGGTGTCGAAGCCGGCCTGCGCGTAGGACGGTCCCACGACCGCGCTCTCCGCCAGGCGCCCGCCGCCCTCGTAGACGGGGGTCGCGGTCTCGTCACCGCCGGGGAACACCTTGTACATGCCCGTCGACAGGATCATGAAGGCGGTCGCGGTGCAGACGAAGATGGTGTCGATGTAGACCGAGCCCGCCTGGACGAGTCCCTGCTTGGCGGGGTGGGAGACCTCCGCGGCTGCGGCGGCGTGCGGGCCGGTGCCCTGACCGGCCTCGTTCGAGTAGATGCCGCGCTTGACGCCCCACTCGACGGCCGCGCCCACCATCGCACCCACGGCGGACTGCGTCGTGAAGGCGGAGGAGACGACGAGGGAGACGACCTCGCCCAGCTGGTCGATGTTGACGATGGCGACGATGATCGCGCCCAGGATGTAGAGGAGGGCCATGAAGGGCACGACGTAGCCGGCGAACGTCGCGATGCGCTTGACGCCGCCCACGATGATGAAGCCCAGGGCGATGACGATCGCGAGTGCCACGACCCACGGCGGCAGGCTCCACGCGTTCTCCATCGCGTTCGCCATGCCGTTCGCCTGGACGCCCGGCAGCATGAAGCTCATGGAGAAGACGGTCACGACCGCGAAGGCGGTGGCGTACACCTTGAAGAGGCCCTTCGCCTTCGTGTGCGCGTAGGCGCGCTCGAAGTAGTAGGCCGGACCGCCGCGGTACTCGCCGGTGTCCTTGTCCTTCTCCTTGTAGATCTGGCCCAGTGTCGACTCGACGAAGCTGGTCGACGCGCCCAGGAGCGCGGAGATCCACATCCACAGGACCGCACCAGGACCGCCGAACGCGATCGCGGTGGCGACACCGGCGATGTTGCCGGTGCCCACGCGCCCGGCCAGAGACATGGTGAGCGCCTGGAACGAGGAGACGCCGTCGTCCGACTTGGTGCCGGTGAACATCTGCTTGGCGATCGCGGGGATCTGCCGGATCTGGACCACCCGGGTGCGGATGGTGAAGAAGACCCCGGCCGCCAGGCAGAGATACACGAGGGGCGGTGCCCAGACGACTCCATTGAGCCAGTCGATGAAAGCGGTCATCGATACTCCATCACGCATATGAAGAGCGCCACACATATGTGGTGGCGCTCACGAACGGAGCAATACAACCAGGCGCTGTGATCCGTGTCAATCCGTGAGACAGTGCGGCGCGGGCGCGACCCACCGCAGTCGATTGAGCGTTCGATTAAAGGTGTGTCGCACGCCACAATCTGCGGTCCCGTTGACGTAGTGTGTCGGCAGGTTCAGCGTCAGCGTGGACGCTGGACTGGCGGTGCCGGACGAGCTGTGCACCCGCGTGCGGGCTCTCATCGGATCGTCTTCCTCTCCAGACGACGAAGTCGAGGTGGACATGAAACTGCTCGGTGATGTGACGAGGGTTCAGGTGGGTGGCGGCCGCAGGAACGGCCCGTGGGCGCGCGGGCTCGTCTCCGGCGGGTCGGCATTCGCGGCACTGGCGCTGCTGGCCGGATGCGCGGGCAGCGCAGGCAGTGCCGGGAGCGGCAATGAGGCGGGTGGTGAGGGATTCGCCTGGGATGCTCCGCAGGACGAGGTCGATGCGGCGGTCGCAGACCACGAACCCGTGACGCTCACGCTGCAGGCGGGCGGGCCCACGGAGGACTCGATCTCCGGCAGGCGCACGATGGACTTCATCAACGAGGTCGAGGAGCGCTCGGGCGGGAAGATCACGATCGAACCCACCTGGGGCATGGCGATCTCCGGTTATCCCGAGGCCGTCGACGCCACGTCCGACGGTCGTGTCGACATCTCCTACGACCTGGTGTCCTACCAACCGCAGAGGTTCCCGGAGGCGAGCGCGATCGGCGTCGCGCTGGGCACGGTCCCCTACTCCCCGATGGTCGGCGAGATGGTCGCGAACTCCGTGGCGACGGAGATGGGCTGGAACGATCAGGCTCTCCTGGACCGGTACGAGGAGGAGGGCGTCACACCGCTCACCCCCATCCTGGGCAACGGTGTGTACTCGCTCAACTGCAATTCGGAGATCAACACGGCCGAAGAGCTCAAGGGCAAGCAGGTCCGTGCCGGCAGCGCCGGCCAGAACGCGGCGCTCACCGACTTCGGCGCAGTGCCCGTGAGCATGGAGTTCACCGAGGCGTATGAGGCACTCCAGCGCAATACGATCGACTGCGACCTCTCGCCCATGAGTGCGAAGGAGATCAGCGGCGTCTACCAGGCTGCACCCCATCTGGCGTACTCGACGGAGGCGAACTGGCCGCGCTTCTCCGGCACCTACGTGATCGGTCCGAAGTACGAGCAGTTGCCACTGGCGTACCAGCAGATCCTCTTCGACGCCGCAGCGACGATGACCGCCGGTTCTGCGCAGAGCTACGTCGACTCGAACTCCCAGCACGTCGAGGACATCGCCAGTGTCGACGGAACGATCGAAGAGTTCGATGATGCGTTCCAGGAGAAGATGGCGGAGATCCTCGACGAGCAGATCAACGCGGAGATCGAGGCGGGCAACCTGCCGGAGGGCACCATCGATCAGGTCGACGAGCTCACGGAGAAGTGGACGAAGCGCGTCGCCGACCTGGGCTTCGAGGACGGTGGGGACATGGAGGAGCTGCCCGAGTGGTACTCCGCGGA
>DYUK01000205.1 GCA_020743695.1 Brevibacterium senegalense | reverse complement strand
CGCGACACCATCTTCGTCTCGAGCGGCATGTCGTCCGGCACGTTCGCGATCGTCATGATCCGTTCGGCGGCGCCGGACCCGAACAGGCGCATGAGGTCGTCCGTGAGCGACAGGTAGAAGCGGCTGTCGCCCGGGTCGCCCTGGCGGCCCGAACGTCCCATGAGCTGGTTGTCGATGCGGCGCGACTCGTGGCGCTCCGTGCCCAGCACGTAGAGGCCCCCGGCCTCGCGGACCTCCGCGGCCTCCTCCTCGACCTGCGCCTCGACGCCCGCCAGCACCTCGGGCCAGGCGGCCTCGTAGGCCTCCGGGTCCTCGCGGGCATCCAGGCCCTTCGACTCCATCGCGGCGACCGCCAGGAACTCCGCGTTGCCGCCCAGCATGATGTCGGTGCCGCGGCCAGCCATGTTCGTCGCCACCGTGACGGCGCCCTTGCGGCCGGCCATCGCGACGATCGCGGCCTCGCGCGCGTGGTTCTTCGCATTGAGCACCTCGTGGCGGATGCCGCGCTTCGACAGCAGCTTCGAGAGGTACTCGCTCTTGTCGACGCTGGTCGTACCCACGAGGACGGGCTGCCCGGCCTCGTGCGCTTCGGCGATGTCGTCGACGATCGCCGCGAACTTCGCCTTCTCGTGCTTGTACACGACGTCCGCGTGGTCGACGCGCTGCATGGGGCGGTTCGTGGGGATCGGGACGACGCCCAGCTTGTAGGTCGACATGAACTCGCCGGCCTCGGTCTCCGCCGTGCCGGTCATGCCGGAGAGCTTCTCGTAGAGGCGGAAGTAGTTCTGCAGGGTGATCGTCGCGAGCGTCTGGTTCTCCGCCTTGACGTCCACCCCCTCCTTCGCCTCGATGGACTGGTGCAGGCCCTCGTTGTAGCGGCGGCCCTTGAGGATGCGGCCGGTGTGCTCGTCGACGATGAGCACCTCACCGTCCAGCACCACGTAGTCCTTGTCCTTCTTGAACAGCTCCTTCGCCTTGATCGCGTTGTTGAGGAAGCTGATGAGCGGGGTGTTGTCCGCGTCGTACAGGTTGCCGATGCCCAGGTAGTCCTCGACCCGGTCGATCCCGGGCTCCAGGATGCCCACGGTCCGCTTCTTCTCATCGACCTCGTAGTCGCGCTCCGCCTTGAGGCGCTTGACGACCCGGGCGAACTCGCCGTACCAGCGGTCGGCGCCGCCCTCCGACGGGCCGGAGATAATGAGCGGGGTGCGCGCCTCGTCGATGAGGATCGAGTCGACCTCGTCGACGATGACGAAGTTGTGGCCGCGCTGCACCATCTCGTCGACCGACCACGCCATGTTGTCGCGCAGGTAGTCGAAGCCGAATTCGTTGTTGGTGCCGTACGTGATGTCCGCCGCGTACTGCGTGCGGCGGTCGTCGTTGCTCATCTGCGCCCGGATGCAGCCGGTCTCCATGCCCAGGAACCGGAAGACGCGGCCCATGAGGTTCGACTGGTACTCCGCCAGGAAGTCGTTGACGGTGATGATGTGCACGCCCTTGCCGGACAGTGCGTTGAGATAGGCCGGCGCCGTTGCGACGAGCGTCTTGCCCTCACCGGTCTTCATCTCCGCGATGTTGCCCAGGTGCAGTGCCGCACCGCCCATGAGCTGCACGTCGAAGTGCCGCAGCCCCACGGTGCGGGACGAGGCTTCGCGCACCGCCGCGAACGCCTCGGGAAGCAGCGCGTCGAGCGTCTCGCCGTCCTCGTGCCGCTGCCTGAAGCGATCGGTCTCCTCCCGGAGCTCGGCGTCCGACAGCGCCTCGAACTCGTCGGACAGATTGTTGATCGCCGTCGTATAGGCGCGCAGTCGCTTGAGCGTGCGGCCCTCGCCGGTCCTCAACAGCTTCTCCAGCAGGTTCGCCACGATTCTCCTCAATCCCGCGCGGGTGCGCGGTCCGCTCTGTGAAGTCCGCCCCTCAGCATATCCGCCCGGGAGGCAGGACCTCGACCGACGGGAGCCCCAGCCAGTCTGCCAGTTCCCGCAGTTCCCGCTGGACCTCGTCTGTGCAGTCCTCTCCCGGCTCCGGGTGGATCGCCGCCAGGAGCACGCCCTCGTCCCTGCGGGCGCGCACCGCGACCCGCGCTCGCAGGGCCTCGTCGTGCAGGAACGGCATGACGTAGTAGCCGTACCGCCGCTGGGGCTCGGGCGTGTAGATCTCGATCCGGTAGTCGAAGCCGAACAGCCAGCTGATGCGCCGTCGATTGAAGACGAGCGGGTCGAACGGCGCCAGCAGCGCGGTCGCCGGGACCGCGCGCGGGGCCCGCGCCTCGTGCCAGCGCCAGGCCCGGACGCCGTCGACGGACACCTCGCGCAGCTCGCCGGTGCCCACCAGGTGCTCGATCGCGCGGCGCGTCGACGCCTGCGACAGGCGGAAGTGGTCCGCGTAGCAGTCGACGGTGCCGATCCCCACTGCGGGCCCCGCGGTCCGCACGAGCGCGATCGCGTCGTCCTCCAGGCCCGTGACACCGCGCGCGGGCCGCGCACCGCCCGGTCGGGCACCCAGCTCCGGATCGTGCGCGGGACCCCAGACCGGTTCCGGGTCCGGCAGCGCGGGGTGCACGTGCGCCGGCAGCGCGAAGACCCGCTCGAACTGCGGGGTCCGCCCGGCGCACGCGACACGTCCGGACCGGAACAGCGCCTCCAGCGCGGACCGGGTCCGCGTCGGATTCCAGCCCCAGTGATCGCGGCTCCGCTCCGGGAGCGAGTGCGGCACGCGGTCCGCCAGCTGGCGCGCGGTTCCCTGCCCGTGCGCCAGTTCGATGACGAGCGCCTCCATGAGCGCGCGGAACTCCTCTCCGTGCTGCGGATCGCGCTGGCCGTAGTCGTGGACGAACCACTCCCCGCGGCGGCGGTGGAAGGCCGCGACCGTCTCAGGCGCCGCGTAGGCCGCCTCGTGCGCCCAGTACTCGACGCCCATGCGCGGGGCCGTGTGGAGCAGGGAGTCCAGGCGCGTGCGCGGGTAGGGGCCCAGGCGCGAGAAGAAGGGCAGGTAGTGCGAGCGGGTGACGGCCTGCACGGAGTCGATCTGGACGACGCCCAGGCGGTCGAACACCCGCCGCAGGTGCCGCGCGTCGGGGTTCGCGGGCCGGGGCCGGTCGAAGCCGGAGGCGGCGAGCGCGATGCGCTTCGCCGCCTCCGTGCTCACCCGGGGGACTCGGGTGGGGTGCGCGGTCAGGAAGTCGTCCCCGAGTTCTCCGGCGTCAGCGACTCGTCCAGGGCGATGACGCCGTAGCTCCACCCCTTCCGGCGGTAGACGACGGACGGCTGGGCCGTGTCCTCGTCGATGAAGAGGTAGAAGTCGTGCCCCACCATCTCCATGCGGTTGAGGGCCTCCTCGAGTCCGATGGGCTGCGCTGGGAAGCGCTTCTCGCGCAGGACGACCGGCGAGTCGCCCTCCGCCTGGATGCGGCCGTTCGTCGGGTCGTCACCCGCGGGGACCGCGTCGTCCTCGGCCTGCGGTGCCGCGGCGGCACCGTCCTGCTCCGAGGGGATGAGGGGATCGACGACCTCCATGGAGGCCAGTGCCTCGCCCGTCGAGTGGTTGCGGCGGTGCCCGCTGCGCGCGACCTTGCCGCGGTCCTTCACCCGTCGCAGGCGCTCGAGCAGCTTCGCCCACGCCAGGTCGAGTGCCGCGTACTTGTCATCCGCGCTGGCCTCCGCCCGCAGCACGGGCCCCTTCTGGAACACCGTGATCTCGACGCGCTGCTCCTCCTCGCGGCTGCGGGTGTTCTCGTGGCGCAGCTGGACCTCGACGGCCTGAGCGCGGGGTGAGAGCTGTTCGACCTTCGAGACCTTCTCTGCTGCGTGGTCCCGGAAACTGTCCGAGACGGCCTGGTGACGACCCTTCACTACAACGTCCATGGTGGTTCTCCTTGGCGACTCGTCCTACGGATCGCTCCGTACCCAGGCGCTCGCTGGGTACACTCCATTGAACACCATCCGTTCACCTGTATGAAGTGCAGATCACACCGGCGCGTCACCCGGTGCAGCGGTCCTCCGCTCGCCGTCCGGCGTGGCCGCGAGCACCGCACAGCCGTGCGCCCGGACGCCGTGGACGGACAGCGCCCGCGCGGACTCCGCCAGAGTCGCGCCGGTCGTGAGGACGTCGTCGACGAGGAGGACGCGGGCGGAGTCCCGCAGCCGCTCCCACCGCACGCCGGTCGCACCCGCGTGGGTGCCGGTCACGTTCCGGCGCCGGTCCTTCGCCCCGGACCCCACCTGGTCACGGTGCCGCACGACGGTGAGCACGCGCTCACCGCGGATGTCCACCCCGTCGTCGACCAGCAGTCGGCAGGCCCGGTCCGTGAGGTCGCCCACCAGGTCGCGGCCCCGCTCGCGGACCCCCGCCGCCGAGGTCGGGACCGGCACCGCTGTCACCGCACCTCCCGCATACCCCGACTCCTCGAGCGCGGCCGCGATCGCGGCGGCCAGGAGCAGGGCGGCGACGGGCAGCACGTCCGTGCGCCTGCGCGTCTTGAGGGCCACGATGACCTCGCGGAGCGTTCCCGTGTACTCGCCGGCCCCGGTCACCGGCAGCAGTCCGTAACGGGGGATGTCCGTGACGGGTGCCGGCTGCAGGTGGGTGAGACAGGGGCCGCACAGGCTCACGGTCTCCACCCCGCAGCCGGCGCACGTGCGCGGCAGCAGCAGGTCGAGCAGCTCCTCGCCCCTCCCCCGCAGCGCGCGGGCGAGGCCGCGTCCGCGCCGCCGGGAGGTCGCCATCAGCCGGGGTAGGCGGGGTCGTGCACCACGAGGTCGACGTGCTTCTGCCACGTGTCCGCACTGAACGAGTAGAGCTCGCCGGCGTTCGTGCTCAGGCGGATCGAGCGCGCATCCGAGGTCGCGGTGATCGACGTGCCGCCGGGGACGTCCCCCAGCGAATCGACGGGACCGGACACGGGCGCGGTGTACGGCTGCGCGTCGTCCCCCTGCGCCTCCGCCGCCAGGATCACGAGGCTGTCTGATCCGGCCCAGGACAGGTCGCGGATCGCGTCGAAGCCGGCGCCCACCCGTTGGGGCTCGCCCGCCGACACCCCGGTGGGGACCCCGTCGGAGCCGCGCACGATCCCGATCACATCGATCCGGGTGGCACCGCGCCTCGTCTGCGAGAGGACCGCCAGCTGCGTGCCGTCGCGGGACACCTGGACGGCCTCGACCGTGCGGTCGGACAGCCACGGGACCGTGACGTCGATGGCCTCGCCGGACTCGAGGAACACGAGGACCTCGCCGGTCCCGCCCTGTTCACGCTGGGCAGACCAGACGCTGCCGTGGAGGTCGAAGCTGGGACCGACCAGGCCGTCCTCCTCCGCGCGCAGCACGGCGTCTCCCCCGCCGTCCGGCAGGATCCGGTGGAGCTCCTCGCCGTCGGAGGCCAGGTACGCATAGGTCGAATCGTCCAGCGAGACCGCCGGGTCCGTGGGCGACTCCCCCAGCTCCGGCAGGTCCGGGATGGGGTCCAGGCGCGTCTCGTCCAGCCGCGCCAGGGTGTCATCCGCGATGACGACCGGGGGCGCGTCGACGCGCACGCCCACCGCCGCGCTGTCTCCCGGGTCAGAGGTCAGCGGTCCGGCCGGAGTCGTCACCTCGACCGCGTTGGTCGAGGACAGGCCCCGCAGGGTGGTGGAGATCTGGTCGATCATCCGGCCGCGGGTGTCGTCGTCCAAGCCCTGCGCGGACTCGTCGAGGCCCACCTGCGCGATGCCGTTCGAGACCGTGACCGAGCGCGGGTCCAGGTGTGCTCCGTCCGGCATCGCCGTGATGACCGCACCGCTCAGATGGTCCGCCGGACCCGCCAGCAGCTCCGTCATCACCTGCGTCGCGGTGGTGGAGGAGCGGATGAACCAACGGGTGTCGGGGACCAGATGCTCGTAGCCGGGGGTGAAGAAGTAGAGCGGATAGGAGTCGAAGACGGTCGCGAACGACGACGCGGTCAGGACCAGCCCCTGGGGCGCCGAGGAGATCCGCCACTCCCCGTTGACCTGCCGCAGGGTGAAGTCGCGGTCGACCTCCGTGTCGTCCCGCTCCTCGCGGTAGACCCGCTGCGAGTCCAGTGTCGCGTCCACGGGCAGCGACATCGAGATGCTCTGCTGGTCGGAGGACACCTCGGAGGTGATGGTGTCGAAGTCCGCGCCACCGGGCATGACGACGACGCTGGACTCCGGCTCCCAGTCCTGCGAGAAGTCCTCCGTGAGGAAGGACCGCGCGACGGCGAAGTCGTCCGCGTGGCCGGCCCCGGCCGCCAGGAAGCCGCGGACGATCGAGTTGGGGTCCGCCCCCTCGACCGGCCCCTCGGGCTCGACCTCGGACTGCACGCGCTGCGCCTGGTCCTCGACGCTGATGACGCCGGTCTCCCCGTTGGACGGGATCGACGCGCAGCCGCTCAGCAGCAGCAGCGGTCCCAGCAGCAGAGCCGTCGCCCGTCCCGGGAACTCACGCATCGTCGTCCTCCTCATCTCCGGTCGATCCTGCGGGCGTCGCCCGCGTCCGGGACTCCGCCCCGTCGGCACCGGGAGCCCCGGCGATCGCGCCCGTCTCGACGACGATCGGGATGCTGCCGGTCTGGATGCGCATCGAGCCGTCGGAGGTGGGGGGTCCCGCGACCAGGGCGGACCGCGGTCCCGCATCCGCCGGCGGCAGCGGCAGGGGCGAGGTCGCGATCGCCTGACCGTTGCGGCGCGGGATCGTGAGGCGGAAGCAGGACCCCTCACCCAACTCGCCCCAGGCCTGCAGCCAGCCGCCGTGCAGGTGCGCGTCCTCGAGCGCGATCGCCAGTCCCAGGCCGGAGCCGCCCAGTGTGCGCTTGCGCGACGGGTCGGCGCGCCAGAAGCGGTCGAACACGTGCTCGACCTGGTCCGCGCTCATCCCCACACCGTGGTCGCGGACGCTCACGGCCGCACCCTCCGCGTTCGCGCCGATGTGGACGTCGATCGGCTGCCCGTCTCCGTGCTCGATCGCATTCACGATGAGATTGCGCACGACCCGTGTGATCCGCACCCGGTCCAGTTCCGCCATGACGGGTGTCGCGGGGGCGTGCACCCGCAGGGGCGTGTTCGTCCTGTCCGCGACGACCTGCACGGTCTCGACGACACCGGACACGATGTCGCGGACGTCGTGCGGCCGGGTCACCAGCTCCGCCGCGCCCGCGTCGTAGCGGGAGATCTCGAGGAGGTCGCCCAGCAGCTGCTCGAACCGGTCGACCTGGGAGTTGAGCAGCTCCGCACTGCGGCGAGCGGACTCGTCCAGCTCGTCGCGCACCTCGTAGAGCATGTCGGAGGCGATGTGGATCGTGGTGAGCGGCGTCCGCAGCTCGTGCGAGACGTCGGAGACGAACTGGCGCTGGAGCACGGTGAGCCGCTCCATCCGCGTGATCTGCTCCTGCATGCTGTCGGCCATGTCGTTGAAGCTCTGCGCCAGCTGCGAGATCTCGTCGCGCCCGGCCACCGGCATGCGGCGGTCCAGGTCGCCGTCCGCGATCTCGCGCGCGACCTCCGCCCCGGTCCGCACGGGGGTGACGACGAGGCGGGAGACCAGCAGGCCCACCGCCCCCACGAGCACGACGAGCACGACACCGGCGACCATCGCCGCGCGCGTGACGAAGTTGAGCGTCGCCTGCTCCTCGGAGAGGTCCGCCACGACGTAGAGCTCGAACTGCCCGGCCCCGGAGACGGAGACGGGCTGCACCATGACGAGCCCCGGGACCTCCGTCCCGCCGTCGCCCAGATCGATCGAGAGGTACCGCTGCTGGTCGACCACCGTCTCCGAGACCTGCTGCCGGAACGACTCCGGCAGCTCGTCCACGTGCGGAGCGCCCAGCGTCGTGTCCAGCACGGTGATGGGCTGGACCCGGGAGTTCTCGTCGCGCGGCTCCAGACTGATCGAGCGCAGCGGCGACGGCGACCGGGAGTACATGCTCTGCAGCTGCACGTTGAGCGCCTCGCTCAGATCGTCCTCCGCCGCGATGGATTCCAGCTGTCCCACGTACGTGCTGGTCTGCTCTGACACCGCGGACAGCTTCGATTCGAAGAGACCGCGGGAGATCACCTGCGTCATGTAGGTCCCCACGCCGAAGATCGCGATGAGGGTGAGCAGCACCGTGAGCACGACGATGCGGACCTGCAGCGAGCGCGAGAACAGGGAGACGAGCCATCGGGTGAGGTCGGCCAGTCCGCGGCCCACCGCGGAGAGGACGCCCGCCGATGCCGGGAGCCTCCTCATCCGCGCCCTGCGCACAGCGGGATCATGTCTGCGGTCCCGCCTTGTAGCCCACTCCGCGGACCGTCACGACGATCTCCGGGTTCTCCGGATCACGCTCGATCTTCGAACGCAGTCGCTGGACGTGGACGTTGACGAGGCGGGTGTCCGCCGCGTGGCGGTATCCCCACACCTCCTCGAGCAGGACCTCGCGCGAGAACACCTGCCACGGCTTGCGGGCCAGCGCCACGAGGAGGTCGAACTCCAGTGGGGTGAGCGAGATCGGCTCACCCGCACGCGTCACCTGGTGACCTGCGACGTCGATCGTGACATCCGCCACCTGCAGGACCTCCGGGGCCGCCGGCTCGAGCATGCGCAGGCGCGCCCGGACGCGGGCGATGAGCTCCTTGGGCTTGAACGGCTTGGGGACGTAGTCGTCCGCCCCCGCCTCCAGACCTGCGACGACGTCCACCGTGTCCGACTTGGCGGTGAGCATGATGATGGGGGTGCCGGCCTCCGCGCGGATCTCGCGGCACACCTCCAGCCCGTCCTTGCCGGGGAGCATGAGATCGAGCAGGACGAGGTCCGGTCGGACCGCGCGGAACGCCTCGAGGGCGCCGTCGCCGGTCGCGCAGAACTCGGGTTCGAAGCCCTCGCTCTTGAGGACGATTCCGATCATCTCCGCCAGCGCCGTATCGTCATCGACCACCAGGATGCGTGCATTCATGACGCCCATTGTTCCAAACCTCCCGGCCGCAGGTGCGGAGGACTCGCCCCTGAGCGCCCGCAGCCCGTGCGGCGGGGCCCGCGCCGGGGGTCTGAGTCGCGGCAGTGGACTCATGGCAGGATGGACGGGTGACCCGCAGCCGCAGTGAGACACCGCAGCCCCGGAGGTGCCCGTGACCGCTCCGCCGCACCCCGCGGAGGACGTCCGCGTCGCACCGCACGCACCCGTCCTGGGGACGGGCTCCGCGTGGGGCACGGAGGTCGACTGGAGGTCCGGGACGCTGCGGCAGCGCACGGACGGCCGGCCCACCGCCCAGTGGCAGCCGGCACCGCAGCCGGGCACGCTGCCCAAGCGACCGTTCACCTTCTTCGAGGTCATGGACGGCGGATTCCGGCTGCTGCGTTTCAGCCCCGGATCGACCTTCGGCATCTCGATGATCGTCTGCACGCTGCTGACCCTCGTCTCCGCACTGATCGTCGCCGTCATCGTCATGGGCAGCCTGGGCCTCCTCCAGCGGCTCGCGGAGAACCCGGAGGCGGGACTGGGCCTCAATCTCGTCGTGCAGACCGGCTCGGTGGCGGTCTCGCTGCTGGCACTGTCGCTCGTGCTCCTCCTGTCCGCCTTCGCCGCCTTCGCAGCGGACCGGGCCGTCGCGCGCGAGCGCATGCGCCTGTCCGAGGTCTGGCGGGGCCTGAGCGGTCGACGCCTGCGGCTCGTGGGACTCACCGCACTCGCGTTCGTGTGCCACCTGCTCCTCCTGGGCGTCTGCCTGCTGCCCGGCACCCTCCTGGTCCTCGTCTCCCCGCCCGCCGGCGTCGTGCTCGCGACCCTGGGCGTCCTCGTCTGGACCGCCGCGACGGTGTGGCTGTTCACGAAGGCGTCCCTGGCCGGGGCCGCGATCGCGGTCGAGGACCTGGGGATCATCGCCGCGCTGAGGCGGTCGTGGGATCTGACCCGCGACGGATTCTGGCGCTCGACGGGCCAGTACGTCGTGTCCTACCTGCTCTCCTCGCAGGTCATGGGGCTCCTCATGACACCGCTGCTCATCATCGTCATGGTGGGCTTCGTCCTCATCGGCGTCCTGCTGAGCTTCGACAGCGGCACCGCCGCGATGTCCTTCCTCGTGTTCGGCCTCACGATCGGGATGGGTCTGGCCGTCGCCGCGATCACGATCGGGATGACCGCCCTGCTCTACGCCTACCTGAGCGGCGTCGTCGCGATGGTCTACCTGGACCGCCGCATGCGCCGCGAGGGCTACGACCTCGTGCTGCTGCGCCGCGCGGAGCTCGAGGAGGCCGCCGCGCGCAAGGACGCGGATGCGCTGCCCTCCGCGCGGCAGGCATCCGATCCGGCCCATCGTCCGCCGCGGGAGGCGGCCGCATGAGCAGTGCCGTGGACCTCGCCGCGCAGCCCAGTCGCGACGAGGGTCAGCAGTGGGCGCGGGACGAACTGTCCGACCCCGTCTACCAGGATGCCGACCTCACCCTGTTCGAGCGGATCGGACGGGCGATCACGGACTTCTTCGACGACCTCGGACGGTCCGTGTCGTCGATCGACTCCCCGATCCTCTTCGCCGCCCTCCTCGTCGTGATCCTCGCGGCGGCGGGCCTCATCATCTGGTGGGCCCGCCGGGGCGCGGGGGTCCGGCTGGAGCCCACGGCGCCGCGGACGGCCGTCTTCCGCTCGGAGCTGGACCCGCAGAAGCTGCGCGACGCGGCACATGCCGCGGCGGAGGCGGGCGACTGGCGGCTGGCCGTCCAGGAGCTGGTCCGGGCGGTCTTCGCGGACCAGGCGCACGCGCAGCGCATCACGATCGACCGCGCCTCGACGGCGCAGGAGCTCGCGACCGCGTCCGCACAGGCCCTGCCCGCCTCCGCCGACGCCTTCACCGCGCTCGCGTCACTCTTCGACGAGGTGTCCTTCTCCGGTGCAACGGTCGAGCGCGAGGACTGGGAGTCCTGCCGTGCGCTCGATGACCGCATCGCCGGCCGTGCGCGGACGGCGGGAGGCGGCGCATGAGCGCGCAGACCGACGTCGCGATCCGCGGCACCCGGTCGGCCGGCGGTCCGGGCTTCCGGCAGCGGGCCGGGGGCCTCGCGCGCTCCGCGGCGCTCTGGGTGATCGCCGCGATCCTGCTCCTACTGGCGGGCATCGTGACGGTGCTGGTGCGCGGCGGCGAGAACACCGCGCCGCTGCACTACGAGTCGACCGGCAAGGACGGCGGGCGGGCGTTCGTCGAGGTGCTGCGCGATCACGGACGGGACGTCACGACGACGGAGCGCTACCCGGACGCCGCGGGTGCCGTCGACGCGGGTGGGACCGTCCTCGTCTACGCGGACGGGTACGCGCTCACGGAGGAGGCGATGACGGACCTGTCCGACCGGGCGCGGGAGTCGGGGGCGCATCTCGTCCTCATCGACCCGCAGTACAGCGTCGAGACCTGGACGGACGCGCTGCTCTTCGACGCGCTCAGCACCGGTGACCAGCAGCCGTCCACCCTGGCACCGGGCTGCTCCGCGACTGTGCCGTCGACGGCGGGGAACGTCACGAACCCGGGCCACGGGTCCGAGTACTTCGCGACCGTCTCCGAACCGCAGGACTCCGTCTTCTGCTACTCGGCGGACCCGGACGACCCCGCGCCGCACGGCATGTTCGCGAGCGTCCCCCACGGCGAGGGCACGCTCACGGTGCTGTCGCAGGAGTGGCTCATGAACGACACGATCCAGCACGAGGGCCACATGTCGCTCACCGCGGGCGTCCTCACCCCGGCGGATCCGATCACCTACTACTACCCGGTCGAGCGCGACCAGCCCCGCGCGGACGACGACACGACCCCCGGCGGGAACGCGGTCTGGCTCTTCCCGCAGTGGGCCGTCGCGCTCCTGCTGTGGTCCCTCCCCGTCGTGCTCGTCGCGCTGCTGGTCTACGGCCGGCGCATGGGCCCGCTCGCGATCGAGCCGCTGCCGGTCATCGTCCCCGCCGCCGAGACGGTCCGCGGCCGCAGCGCCCTCCTCCAGCGGGCGGGCGGACGGGCCGAGGCCCTGCGCGACTTGCGTGCCGCCGCCCTGGTCCGTCTGGGCCGTCGCCTCGCGCTGCCGCCGGACACACCCGCCGCCGAGGTCTCCGCCCGTGCCGCTGCCGCCGCCGGTCTCGATCCGGCCTGGACCGAGGCGGTCCTCCTCACGGAGGTCCCGCACGACGACCAGTCGCTCATCCGCATCGCCATCGACATCACCACCATCGAGAGTGAGGTCCATCCCCTATGACCGTCCCCCCGCAGCACCCCCAGCAACCGGGTCAGCCGCCGCAGCCGGGTCAGCCCGGCCAGCCCCAGTACGCGCAGCCGCAGCAGCCCGGCCACGCCCAGCCCGGCCAGACTCAGCCCGGCCAGCCCCAGCCCGGTCAGGCGCCGCACGCGCAGCCGCAGACTCCGTCGCAGCCGGGTCAGCACCACGCACCCGTCAACCACGGCGGTCAGCAGTTCGCCCCGCCCCGCGACGGGCAGCACGCCGCGCCCCCGGAAGAGGCCCTCACCCTCACGGACGAGGACGCGCGCCTGCGCGACGTCCTGCTGCGGGTCCGCACGGAGACGGGCAAGGCCGTCGTGGGGCAGACCGCCGCGGTCGACGGCATCCTCATCGCCCTCCTGGTCCAGGGTCACGTCCTCCTCGAGGGGGTCCCCGGCGTCGCGAAGACCCTGCTGGTGCGCACGATCGCGCAGTGCCTCGACCTGGACTCGCAGCGCGTGCAGTTCACGCCGGACCTCATGCCGGGCGATGTGACCGGGTCGATGATCTACGACGCGAAGTCCGGTGACTTCTCCTTCCGCGAGGGACCGGTCTTCACGAACCTGCTCGTGGCGGACGAGATCAACCGCACCCCGCCCAAGACGCAGTCGGCGCTGCTCGAGGCGATGGAGGAGCGCCAGGTGACGGTCGACGGTGCGACCCGACGGCTCACCGAACCGTTCCTCGTCGCCGCGACGCAGAACCCCGTCGAGTACGAGGGCACGTATCCCCTGCCGGAGGCCCAGCTGGACCGCTTCCTCTTCAAGCTGGTCCTCGATCTGCCGGATCGCGACACGGAGTTCACGATCCTCTCCCGGCACGCGCACGGCTTCGACTCCCACCGGCTGCGGGCGGCGGGCATCGAGCGGGTCGCGGGCCCGGACGAGCTCCTGGCGGCCGGGGCCCGTGCCGCTCAGGTCCACTGCGCACCGGAGGTCATCGCGTACATCGTCGACATCGTCCAGGCGACCCGCCGCGCCCCCTCGCTGGCACTGGGTGTCTCGCCCCGCGGCGCGACCCGCCTGCTGGCGGCGGCACAGGCGCAGGCATGGCTGTCCGGACGCGGCTACATCACCCCGGACGACGTGAAGTCGCTGGTCCCCGCGACCTTCCGCCACCGCATCGCGCTGCGCCCCGAGGCCCAGATGGAGGGCGCGGACGTCGATCGCGTCCTCGCCTCGATCGTCGAGTCGGTCCACGTCCCCCGCTGATGGCTCTGACCTGGCGCTTCCTCGTGCTCACGGCGCTCGCGGGGATCCCGATCGCGCTGCGGCCCCAGGCGACGACCTTCGTCGTCATGGTGGGGCTGCTCGTCATCGCAGGCCTCCTCGACTGGCTGGCGGCCCCCGGGATCCGACAGTTGGGCCTCCAGCGGACGCCGGGCCCGCGCATCCGCCTGACGGAGGAGACGCACTCCGTCCTCACGATCGTGAACGAGGGTCGCCGCACCCGGCGCCTGCACGTGCGCGACGCCTGGGCACCCACCGCGGGCGCGCAGGACATCCGCTTCCGCGCGCGGATCCGCCCGGGCGGCACGCACGAGCGGACGACCGTGCTGAAACCCACCCGGCGCGGACTGCTGCGCGCGGACCGGGTGACGGTCCGGTCGACCTCCCCGCTGGGGCTCGTCGCCCGTCAGCGCTCGGTCGAGGTCCCGGCCGCGATCACCGTGCTGCCTCCCTTCCACTCCCGCAGGCACCTGCCGTCGAAGCTGCAGCGGCTGCGCGAGCTGGAGGGCAGGACCGCGGTCATGCTCAAGGGAGCGGGCTCCGAGTTCGACTCCCTGCGGGAGTACGCGCGCGGAGACGACGTGCGCGCGATCGACTGGCGCGCCACGGCGCGCGCGCAGGAGGTCATGGTCCGGACCTACCGCCCCGAGCGCGACCGCCGGGTCATCATCGTCCTCGACTCGTCCCGCCTGGCCGCCCGCCGGGTGGGGACGGGGACCGCCTTCGACGCGGCGATCGAGTCCGCACTGCTCCTCACGGGTCTGGCCGCCGGCGCGGGCGACCGGACCGACGTCCTCATCGCGGACGCACGTGTCCGCGCCCGCGTGGGTCCCATCGGCCGGTCCGCGTCGCTGGACCACCTCATGCACCGGATCACCCCGATCATGCCGGAGCTGCTCGAAGCGGACTGGGAGACGATCACGTCCGCCGTCCTGGGCGTGACCTCGCACCGAGCGCTCGTCGTCCTCGTGACCGCGCTGGACCCCGCGACGATCGGCGAGGACCTGCTGCCCGCGCTGCCGCTGCTGGCGCGCCGGCACACCGTCGCGATCGCCTCGGTCGCGGACCCGGAGCTCGCGGAGATGGCCGAGGCGCGGTACACGACCGAGCAGGTCTACACCGCGGCCGCGGCCGAGCGGGAACTGCTCGAGAGCCGCTCGCTGGGCCACGCGCTGGCGGGACTGGGCGTCCACTCCGTCCACGAAGCGCCGGACGACCTGCCGCCCGCGCTCGCGGACCTGTACATCGCGCTCAAGACCTCCGGCCGCCTCTGAGGCCCGCGGTCCGGAGTCCAGTCGCCGGTCCGGAGTCCGGTCGACCGGTGCAGGGGACGTGTCGGAACCGCGTCCGAACGACCCGAGCCGCCCGCGTCAGTAGGCGGCGACGACCCGGTAGCCGGCCCGGTCCTCCTCGAGGTCGCCGTCGCCCCCGGCCAGGACGACCGGTCGGCCCAGCAGCGTCGCGTAGAGGCCGATCGCCAGCGTCAGGCCCACGCCCACGGCGATCTTGAACCACACCGGGAACGGGTTGGGCGTGATGAATCCCTCGACGAGGCCGGACAGGAACAGCAGTCCCACGAGTCCGCCCGCGACCGTCATGAGTGAGCGCGCCTCCTTCGCGAGCGCCTGGCCGCGCGTCATGGCGCGCGGGATGATCCAGGCGACGAAGATCTGCAGGCCCGCCGCCCCGGCGATGAGGATGCACGTGATCTCCGGGATCCCGTGCGGCAGGATGTACGACCAGAAGTCCGCCTCGTAGCCGTACCGGTACATGACGGCGGCGGAGATGCCCACGTTCACGCCGTTCATGAGCAGGCCGAAGATCACGTAGACCCCCGTGATGCCCAGCGCGATCCACTGGACGGCGATCCACGCGTTGTTCGTCCACACCCCCACCGCGAAGACGGAGTTGGGGTTCTCCTTGTAGTAGTCGACGAAGTCGCTCTCCGCGAGCTGCTGCTGCTGGGCGGGCGACATGAGTGTGTCCAGAGCGCCCTCTGTCCGCAGCGCCCACAGGGCGGCCACGACCGCACTGCCCAGGAACAGGATCGTCACCCCCAGGAACATCCACCGCAGTCGGTAGAGGGCCGCGGGGAACGACCGCACCGCGAACCGGACGAGCGCGGACATGGGCCCGCGCGGGATCGAGGTCAGATGCGTGCGAGCACGGTGGACGATGACGGACAGACGCGCGGCCGTCTGCGAATCCGGTGCGACGGAGAGGATCCGCGAGAGGTCCTTCGACGCCAGCCGGTAGAGGCTCAGGAAGTCCGCCGCCTCCGCCGCGTCCAGCCGGGACTTCTTCGCCAGGCGTTCGAGCAGGTCCCAACGGGGACCGTGGAGCTGCGCGAGGAGGACGGGATCCATGGGTTCCACCCTACCCACCCGTGCGATGGGACCCCGCACCTGTGCGACGATGATGCGCATGAGCGTGCTTGTGACCGGCGAGGCCGTCGCCCTGCGCGTGCAGCCGGCGCATTTCGCCGCGCGCGCACTCTCCGCCGCGATCGACGCGGTCGTGTACACGATCGTCTACATCGCCGTCTTCGCCTCCGCGGCCTGGTTCCTCATCCGGATCGACCTCCAGTGGTCGCTGCTGACCCAGTCGGCGGTCCTCATCCTCACGGTCCTCACGATCGTCGCGGTCCCGTGCACGGTCGAGCTGCTGCTGCGGGGGCGCTCCCTGGGCAAGCTGGCGCTGGGGCTCCGCGTG
>DYUK01000204.1 GCA_020743695.1 Brevibacterium senegalense | reverse complement strand
ATCGGCTTCGACGCCGGCACCGGTGTGGGCGCGATGGTCATCGGCCTCATCGCGGGCGGCTCCTCCTACACGACCGCCCTGCTGGTGGGCGGCGCGGTCTCGCTGCTGACGGTGCCGCTGGCCTTCGCCCGTCCGAAGCTGAGGTAGTCGCGGGGGCAGGGCTGCCGGTGCTACGATGAACGTGTTCACTGAACGCGTTCATCGGAAGTGAGTGCGCATGGCCCCCACCCGGCAGGAGCTCCGGCAGGCGACGCGGTCGCGCGTCCTCGATGTAGCGGGCAGGCAGTTCCAGGAGAACGGCTTCGCCGCCACGACGGTCCGCGACGTCGCCGCCTCTGCAGGGGTGAGCGTCGGGACGGTCATGGCAGTGGGTGACAAGAACGGTCTCCTCGTGCAGGTCTTCGACGCGCTCATCGCCGCGGAGCACGAGCGGCGCTCGGGCAGCGTGCCGGCCACGGCCTCGGCGGCGGGGGACTCGACCGGCGGTGGCCCAGACGCCGGCACCTGCGCGGACCGCGTCGGTGCCCTCGTCCAGCCGTTCGTCGCACTCTTCACCGCGACGCCGGAACTGTCGCGGACCTACGCGTCGATCCTCGTGTCCGGCGCTCACACCTCCACTCTCTTCACGGATCTCGCCGCGCAGCTCACCGAGGAGTTCGCCCGGGCGATCAGCCTGCACGGCTGCACGACGCAGGCGGAGGCACCGGCCCGTGCGCAGGCACTCCACGCCGCATACGTGGGCACGCTCTTCACCTGGTCGACGCGCGGCACCGACGATCCCTCCGGCCTGACGGACGGGCTGCGCGCCGTGTTCGCGGCCGTCTGCACCTGCAAGGAGTAGTCATGTCCCTGTCACCTGAGACCCTCGTCCCCGACCTCTGGTGGCCCCCGGCCGTCCTCGCCCTCGTGCTGCTGGCGGACGCGGCGCTGTCGCTGCGCCCGCCGGCCTTCATCCGCGACTGCTTCGACGGGGTGGGGTTCCCGCGCGAGTGGTGGTGGACGCTCATCGTCGTCAAGGTCCTCGCCGCGGCCGGGCTCGTCGCGGGCATCTGGGTGCCGGGACTCGCCCTGGCCGCCGCCACCGGCGTGGTCGTCTACTTTCTCTGTGCCGTGGCGGCGCACATCCGCGCGCGCTTCCTGGGCCAGGCGTTCTGGCTCAACTGCCTGGGCATGCTCGCGCTGTCGATCGCCGTCCTCCTGCTCACCGTCGCGGCCTGAGCCTCGCCCGCTCCCGGCAGGACCGCTCCCGAGGCCGTCCACAGTTCCCAGACCGCGCTCACCGTCCGCCGGTAGAGTCGTCCGCATGACTGCACCCGGTGTCCCGGCCTCGCCGCCCGCCGTCCAGGGGCCGTTCCGCAGCTGGTCGCAGCCGCGCTCGGTCGACCAGCACGTGGACCTCCTCGTCCAGGCGCTCAGCACGCGCGCGCTGGGGCAGGAGAACGTGCGCGTGACGGAGGCGCTGCGCCGCGTGCTGGTCGGCGACTTCCGCGCACCCACGGACCTGCCGCGCTTCGACGATTCGCAGATGGACGGGTTCGCGCTCGCCTCCGCCGCGACGCCCGGCACCTTCGACGTCACGGGTGTGACCCCGGCCGGGCACACGGGGGAGGAGGTGCCCGCCGGTGCCGCCACCGCGATCATGACGGGCGCTCCCGTGCCACCGGGGACGGACGCCGTCGTCCCCGTCGAGGCGACCGATGGATTCGACGCCCCCGCGATCCGCGTCGACGCCGTGTCGGCCGGACAGTTCGTCCGCCACCGCGGCAGCGACATCCAGGAGGGCGACCGCGCGCTGCCGGCGGACGTCCCGCTGCCCCCGGCCGCGCTGGGCGTGCTCGCCGCGTTCGGTCTCGTCGAGGTCCCGGTGCGCGTGCGTCCCCGCGTCCTCATCGTGGCCGGCGGCGACGAGGTCGCGGTCCCCGGCGAGACTCTTCGACCCGGCCAGCTCTACGACGCGAACACCGCTCTGCTGACGGCGGTGCTGCGGTCCGCGGGAGCGGCGGTCGCGGATTCGATCGTCGTGAACGACGACGTCGACGACTTCCGCACCGTCCTGGCGGAGCGGATCCGCGCGGTCGAGCCGGACCTCGTCGTCACGAGCGGCGGTATCAGCGCGGGTCGCTTCGAGGTCGTCCAGCAGAGCCTGGCCGACGGCGCGGACCTGGACGGGTACGCCCCGCATGTGGGGTTCGGGTCCATCGCGATGCAGCCGGGCGGTCCGCAGGGCGCCGGAGTGCTGCGCTGTGACGAGGGGACCACCGTCCCGATCGTCTGCTTCCCCGGCAACCCCGTCAGCACGTGGATCAGCGCCCACGTGCTGCTGCGCGATGCGATCGCCCGCGCCTGGCGGACGTGCGCCCCCGCGCGTCGGATCAGCGCCGCGCTCGTGGAGGAGGTCACCCCGTTGCCCACCCGCACGCAGATGCGCCGGGCGTGCACGGGCGTGGGACTGCGCGCCGACGGCACCGTCGACACCGACTCGACCCAGCTGCGCACCCACGCGCTGGCCGGGACCAGTTCGCACCTGCTGGCGACCGCCGCCCGCGCGGACTCCCTCATCGTCGTCCCGCCGGGTGACGCGCCGCTGCCGGCCGGAACCCCCGTCGAGGTGGTGCTGCTGTGAGCGCTCACGACCAGTCCGAACCTCGGGAGCAGGAGGACCACCGCGTGCAGGGAGACCGCCTGGAGCAGGGGAACCGCCAGCCGGACGCTCACGACGACGCCCGCACGGAGGGCCGCCTCACCCACGTGCGTGAGGACGGCTCCGCCCACATGGTCGATGTGTCCGCCAAGGCCGTGACGGCCCGCGTCGCGATCGCCTCGTCCCGGCTCACGACGAGGGCCGAGGTCGTCGACCAGATGCTGGACGGCACCCTGCCCAAGGGGGACGCCCTGGCCGTCGCCCGCATCGCGGGCATCATGGCGGCCAAGCGCACGCCGGACCTGGTGCCGCTGTGCCACCCGCTGCCGCTCACCGGAGTGGCGGTGGACCTCGAGCGCGCGGCGGACGATCCGGGTGCGATCGAGGTCCGGGCGCGCGTGAAGACGACCGGGGTGACGGGGGTGGAGATGGAGGCGCTCACGGCGGCCTCCGTCGCCGCGCTCACCCTCTACGACATGGTGAAGGCGCTGGACCGGGAGGCCGTCATCGGACCCACCCGGGTCGAGCACAAGGCCGGAGGCGCCTCCGGCGACTGGAGCAGATGAGTGGACGAACAGGAGACGAACGGCCACGGACGCCATGGACGCGCACCCGAGCCTGGACCGTACGTGCGGCACGGCCAGCGCATCCGGCCTGATGAGCGGCTGACGAGGCCGGAGTCGGACCGCGTTGCGAAGCGCGCCCGCCGCGCCACGCGCGGCGGTGATCGGTCTCCCACCTTCGGGACAGGGAGGCGGGCGGTCGTCCTCGTCGTGTCGACCTCGGCGGCGGCAGGCACCGCGGAGGACTCCGCCGGACCCGTGCTGGTGGGCTGGCTGCAGGAGCGCGGCTACGAGGTCGAGGGCGCGCAGATCGTCGCCGACGGGCCAGAAGTGGGCCGCGCGCTCGCCCACCACCTGCACGACCTGCCGGACGCGCAGCGACCGCGCATCCTCGTGACGACCGGTGGCACCGGGCTGGCGCCCGATGATGCGACGCCGGAGGAGACCCGCCGGTTCCTCGACAAGGAGGCGACGGGCATCGCGCACGCGCTCGTGGACTTCGGCCTGGCCAAACTGCCCGAGGCCGCGATGAGTCGCGGGACCGCCGGCTCCGCGGGGCGCACGTTCGTCGTGAACCTGCCCGGATCCGTGGGTGGGGTGAAGGACGGGATCACGGTCCTCGACCCGATCCTCCACCACATCCAGGCCCAGCTGGAGGACGGCCTGGACGGCAGGAGCGCCGCGGACGACGGCGTGCACCCGCCGCGGCCGCAGGCTG
>DYUK01000203.1 GCA_020743695.1 Brevibacterium senegalense | reverse complement strand
CCCGCCCAGTCGCTGCGGGACAACCTCGAGGCCGTCCGCGACCTCCTGCCCGCGGACGCGATCCTCGTGAGCCTCATGAAGGGCATCGAGCGCAGCAGCGGCAAGCGGATGAGCGAGGTCATCGCAGAGGTGACCGGCCACGACCCGGACCTCATCGCGGTCGTCTCCGGCCCCAACCTGGCGAAGGAGATCGCGCAGGAGCAGCCCACGGCCACCGTCGTCGCAGCCCCGGACGTGCAGACCGCGGAGGCGGTGGCCGAACTGTCCGCGACCTCGTACTTCCGGCCCTACACGAATACGGACGTCGTGGGCGTGGAACTGGGCGGCGCCGTCAAGAACGTCATCGCATTGGCCGTGGGCATGTGCGACGGGCAGGGTCTGGGCGACAACTCGAAGGCCTCGATCATCACCCGCGGCCTGGCGGAGACGACGCGGCTGGCACTGGCCATGGGCGCGCAGACGCACACGCTGTCCGGTCTGGCCGGGCTGGGCGACCTCGTCGCCACCTGCGCCTCGCCCCTGTCCCGCAACCGCTCGTTCGGACGCCTGCTGGGCACCGGGATGACGGTCGACGAGGCGGTGGAGGAGACCCGCCAGGTCGCCGAGGGCGTCAAGTCCGCCAGCGCGGTCCTCGCTCTGGGGCAGGCGCACGACGTCGAGCTGCCCATCACGCAGGCGGTCGCGGCGGTCATCTCCGGCCACCTGCGGGTTGACGAATTGGGGGCGCTCCTGTTGGCTCGAAAGCGCAAGCACGAGGGGCCGGCCGACTGATCGGTTCGGCTCCGTCACCTATGAGAGGACTGAGTGTGAACACCCCCTTCCACAAGCTCAACGATCTGCCTCGCTTCGATCTCACCAGCACGGACATCGCCGAGGGACAGGAGCTGTCCGCTCCCCAGACCTCGGGGAAGATGGGCGTGCCCGGCGGTGAGGACGTGTCCCCGCAGCTGTCCTGGTCCGGCTTCCCGGAGGAGACGAAGGCGTTCGCCGTCACCTGCTACGACCCGGACGCGCCCACCGGCTCGGGCTTCTGGCACTGGACGGTCACGAACCTCCCGGCGGACGTGACGGAGCTGCCGGCCGGTGCCGGCACCCCGGACAAGGGGCTGCTGCCCCAGGGCGCGATCACGGTCCGCAACGACGCCGGGGCACCGGAGTTCGTGGGCGCCGCTCCGCCGGCCGGCCACGGCCCGCACCGCTACTTCTTCATCGTGCACGCCCTCGATGCCCCGCTGGAGGTCGACGAGTCCGCGACTCCCGCCTTCGTGGGCTTCAACCTGTTCTTCCACTCGATCGGGCGCGCCTGGATCGAAACCACCTACGAAGCGAAGTGACACCCAGCGCATGAACCCTGCCGACACCCGTCCCGTCGTCGCCGTCCTCTTCGGCGGCCGCTCCTCGGAGCACTCCGTCAGCTGCGTGACCGCAGCCGGAGTCCTCAGCGCTCTCGATGAGGAGCGCTACCGCGTCCTGCCGATCGGCATGACCCGCGAGGGCGTCTGTCGGATCGTCGAGGATGCGAAGGACTTCCGCTTCGACACGGAGGCAATGCCGGAGGTCGTCGACGACGGGACGGAGATCGTCTTCCCGCTGGACACGCGCCGCGCCCCGCTGCGCGTCGTCCAGCGGGACGGTAGCGTCGAGGACATCGCGACGGTCGATGTGTACTTCCCGGTGCTGCACGGTCCGTACGGTGAGGACGGCACGATCCAGGGCCTCTTCGAGCTCATGGACGTCCCGTACGTGGGCTGCGGCGTGCTGGGGTCCGCCGCCGGCATGGACAAGCGGTACATGAAGGCGGTCCTGCGCGACGCGGGGATCCCCACGAGCCCGTGGGAGCCGGTGACGGTCCGCCAGTACCGCACGGATCCGGACGCCGTCCTCGCCCGTGTGCAGGCACTGGGCGACGTGGTCTTCGTCAAGCCGGCCAATGCCGGGTCCTCGATGGGCGTGTCCAAGGTGTCGGACGCACAGGACGCAGCGCAGCTGGACGCAGCGTTCACGGAGGCGTTCGCCCATGACTCCGCCGCGATCGTCGAACCGATGGTGACGGGTCGCGAGATCGAGTGCGGCGTGCTGGGCACCCGCTTCCACGAGGGACCCCGCGCCAGCGTCCCCGGCGAGATCGAGGTGACGGGCGCGGACTTCTACGACTTCGAGACGAAGTACCTGAACGCGGACGCCGTGCGGATCACGTGCCCGGCGGACATCTCCCCGGAGTCGACCGCGCGGGTGCAGGAACTGGCGCGGCAGGTGTTCGACGCCTTCGACTGCAGCGGGCTGGCCCGCGTCGACGCGTTCGTGACGCCGGACGGCGATGTCCTCATCAACGAGATCAACACGATGCCGGGCTTCACCCCCAGCTCGATGTTCCCCGTCGTGTGGGACCGCTCCGGCGTGCGCTACGACGAACTGGTCGACCTGCTCGTCGACATCGCGCTGCGCGACCACCGCGCCGCCGGCTGACCCCGCAGGTCTCTCCGTCGGCTCACGGGGCCGGTCGGATCACCGCACCGACCCGGCCGCCCTCACACCCGCCGGTTCACCCGGCGGGGACCTCGCCCTCGACCTGCTCGGCGTCCTGGGCGTCGACGCACTGCGCCGTCTGCTCGATCTCGGACACACTGGAGGACACGGAGGCCAGCGCGTTCGCACCGGACACGACCGTGGGGGTCACGAGGACCTCGACCGCGGGGGAGCGGCCGTAGGTGACGAACTGCCACGTGTCCTCGTCACCGCGCACCTGCACCCAGTCGACCCCGTCGACGGTCACGCACGGATCCGTCGTGGGGGCGGGCTCCGGCACGCCGCAGCGGACGATGACGCTGGCGGGCTCGCCCCACGCCGTCGTCCCCTGGGACGAGGTCGTGCGCTGCTCCAGATCCCCGATCTGATCCGGCATGAGCAGGATCGGCAGGGCGCAGTCGGGGTTCGCCGCGTCCTCCGCCGCATCGACGACGAGGGCGTCGGCGCATCCCGTGAGGACGAGGGTGCCGACCGCGAGGACGGCGGCGAGGGAACGGCGGGGAGGGCGGTGGCGCATGCCCTCCAGGCTACCGGTCGCCGCCTGCGGGCATACTGGTGGGATGACGTCTGCTCCCACGTTCGCCCAGCTGGGCGAGGACGCCCTCATCGCCCGGATCCTCGCCCGCATCCCCCAGGACGGCACCGTGGTCGTGGGGCCCGGTGACGACGCCGCGGTCACGGACGCTCCGGGCCGGCTCGTGAGCTCCGCTGACATGCTCGTCGAGGGCGAGGACTTCCTGGACGGCTGGCTGGACCCGCACCGGCTGGGGGTCAAGGCCGCCGCGCAGAACCTGGCCGACGTGCGCGCGATGGGAGCCCGGCCCACCGGTCTGCTCCTGTCGCTGGCCGCACCCGGAGACACCCCCGCCTCCTTCGTCGACGGCCTGGTCGACGGGCTCGTCGAGGAGGCCGGCCGCGCCGGAGCCGTCGTGCTGGGCGGCGACCTGTCCGACGCCCGGCAGATCGTCATCGCCGTCACCGCGCTGGGCAGCCTCCCGGCACAGTCCGCACCGCTGACCCGGAACGCGGCACGCCCGGGCCACACCGTGTGGCTGGGCGGGCGCACCGGGTGGGCCGCCGCCGGCCTCGACGCACTCTTCGCCGGTGCCGAGGTCGTGGAGACTCCCGCTGCCGAGGCCGGGGAAATACCCGCCGCCGAGGCCGCCCGGCTCCCCGCTGCCGCCGCACCGGACGCGCTGCTCGCCACAGCGATCGAGGCGCAGCGCGCACCGCGTCCCGCCTACGAGGCCGTCGATGCGCTGCGGGAAGCGTTGGACGGACAGCCGGCCGCGCTCATCGACTTATCCGACGGACTGGGGTCCGATGCGGGGAGACTGGCCCGGGCCTCGGGCGTCGACCTCGACCTGGACTCCGCGGCACTGGACGCGCTGGCGGACGATCTCGTGCCCGTCGCGCACCGGGTCCGCGCCCTCGAGGAGGCGGCTGAAGCGGACACGGACGAGCCCGTCGCAGACGCCGCCTCCCAGGAGGAGTCCGCCGCCCGCGCCCGCGCCCGCCGGTGGGTGCTGACCGGAGGGGAGGACCACGGGTTCCTCGCGACGGTGCCGGAGGGGGTCCATCCGATAGGGTGGAGGCTGGTCGGGCGCGTGCGTCCGGTCAGCACCGTCCCATCCGTGCTGATCGACGGGGTGCCCGTGGGGGACTCCGGGTTCGTCGCCGTCGACCCGGACGGCGGTTTCAGGCATTTCAGCGGCTCGGGGGAGTGAGTGGGCAAGCGCAGCGGTTCAGGGGCGGATCCCGGTCCCGACGCCCGCATCAGCGGCCACCTGGCGGCACGGTGGGCCAAGCGCACCGTCGACCGGCTGCGCCGTGAGCGCAGCGGCATCAACGCGATCAACGTGTTTCCCGTCCCGGACGGCGACACGGGCACCAACCTCTACCTGACCGTCCGCTCCGCCTACCGCGCGGTCGAATCGCTGGACGGCGCGGTCACCCTGCCGCAGGTCGTCGAGGCGATGGCGACCGGCGCGCAGCGCGGCGCACGCGGCAACTCCGGCCTCATCCTCTCCGTCGCCCTGCGCGGGGTCGCGGACGCACTGGCCGGGGTGGAGGTCCCGGACGCGCAGTCCTTCGCCGCCGCCCTGGGCCTGGCCGCCGCCCGCGCCCGCGAGGCACTGGCGGACCCCGTCGACGGCACGATGGTGACGGTGCTCGACGCGATGGCGGACGAGGCCCGCGAGCGCGCGGAGTCAGGCGACGACCTCCTGCACCTGGTGCTGGCGGTGCGGGAGCGCTCGCGCGCGGCCCTGCGCGAGACGACCGGCCAGCTGCCCGTCCTGCGCGAGAACAGCGTCGTCGACGCCGGTTCCTCCGGCATC
Organism: Brevibacterium senegalense; assembly: GCA_020743695.1. GTDB lineage: Bacteria > Actinomycetota > Actinomycetes > Actinomycetales > Brevibacteriaceae > Brevibacterium > Brevibacterium senegalense_A. The sequence goes on along the minus strand of DYUK01000203.1, from coordinate 3,944 downwards.
GTCGAGCTCTTCGACCTCCTCTGCGTCACCGTCGCCGGCGAGGACGCCGTGGCGGCCGCACAGGGGGACTCCGCCGTGACGGCCACCCCAGAGTTCCCGGGCGGGGCGACGGGCCGCCTGCCCGATCTGCCGGATCTGGGCGCCCACGGCGGCGAGATCGGCTTCGAACTGGTCGCGCACCTGGGCGAGACCCGCGACCGCACCCGCCCGCTCAAGCGCGCGCTCGCCCGCGCCGGCGGCACCAGCATCGTCGTCGACTGGCCGCAGGTCCACGTCCACACCGCCCACGACGGGGGAGTCGACGAGGCGCGCCGTCTCCTCGAGGTCATGGACGTCCACCGCGTCGTCGACCTGCGCGTCGAGGACCTCTCCAGCACCCGCCCGGCGGACGACCCCGCCACCCTCATCGCCCTGGCCGACGGCCCGGGCCTCCTCCTGTCTCTGGCACTCACGGGTGCGTTCGCGGTCCGCTCCGACCGCTCCGACCTGCACGAGGCGGTCGACTTCGCCGCGCAGCTGGCGGAGTCCGCCGCCTTCGTCCTGCCGGACTCTGTGACCGCGGCCGAGGCCCTGGCCGGGCTGGGAACGGCCAAGGTCCTGCGGACCCGGGATGCGGCCTCGGTCGCGGCGGCCGCCGCCGTCTTCGATCCGTTCGGGAACGCGGACGACGTGCTCACGGACATGGTCGCGGCGGCCGCGGGCACCCGGGTGGGCGCCGTCGTCCTGGCGCCGGAGGACCACGCGCAGGGTCCGCTCCTGTACTCGCAGGGCGACGCCCTCACCCTCGTCGACGGCCGGATCCGCGCGGTGGGCACGGATCCGGAGGCCGCCGCCGGCGACCTCGTCGACCGCCTGCTGGGCGCCGGCGGAGACCTCGTGACCCTGCTCGTGGGCACCGCCATGCCCGAGGCCGCGGTCACCCGTCTGCGCATCCGCATCGATGCGGAGCACACGGACGCCGAGGCCGTCGTCATCGACGGCGGACAGTCCAGTTCGTGGCTGGTGGTCGGCGTTGAGTGACGCGGAGGCCCAGGCGCAGGAGGAGGCGCGGGCGGAGGTCTTCGCGCAGGCCGCCGGGCGCAGCCGGAAGGCGCTCGTCACGGCCGGGATCCGTGACCTCGACGGCCTGCTGCGGCACCTGCCGCACCGCTGGATCGACCCGGGCACCTTCACGGACATCCGCGGGCTGGAGAAGCTGCCGGACGGCGAGGACGTCGTCCTCCACGTGACGGTCGTCGACATCAGCTCGCGTCGCATGCAGAACCGGAAGGGACAGCTCACGACTGTCACCGTCACGGACAACGACCGCACGACGGACGCGGTCTTCTTCAACCAGCAGTGGCTGGTCAAGTCGTTCGAGGCCGGCAGCCGGCTGCTCATGACCGCCCGGATCCAGCACTACCGAGGCCGCCTGCAGCTGGGCAACCCCACCGTCCTCACCGCGGACGGCGAGGTCGCGAAGGGCACCGAGGCCGAGCAGGCCTTCGCCCCCACCGCACCGGTCCCCGTCTACCGGTCCGTCAAGGGGGTCAAGACGGCCGCCTTCCGGCGCATCATCCGGGCTGCGCTCGACGCCGCACCCGCCTCCGCTTTCGAGGATCCGATCCCTGCGTTCCTGCGGGAGAAGCACGGGATCCAGGACCTGCGGACCGCCTACTGGGGCATGCACCGGCCTCGGACGATGGAGGAGGCGACGGAGGCGACCGGGCGGTGGCGGTACGAGGAGGCGCTCGCACTCCAGACGGTGCTCCACCAGCGCCGGCGCGAGCACGAGGCTCTGCACGCGGCTGCCCTGCCCGGCCGCACGGACGGGACGCTCGCCGCGTTCGACGCCGCGCTCCCGTTCGCGCTGACGCCCTCCCAGGAGCACGCGGGCCAGGAGATCGCGCAGGAGCTCGCCGGGGCGGTGCCCATGAACCGGCTGCTGCAGGGCGATGTGGGCTCCGGCAAGACGCTCGTGGCCCTGCGCGCGATGCTCCAGGCGGTCGACTCCGGCGCGCAGGCGGCTCTGCTGGCGCCCACGGAGGTGCTGGCAGCCCAGCACTTCCGCTCCTTCGCGCAGGCCCTGGGCGACTTCGCGGCGGAGTCCGCGCTGCTGCGGCAGGAGAACGGCGTCGTCATCGCCCTGCTGACCGGGTCCCTGTCGACGCAGGAGCGGCGTCGCATACTGCTGGACCTGTCGATCGGCGATGTCGACATCGTCGTGGGCACGCACGCGCTGCTGTCGGACACGACGATCTTCCACGACCTGGGCATGGTCGTCGTCGACGAGCAGCACCGATTCGGCGTCGAGCAGCGGGAGGCGCTGCGGCAGAAGGCCGGAGGGCGCACGCCCCACACGCTCGTCATGACGGCGACCCCTATCCCGCGCACCGCGGCGATGACCGTGTTCGGCGACCTCGACGTCTCGACGCTCACCCACATGCCCACGGGGAGGAAGCAGATCACGACCCACCTCGTGTCGCTGGCGCAGCACCCGCACTGGGTGGACCGCGTGCTGGAGGTCGTGGGCGAGCACGCGGCCCGGGGCCAGCAGTCGTTCGTCGTGCTGCCCCGGATCGAGGCGACCGCTCCGGACCCGGAGACGGGTGTGGCCCGGCCGGGCGTGGAGGACGTCGCGCAGATCCTGCGGGAGACCCCCGCCCTGGTCGGCGCACTCATCGGAGTGCTGCACGGGCAGCTGCCGGCGGACGAGAAGGACGACACGATGCGATCGTTCGCGGCCGGTGAGATCGACGTGCTCGTGTCCACGACGGTCATCGAGGTGGGCATCGACGTGCCCAACGCACGGGTCATGGTGATCATCGACGCGGACCGGTTCGGCGTCGCCCAGCTGCACCAGCTGCGCGGACGCGTGGGGCGCGCCGGCGATGAGTCCCTCTGCTTCCTCCTCACACAGGCGGACCCGGAATCGGAGGCGATGGAGCGGCTCACGACCGTCGCGGGGACGCTGGACGGCTTCGCGCTGGCGGAGTACGACATCCGCAGCCGGCGCGAGGGCGACGTGCTGGGTCGCGCCCAGTGGGGCGGGCGCTCGAGCCTGCGCCACCTGTCCGTGCTGCGCGACGAGGAGATCATCCGGGGCGCCAAGGAGGACGCGGCGGTGCTGCTGGAGCAGGACCCGGCGCTCGCGGCCACCCCCGAACTGGCCCGGCTCATCGCGCTCATCTTCGCGGACGCGGATGAAGACCTCATCGAGGCGGGCTGACATGCGGATCATCGCGGGTCGCCACCGGGGCCGCCCCCTCCACGCCCCTCGCGGTCGGGACACCCGTCCCACGCCGGACCGGGTGCGCGAATCGCTCTTCGCGATGCTCGACGGGATGCACGCGTGCGACGAGGCCCGGGTCCTCGACCTGTTCGCCGGCTCCGGCTCCCTGGGCCTCGAGGCGCTGAGCCGCGGTGCCGCCCACGTCACCCTCGTCGACCAGGGCTCCGGCCCGCAGGCGGCGATCGCCCGCAGCATCGCGGACCTGGGGGAGGAGACCCGCACCCGCGTGCTGGGGCTCAAGGCGCAGTCGGCCGTCGAGCGGCTGCGCGAGGACGGGGAGTCCTTCACCCTGATCCTCGCGGACCCGCCTTACCCGCTGGGGGAGGACGAGCTGGCCCGCCTGTTGGGCGGGATCCAGGACCTGCTGGACGGGCTCAGCGCGCTGCTGGTCGTCGAGCGGTCGGTCCGCTCACCGCAGCCGCGACTGCCCGACCGTCTCGAGGTGTACCGGGAGAAGACGTACGGCGAGACCCGCATGTGGCTGCTCCAGCTCGTCGACGACGACGCTGCCGCGACCCACGACGCCACCGCGGACTGAGCGGGTCCGGCCGGCCTACGGTCGAGGACCGTGAGTCGAGGACCGCGGAAGCGTCAGTCGAGGACCGCGGAGAGGAACTTCCGCGTCCGCTCCTGCGGGGGGTTCGTGAAGATGTCCTCCGGATGCCCCTCCTCG
>DYUK01000202.1 GCA_020743695.1 Brevibacterium senegalense | reverse complement strand
CGGTGCGTGCCGTCCGAGGTCGTGACGGTCAGGTCGACCGCCGTGCCCGTCGCCGCCGCCTCGCCCAGCTCCGCGAGCACCGCGTCGAGGGCGCCGCCGCTGTCCGCATCGTCGGCTCCCGGACCAACGGCACCGGCCGCGCCGGTATTCCCAGCGCTCGCCGTACCCGGCCCGGTCACGGTCCCGCTGCCGGAGGCCGCCGAGGCCGCACCGCCGCCGTGGTCCGCTCCCGACCCAGCCGGGCCGCTTCCGCCGGAGCCAGCACCGCCCTGTCGGCCACTGCGTCCCGCTCCGGTCCCCGCACGACCGCGCGCCTGTCCTCCCGCCTGCGTCGCGACGAGCGCCTCGATCCAGCTCTCCACCCGTTCCGCCGGCACCCGTGTCGTCCGGACGGTGGGGGCGGGGACCGGGCTGGGGACGGGGGCGCGGGTGCCCGCGGGGTCCTCACCGGCGGCATCCACGAGGAGGACCGGACGGTCCTCGGTCTCGAGGAGGACGCTCACCCGGTCCGAGGACGCCTCCGCGATCGCGACCGTGGGCGCCAGCCTGCGCATCCCCAGCGCGGCGGCGGCCGGATCCTCGAGGATCACGTCCAGGTCCGCCGGGTCGTCGACGAGGACGACGGACCGGGCCCGTGCCACCCGCACCCGGTGGAGGCGGGCGCCGGCGGCGGTGATCATGTGCTCGAGCGTCGTGGGAACACCCGTGCTGGAGACGTCCTGCAGCACCGCGCGGATCGAGTCGACCGTCTCCCCGGCGCGCAGGCCCCGGGTCACGGACTCGTCCGTGAAGCGGTAGACCGTCCCCTGCCCGCGGGTGTCGACGTCTGCGATCCGCTCCAGCTGCATCTGCACCGCGTGGTCGAGCGGCCCGAACGCCACACCCGTGAGATCGGATTGGAGGGTCACCGTCGACTCGAGCGGGGGCAGCGCCGCGGCGACCGCCTCGACGAGCACGGCGGGCGGTCCCTCCGCGAGGCCCTCCCGGTGCCCCAGGACGTCGTCCGGGTCGTCGCGGTCGACGATCCACTGTGCGGCAGCCTCTCCGAACGGGGTGAGGGCGTGGTCCCGGGACCGCCCCAGCGGGGAGGCGGTGAGACCGAAGAACTCCGTCTCCGTCAGCACCTGGTCGACCTCGTCCGAGGTCACCGCCTCGAGCAGCGGGTGTGTGTACCCCAGCAGTGCGACGAGGTCGTCCTGGGAGACGGCGGCGCCGGGGCCGTCCCCTGTGCCCATCGCGGCCTCGGGACCGTCCCCGGTTGCCGTCGCAGCCTCGTCCGCGTCGCCTCCCTCGCCCCGCCCCGCGCGCAACAGGGTCACGAGCACGAGCCGGCGCAGCTCCAGGATCTGCGGGCGCGCGGTGTGGAAGCCCGCGAACGCGGCCCGGCCCCGCTCGTCGCGGCCCAGCAGGTGGATGCGCTCGCCCGACGGCGTCGACCCGGCCAGCACGTGCGCGATGTCCACGGGGTGCGTGAGCCACGCCGTCAGGAGGTCCGCCCACACCTGCGCGCGGGGTGCGCGCGCCGTCTGGTCGAACTCCGCCGTCGGCTTCCACTGCGGGTCCGCCGGGTCGCGGGTCGTCGACAGCCAGCCCAGCGCCGCCGCCAGCTCCGCCACCAGGGCGAACCGCCCGGCATCCGTCCCCGCCGCCCGCGCCAGGGTCTGCGCATCGCGCCGGCTCACACCGCCGCTCACCAGTTGGGGCACGTCCCGGTGCGCGAACTCCGCGACCGCTGTGAGCGCCAGGGCCGTCGCCGAGGCCGCCCCGGCTCCCTGCGCGTTCTCCCGCAGGGCTGCGGAGACGGGGGCGACGTCCAGGGGCCTGGGGTCGCGGGCGGACTCCCACGTCTGCGGGGTCGCGCGGGCGGCGGCGGTCACCGGCAGGAGCGAGCCCGCCTCCGGCTGCACGCGGAAGCCCGCGGCGCGCGCGGGGTCGCCGCCGTCGGCCGGCCACAGCAGGCCGGTGCGGACAGCGGAATCCAGGGCGGCCTCGGGAGCGGGGGTGAGGGCCGCGGCCAGCAGCTCGTCCCGTTCGACGACGGGGGCGACCCGGGCGAGGACGGCGGCCCGGTGGACGACGCGCAGGGCCGCGGCGTCCAGTGATTCGAGGCCGCGGGCGACCGCCGCGCGCGAGGAGGCCAGTGCGGCCAGCCGCGCCAGATCGGTCACATCGGTGCGCAGCAGATCGGTGCGCGTCGCGATGAGCGCGCGCAGGACGGGCGGGGGCGCGGTGCGCAGCCAGGCGGCGAAGGACGGCGACTCGGGCATCCTCCCCATGGTAGTCGGGACAGTCGGATCCGGCCCGGCCCCGGCGTCCGCGACAGTCCTGCGCGGGGCTATCATGGTGGGCGGAAACAGGTCGATCGCTGGAGGAGGTGCCCCATGGCAGCGCAGACGCAGAGACCCCCGGGCGCCGTCCTGGGCACGGTCGCGGCGGTGCTCGCACTGGCCGGCTTCGCGTGCCTCACCGCGGTCGTCATCGCGGGTCTGGCGGGCGGGGCGATCGCCCCGGTCTTCACGTGGCTGGGAATGATCCTGCTGCCGCTCGCGTTCCTCGTGATGCTGGTGGTCCTGCTGCAGGGCATCGCGCATCGCAGTCGCGCCAGCCGCGCCGCCGCGGACCTCTAGACCGGACGGGATCACCGGAGCCGCAGGCCCGGCGCTCTCCAGCCCCATACTCCGCAGTTCCCCCGCAGTCCCGGACCCGCCCGCCTCGCGGACGCGGAGGGACCGCACCCGCACACACCCCTGACACAGGACGGTCGCGCCCCGTCCGCGAAAGGATCGACATGCCCACAGGTCGCGTCAAGTGGTTCGACCCCGCGAAGGGCTTCGGCTTCGTCACCGCCGAGGACGGTGAGCAGATCTTCCTGCACGCCTCCTCCCTGCCCGACGGCGCCGAGGTGGGTCCCGGCACCCGCCTCGAGTTCGACATCGTCGACGGCCGCCGCGGCAAGCAGGTCCTCAAGGCCCACATCCACGAGGCTCCGGCCCGGGTCCGCCGCAACCCCAAGAAGACGGCGGCGATGATCGAGGACGTCATCCGGCTGCTGGAGGACACGTCCGCCGGGCTGCAGCGCGGGCGGTACCCTGATGAGGGGCATTCCCGCCGCGTCGCGGAGGTGCTCCGCGCAATCGCAGACGACCTGGAGGGCTGATGTCCGGACTGTTCGACCGCTGGATGGCGTCCCTGACGGACACCGCGCCGGCCGAGGCGGACCCCGCGGAGGCGGCACCCTCCGCGGACGCCGCGCCCGAGGCCGTGGAGACGGAGCAGGCCGCCCCCGCCCGTCCGGCCCGCCGGCCGGCACCGCCCGTGCTCGACACGGTCCTCGTCGACGCGGTCGACGTGGCGCGCAGTGCCATCACCGAGGTCGCGGGCGAGTCCGAGGTGGGCGCACACCTGGGCGCCGTCGCCGAGGGCACCCGCCTCGTCACCCACAGCTTCGCGTGCACGAACCCCGCCTACCGCGGCTGGCACTGGATCGCCGTTCTGGCGCGTGCACCCCGGTCCAAGAAGGCGACGGTCTGCGAGACCGCGCTGCTGCCGGGCGCGGACGCGCTGGTCTCCCCGGCGTGGGTCCCGTGGGAGGAGCGCCTGGAGCCCGGCGACATGGGCCCGCAGGACGTGCTGCCCCGCGCGGACCACGACCCCAACCTGGAGCTGGGCCTCGAGCAGGTCGACGTCCACGACGGTGACGACATCGACCAGGTGCCCAACTTCGAGTTCGGTCTGGGCCGCACCCGCGTCCTCTCCCGCGAGGGACTGTCGAACGCGGCGAAGCGCTGGGCGAACTCCGATGCCGGCCCGGACGGCGAGTACGCCCGCAAGGCCCGCGGACAGTGCTCCACGTGCGGCTTCCTCCTGCCCATCGCCGGCAGCATGCGCACGCGCTTCGGCGTGTGCGCCAACAAGTGGGCGCCGTTCGACGGACGCATCGTCGCGCTGGACTCCGGCTGCGGCGCGCATTCGGAGACGGACGTGCCGCAGCAGTCGCAGCACGCCGCCCAGTCCGTGCTGGACGACTTCGCCGACGAGCTCGATCTCGTCGATCTGGCCCCGCAGGCCCAGGAGGCGCACTCCCGCAGATGAGCTCCATGTTCCGATCGCTCGCGGAGCCCAACTATCGCCGCTGGTTCGGCGGGGCTCTGGTGTCGAACACCGGAACGTGGATGCAGCGCACCGCGCAGGACTGGATCGTCCTCACCCAGCTGACCGATGAGGACGCGACCGCGCTGGGCATCTGCATGGCACTGCAGCTGGGTCCGCAGCTGCTCCTCTTCCCCGTCGCCGGCAGCCTGGCCGACCGGTTCCGGCGGCGCTGGATGCTCCTCGTCACGCAGGTCCTGCAGGGCTCGATGGGCCTCATCCTCTTCGCCCTGACCGTGACGGACGTCATCGTCCTGTGGCACGTCTACCTCCTGGCGCTGTCCCTGGGCATCGTCGCGACGTTCGACGCGCCGGTGCGGCAGGCGTTCGTCTCCGAACTGGTGGGCGAGAAGCTGCTGCCCAACGCCGTCTCCCTCAACTCCGCCTCCTTCAACACCGCCCGCATGCTGGGCCCCGCGGTGGCCGGCGTCCTCACCGCCTCCCTGGGCGCCGCACTCGTCTTCCTGCTGTCCGGCCTCGCGTTCGCCGCGACCGTCACCGTCCTGCTGTCGCTGGACGGCAGCTCCCTGCGGTCGCCGTCGCGGGAATCCCGCCGAGGCCCCGGCCGGGGGATCGGGGGCGGCTTCCGCTACCTGCGGACCCGGCCGGACATCCTCGTCGTCCTGGGCATCCTCTTCGTCGTGTCGACGTTCGGCATCAACTTCAACATCTACACCGCGACGATGGCGCGCATGGAGTTCGACCGGGACGCCAGCGGGTTCGGTCTGCTCAACTCCGTCCTGGCGGTGGGCTCGCTGACCGGTGCGCTGCTGGCGGCCCGCCGGGAGCGGCCGCGCCTGCGGATCATCTTCTGGGGTGCCGGCGCGTTCGGCGCGGCCTGCGCGGCCTCCGGCCTCATGCCCACGTACGCGTCGTTCGCCGTCGTCCTCACGACGGTGGGGCTGTCCTCGATCACGATGCTGACGGCGGCCAACGCCTACGTGCAGTCGACGACGCCGGCCGGCGTGCGCGGCCGCGTCATGTCGATCTACCTGGCCGTGGTGCTGGGCGGCACGCCGCTGGGCGCCCCGCTCGTGGGGTGGGTCGCGAACGAACTGGGGGCCCGCGCGGCGCTGGGCGTGGGGGCGGCCTCGGGAGCGGTGGGGTTCCTCATCGGCGTCGTCTGGATGATGTCCGCGAAGCACCTGCGGGTCCGCTACGTCCGCCGGTCCCGCCGGTTCATCCGCCTCAGCTACGACGGCCGCGCCCCGCGGCCGTGAGCGCGGGACACGTCACAGATCCATCACAGTGAGCGGTCCCGGTCCGGACCCGGTGCGACCGGCGGCGGACCTCCGTAGACTCGGACCCGCGCAGTCGCGACCAGAACGGAGCCTTCCCCATGACCGCAGACATCGTCGTCACCGTGCTCGCCGCCCTGGCGATGCTCGTGGGCATCGTGGGGATCGTCGTCCCCGTCCTGCCGGGATCCGCGACGATCGCGGTCGCGGCGCTCGTGTGGGCGATCGTCATCGGGACCGGGCCGGGCTGGTCCGCCTTCGCAGCGATCACGGTCCTCGTGGCGCTGGGCATGGCGGCCGGCTGGGTGCTGACCGGCCGGCGGCTCAAAGAGCGGGGCATCCCCAACCGGTCGTTGCTGATCGGCGGGGTGCTGGCGGTCGTGGGCTTCTTCGTCGTCCCCGTCGTGGGACTGCTGCTGGGCTTCGTCGCGGGCCTGTGGGCCGCGGAATGGAAGCGCCTGGGCGACCCGCGTCAGGCCTGGGACACCAGCTGGGCGGCCCTCAAGGCCGCCGGCATCGGCATCCTCATCGAGTTCTCCTGCGCCGCCCTGGCGCTGGCCGTCTTCACCGGCACCGTCATCCACCACTTCGTGACGACGGTGCCGGCCTGACGGCTGCTCAGGCGGTGGCGCCCCACTGCTGAAGGACGTGGTCGATGCACGCCAGCAGCGCGCGCACGTCCGCGGGTTCGACCGCGGTGAACGTCGCGATGCGCAGCTGGTTGCGGCCCAGCTTGCGGTAGGGCTCCACATCGACGATGCCGTTGGCGCGCAGGACGGACGCCAGTGCGGCCGCGTCGACGGTGTCCGCGAAGTCGATCGTCGCGACGACCGGCGAGCGATCGGCCGGGTCCGCGACGTACGGCGTGGCGACGGGGGAGTCCTCCGCCCACGTGTAGACGAGACCGGAGGACTCCGCGGTGCGCGCGCCGGCCCACGCGAGTCCGCCCTGGGCGTTCATCCACTCGATCTGCTCCGCCAGCAGGATGAGCGTCGCGAGTGCCGGGGTGTTGTACGTCTGGTTCTTCCGGGAGTTCTCCAGCGCCGTCAGGAGGTTGAGCGATTCGGGGATGAACCGATCCGTGGCGGCGATCTCCTCGACGCGGGCCAGCGCGCGCGGGGACAGGAGGGCGACCCACAGTCCGCCGTCGGAGGCGAAGTTCTTCTGCGGTGCGAAGTAGTAGACGTCCGTCTGCGCGATGTCGACGGGGATGCCGCCGGCGGCGGAGGTCGCGTCGATGACGACGAGCGCGTCGTCCGCGATGCCCGCCGGACGCTCGATGGTCGTCGCGACGCCCGTCGAGGTCTCGTTGTGCGGCCACGCGTACACGTCGACGGAGTCGTCGACCTGCGGCAGGGCGGACGTGCCGGGGGCCGCGTCGACGACGAGCGAGTCCTCGAGGAACGGCGCCGTCCGCGTCGCCTTCGTGAACTTCGAGCCGAACTCGCCGAACTGCGCGTGCGAGGCGCGCGAGCGGACGAGACCGAACGTCGCCGCGTCCCAGAAGGCCGTGGAGCCGCCGTTGCCCAGGACGACCTCGTAGCCGGACGGCAGGTCGAAGAGCTGTGCGAGCCCCTCCCGCACGCGGCGCACGACGTCCTTGACGGGGGCCTGGCGGTGCGAGGTGCCCATGAGGCCGGGACCGGCGGCGGCGAGTGCCTCCATCTGCTGCGGTCGGACCCGGGAGGGACCGGCGCCGAAGCGGCCGTCGGCGGGCTTGAGGCTGTCGGGGATGACGATGTCTGCGGGTGCGCTGGTGTCTGTGCTCACGGCCGCGATCCTATTCCACGGACGACGGGTGCCGGGGAGGGCGGCCCCACCAAGACCATTGAGCGAACGTTCAATCTGCACTAGAGTCGAGGGCCGGGGGCTCCGCGGCAGCGACGCAGCGAGGTGCGGTCCCCGCCCGGACGGTGCGGTGCCGCCGCACGGGGACGTCATTCGAAGGAGAGTGGGGAAGAACAGTGAGAACTGCGATCACACGGGGGCTCGCCGTCCTGGGCGCGACCGCGCTCGTCGGCCTGGCGGGCTGCGCGGGCACGGCCGGACAGTCCAGCGAGGACGCCGGCGGCGGCGACGGCGTGGAGTACGGTGCGACGGCTGAGGAGTACCAGGAGGCGCTCGCGGACATGGACCCCGTGACCCTCACCTACCAGCCCGGCGCGCAGTCGGGGCAGGGGCACACGGGGCAGGCCGAGCAGACCTTCATGGACCGCGTGGAGGAGATGTCCGGCGGGAAGATCACGCTGGAGCCCGCCTGGGGCCAGTCGATCGCGGCGTTCGACGAGGTGACGGAGGCGACCGCGGACGGCCGCATCGACATCGGGGTCGAGATCCCCATCTACACGCCCAGCAAGTACGCGGCGATCAACGAGCTCATCAACCTGGCGCCCTCGACGCCGGCCAGCCCGTACGCCACGGAGATCGCGACGACGGCGGCCATGATGGAGGTCGCCTGGAACACCCCGGAGATCGTCGAGAACTACGAGTCGATGGGCGTCACGTTCCTGCGTCCCGTCATGTTCGAGACCTCCAACGCGCTCATGTGCACGGAGCCGGTCACCTCCCTGGACGACTTCGCGGGCAAGCAGATCCGGGTGGGCTCCGCATCCGACCTGGCGATCGTCGAGAGCCTCGACGCCTCGCCCGTGTCCATGCAGTTCACGGAGGCCTACGAGGCCCTCCAGCGCAACACGATCGACTGCACGCTGGGCGGTCTGCGCATCGGCTCCGAGTACGGGTTCCTCGAGGTCGCCCCGCACGTGACGTTCCCGGAGGACGCCGCGTGGGGCCGCAGTCCCACGGCCGTCGTCGCCGGGCCGGGCTACACGAACCTGCCCCTGGCGGCGCAGCAGCTGATCTTCGACGCCTACGCGGAGTCGAACGCGCGCAGCCTCGAGGCCTCCGTCGCGTTCGTCGCGGACGCCGTCACCGGGCTGCAGGAGAACGGCGGCGACATCGAGCGTCTGGAGGGGGATGCGAACGAGGCGCTCCACAGTGCGATCGACGGCCTGCGGGAGAAGACACTGAC
>DYUK01000201.1 GCA_020743695.1 Brevibacterium senegalense | reverse complement strand
CGCTGCAGCTGCACCAGTGCGGCCTGCCCAAGACGATGGCGCTGGAGCTCTTCAAGCCCTTCGTCATGAAGCGGCTGGTCGACCTCAACCACGCGCAGAACATCAAGTCCGCCAAGCGGATGGTCGAGCGTCAGCACGGCCAGGTCTGGGACGTGCTGGAAGAGGTCATCACGGAGCACCCGGTGCTGCTCAACCGCGCACCCACGCTGCACCGCCTGGGCATCCAGGCCTTCGAGCCGCAGCTGGTCGAGGGCAAGGCCATCCAGATCCACCCGCTCGTCTGCTCCGCGTTCAACGCGGACTTCGACGGTGACCAGATGGCCGTGCACCTGCCGCTGTCCACGGAGGCGCAGGCGGAGGCCCGTGTCCTCATGCTGTCCGCGAACAACATCCTCAAGCCGTCGGACGGCAAGCCCGTCACGATGCCGTCGCAGGACATGATCGTGGGCATCTACCACCTCACCAGCGAGCGCTCCGGCGCCGTGGGCGAGGGCCGCGAGTTCAAGGACGTCGCCGAGGCGATCATGGCGTTCGACCTGGGCGAGCTGGACCTGGGTGCGAAGATCCGCGTGCGGGTCGACCGCGTCGTCCCGGGCCGCGACCTGGAGCTGCCGGAGGGATGGGAGCCGGGCACGCCCGCACTCATCTCCACGACGCTGGGCCGCGCCCTCTTCAACGAGGTGCTCCCGGACACGTACGAGTACGTCAACCGCACCGTCGACAAGAAGATGCTGTCCGCGATCGTCAACCGTCTGGCGGACCACTACCCCAAGGTCGAGGTCGCGCACACGCTCGACAACTTCAAGGCGGACGGCTTCTACTGGGCCACCCGCTCCGGCATCACGGTCGCGATGTCCGACGTCGTGGCGCCGGAGTCGAAGACGGAGCTGCTGGATTCGGCTGAGGAGCTGGTGGACCGCGTCGAGGAGCAGTACGAGATCGGCGCGCTCACGGAGGACGAGCGCCGTGCGGAGCTCGTGAAGATCTGGACCGAGGCCACGGACCAGGTGTCCGAGGCGATGGAGCAGAACTTCCCCGAGGAGAACTCGGTGCTGCGCCTCGTCAACTCCGGCGCGTCCGGCAACTGGATGCAGGTCCGCCAGCTGGCGGGCATGCGCGGACTGGTGACGAACCCCAAGGGCGAGATCATCCCGCGTCCCATCAAGTCGAACTACCGCGAGGGCCTGTCCGTCCTCGAGTACTTCATCGCATCGCACGGTGCGCGCAAGGGCCTGGCGGACACCGCGCTCCGCACGGCGGACTCCGGCTACCTCACGCGTCGTCTGGTCGACGTCTCGCAGGACGTCATCGTCCGCGCGGAGGACACGGATTCCGCGAAGGGCATCACCCTGCCGGTCGCGCAGCGCGCGTTCGACGGGACCCTGGAGCCGCACGAGTACGTCGAGACCAGCGTCTACGGCCGCCTGACGGTGTCCGATGTGACGGGTCCCGACGGCGAGGTGCTGGTGCCGGCGAAGACGGACGTGACGGGCGAGGTCATCGACCTGCTCGTGGCGAACGGCATCGAGACGCTCAAGGTCCACTCGGTCCTGACGGCGGACTCGGACGTGCAGATCTCCGCGATGCATTACGGCCGCTCGATGGCCACCGGCAAGCTCGTGGACATCGGCGAGGCCATCGGCACCGTCGCGGCGCAGTCGATCGGTGAGCCCGGCACGCAGCTGACGATGCGGACGTTCCACACCGGTGGTGTCGCCGCCGGCGGCGGCGACATCACGCAGGGTCTGCCCCGTGTGACGGAGCTGTTCGAGGCGCGCACGCCCAAGGGCTTCGCGCCGATCGCCGAGGCCGCGGGCCGGGTGAAGATCGACGATTCGCGCAAGACGCGCTTCGTCATTGTGACCCCGGACGACGGCGGCGAGGAGATCGAGCACGCGGTCGGTCGCCGCAGCCGCCTCCTGGTGGAGGACGGTCAGCGCGTCGACGCCGGCGCGCAGCTGGTCGAGGGTGCGATCGATCCCAAGCAGGTCCTGCGCATCCGCGGACGCCGTGAGGCGGAGCGGTTCCTGGTCGACGAGGTGCAGAAGGTGTACCGGTCGCAGGGTGTGGGCATCCACGACAAGCACATCGAGGTCATCGTGCGCCAGATGCTCCGTCGCGTGACGGTCATCGAGTCCGGCGACACGAAGCTGCTCCCCGGTGAGCTGGTGGACCGTGGTCGCTACCAGGAGGAGAACAAGCGCGTCGTGCAGGAGGGCGGTCAGCCCGCCTCCGCCCGTGACGAGCTCATGGGTATCACGAAGGCGTCGCTCGCGACGGAGTCGTGGCTGTCCGCGGCCTCCTTCCAGGAGACGACGCGCGTCCTCACCGAGGCCGCGCTGGAGGGTCGCTCCGACCCGCTGCTGGGCCTCAAGGAGAACGTCATCCTGGGTAAGCTCATCCCGGCCGGCACCGGTATGCACAAGTACCGGGACATGATCGTCGAGCCCACGGAGGAGGCGAAGCAGGAGCTGTTCACCAACTCCTACAGCGACTTCTACCCGCCGCTGGGTCCGGACACGGGTGCTGCGATCCCGCTGGAGGACTACGACTTCGGCTCCTTCAGCTGAGTCGCTCCACCGGACGGCGAAGGCCCGCACATGCGAGAGCATGTGCGGGCCTTCGGGCATTCAGACGCTGTGTGGGTGCGATCCGCAGTCGACCGGTTGGTGCAGGTGCCCTTCACGCGCGTTCAGGTGTCCTGAAGCAGGCGCACATCAGCCCAGCAGCACCTGCATCTCCTGCCACCGGTCCAGCGGCACGCGCTTGAGCCCCACGACGGCGTCCGCCATGCGCACGTCGACGATGTCCGTGCCGTCGAGGGAGGCCATCCGTCCCCATGCGCGGCGGACCGCCAGGTCCGCCGCGGCCATGCCCAGCCGGGTCGACAGGACCCGGTCGTAGGCGGTGGGGGAGCCGCCCCGCTGCAGGTGGCCCAGGACCGTCGAGCGGGTCTCGATGCCGGTCGCCTCCTCGATGAGCGGTGCCAGCTCGTCCGCGATCCCGCCCAGGCGGGGCCGTCCGTCACGGGCCTCGCCCTTGGCGGAGACCGCCTCGTCCCGATCCGTGGGCACGAACCCCTCCGCGACGACGACGATGGGTGCACGACCGCGGTCCCGGGCGGAGCGCACCCACGTGAAGAGCTGCTCGTAGGGGACGGGGAACTCCGGGATGAGGACGGCGTGCGCTCCCGCCGCCATGCCGGCGTGCAGCGCGATCCACCCCACGTGCCGGCCCATGACCTCGATGACCATGCAGCGGTGGTGCGACTCCGCCGTCGTGCGCAGACGGTCGATGGACTCCGTCGCGATTGCGGCGGCGGTGTCGAAGCCGAAGGTGTAGTCCGTGCCGTCCAGGTCGTTGTCGATGGTCTTGGGGACTCCTACGACGGGGAGCCCCTCATCGTCCGCCAGCCGAGCGGCACCCGCGAGGGTGCCCTCACCGCCCACGGCGATGACGGCGTCCAGTCCGCGGCTCGCGATGACCGCGCGCATGCTTTCCGGTCCGCCGCCGGAGTAGGGGTGCGTGCGCGATGTGCCCAGGATCGTTCCGCCGCGACCGGAGAGGCCGCGGACGTCGAACGTCGTGAGGGGTGTGATGTCGTCCTCCAGGAGGCCGCGCCAGCCGTCCCGGATGCCTGCGAATTCCACTCCGTGCGTCCGGATCCCATGCCGGACAGCTCCTCTGATGACGGCGTTGAGCCCGGGGCCGTCCCCACCCGATGTCAAGATCCCGATCCTCATGCGGCCAGCCTACGGTGGCGGCCGCGGGTCGGGGAGACCCATGCGCGGTCGGGCCGGTGAACAAACGGGTCAGCGACTCAGTGGGTCACTGGTTCAGCGAGACAACGGCTCAGCGGGTCAGCCCCTGCTGGTCCCGCCAGTGCTTGTCGAGCTTCACGTCATGCCCGGCCATGAGGCTGAACCCGGTGAGGATGACGGTGCCGTTCGACCCGTCGCCCTGCGCCTTCCGCGAGATGCCGTTCCCCGCCATGATGTTGACGGTCCGATCGATGATGCGAACGCCGCCGGGCACGTACACGGTGTTGCCGGCCCACATGGCGTAGGACTCGAGGGTGATCTCGACACCGGGTCCCAGCGCGTCGGTCAGGTACACGTCGTCCCCGCCCATGAGCGCGTACGTACGGAAGGTCGTGGTGCCGGGGGCGACCTGGAGCTCGCGACCGCTCATGACGGCGATCGAGTTGTCGTCCGCCCACGCCCCGGTCCTCGTCGGCACGACCTCGCCGGGGCCGCGCACCGCGGGGACTCCGCCGTGGGGACGCGCGGCGACCGCACTCCCGGGACCCCGGCCCGCGGCCTGATCCGCCTGCGACTGCAGCCGCGCGGCCAGGGCGGCACCCTCCGGCAGATCGTCGATGAGGTCGGGCAGTTCGTCGACGAACCGGCTGCGCAGCGCCTGCTTCTGGCGCTCGTCGACTTCGTCGGGGTCCAGGCGCCCGGCCGCGTGCGCCTCCGTCAGCACCTCGAGCACCGAGTCGCGCTCCGCGTCGCCGGCGCGTAGGCGGCGCGGAGCGGGGACGTCCTTCCCGCGCTCGTCGTCGGGACCGCTGGCCTCGGACCGTGCATCACTCATGGGGCCAGCCTACCGAGGAGCGCGCCCGCACGCGGGATAATGACGGTATGGACCAGCCGCTCACGCGCCCCGACGGGTCAGCGCCCCGCATCCTCGTCGTCGACGACGAGGAGAACCTCGCGCAGCTCCTCGCGATGGCGTTCTCGTATCAGTCGTGGGAACCGCGGACGGCCGGGTCCGTCCAGCAGGCGCTCACGGCGGCCCGGCAGACGGACTTCGACGCGGCGGTGCTCGACATCATGCTCCCGGACGGCGACGGGGTCGACCTCATGGCGCGTCTGCGCACCCGGGACGCGGATCTGCCGGTCCTGTTCCTCACCGCGAAGGACGCGATCGACGATCGGGTGACCGGGCTGCGGGCCGGCGGAGACGACTACGTGACGAAGCCGTTCAACCTCGACGAGGTCGTCGCCCGGGTCGAGGCGCTGCTGCGACGCTCGCTGGGCACCGGCGCGGGAGCGGACAGGATCCTGGCGGTGGGAGACCTGACGGTCGACCTGGGATCCCGGGAGGTGAGCCGCGCGGGCCATCCGATCGAGCTGACGGCCAAGGAGTTCGACGTGCTCGCCCTCTTCGCGCGCAATCCTCGTCTCGTCCTGTCGAAGGCGACGATCCTCGACCGCGTGTGGGGCTACGACTTCGGCGGCAGCGGCAACATCGTCGAGCTCTACGTGTCGTACCTGCGACGCAAGCTCGAAGCGCCGTTCCCGGACCTCCCGGCCCTGCTGCAGACGAAGCGCGGCGCCGGCTACATGCTGGTCCCGTGAACGCCGCGCAGGGCACCCCGGAGGCGGACGGACATGCGCGTCCGCTGCGCCTCCCACGGCCATCGCACTGGCAGCGGCTGCCTCTGCGCACCACGCTGACGCTGGCGGTCTCCACGATCGCGGCGGTCGTCCTCGTCGTCATCGGCGTCGCGACGGTCCTGGGGCTGCGCACCTCCGTGCTGGCCCAGTTGGACGCGGACCTGGCGCGCGAGCTGTCGACCCCGGTCGCCGCGTGGGGCGACGCGACGGGGGCGACGACGAACCCTCCGCCGCCCGATGCCGCCCCCGTCGCGGACGAGGACCGGCCCGGCAGATTCCTGGACCGTCCCGGTGCGGGCCGCGAGTCGATCGCCGCGATCGTCGTCGACGGTCGGGTGGTCGCCGGCGCCGTGAACTCCGGTGGGGAGGAACCCGCCGAGGCCGTGGCCGCGGATCTGACACCGCTCGCCTCCGTGACGGGGGACGGTGGTGCCGTCTCCGTGGAGCTGGACCTGGACGGGCAGCGGAACGTCTACCGCGTCGCGGCACGCACGCTGGACGGCGCCACCTTGGTGTACGGACTGCCGCAGGAGGACGCGGACGGGCTCGTCGCCCGCGCCGCCGTCACCACCGGTGGGGCGGTGCTGCTGGGGATCCTCGTCATCGCCTCCGCCGCCGCTTTCCTGGTGGTCCGCGCCCTGCGCCCCCTCGAGGAGGTCGCGGCGACCGCCGGCCGGGTCTCCGCCCTGCCGCTCAGCCACGGCGAGCCGGTGCTGCGCGAGCGACTCCCGGAGGGCCTGACGCGCGAGCGGACGGAGGTGGGTGCGGTGGCGCGGGCGATCAACGCGATGCTCGACGATCTGGAGGCGGCCTTCGAGGCCCGCCACGCCGCGGACGGGCGTCTGCGCCGCTTCGTCGCGGACGCCAGTCACGAGCTGCGGACGCCGCTCGCGACGATCCGCGGGTACGCGCAGATGCTCGAGCGCATCCCGGCCAACGATGCGCTGGCCCGGGAACAGGCGCGCGAACGGATCGAGCGGGGTGCCGACCGCATGTCCGCACTTGTCGACGACCTCCTGCTGCTGGCGCGCCTGGACGCGGACGAACGTCCTCTGCACGTGGAGGAGGTCGACGTGACGCCGCTGCTGCTCGAAGCAGTGCAGGACGCGCACGCCGTGGCTCCGGACCACCGCTTCGACGTCGACGTCCCCGCCCACCCCGTCGTCGCCCGAGCGGACGCGCACATGCTGGACCGGGTCGTGCGGAACCTCGTATCGAACGCGTGGAAGCACACACCCACGGGCACCCGCGTGACCGTGCGGGCCGCAGTGGAAGACGACGGGACGTCCCAGCGCGTCGTCATCGACATTGCGGATTCCGGACCGGGCATCCCGAACGCGATCCGGGCGGAGGTCTTCGGACGGTTCGTCCGCGCGGACACCGGGCGCAGCCGAACAGGCGGCGGCTCCTCCGGCCTGGGACTGGCGATCGTGGAGTCCGCCGTCCGGGCTCAGGGTGGGACCGTCGTCCTCATGCCGGGGGAGCGGACCTGCTTCCGCGTCGCACTGCCGGCCGGCTGACCTCATCACGCGCGGCAAGGCCCCGGACACACAGGTGTGCCACAGCCGGGACCTGCGGGCGCCCCAGCAGCGGCCCGCAGTCTGGGCGCACAGGGAGCGGAGGATCGGACCCCGCCCCGCAGTGAGAGGACGCCTGATGACGCAGCACCACGAGCACGACCCGAACCGCGGACCGCAGGAGCATCCGACTGCGGACGACGGCATCCGCCCGGCGGAGCCGACCGCCATGGGCCCCACGATACGGACGGCCGAGGAGGCGACTGCGACCACGATGCCGGCCGCGGCCTCGGCGGACCGCCCCACGCCGGGACCGGCGTCGCACACGTCGGATTGGCCCGGGGCCCCCGCGCCGAAGCGGCCGGCACCCCGCGTCCGCCGCACGGTTGCGGTGGCCATCGCGGCGGGCGCGGCGGCCCTTGGACTGCTGCTGGGCGGTACCGCGGGCGGAGTGGGCGGCTTCCTGGTCGGGACGGCGCAGCCCGCCCAGGGCACCCACGCGCCGGACGGGGACCCGGGCTCGCCGGACAGCGCACCGGCGGTACCGATGCCGGACGCCGGCGGCCGGACGCAGAGGGAGCAGGAGGGGATGCAGTCGGACTAGTCCGGGACGGAGGCGGGCGTGGCCTGAGCACGGATGTGATCCGCATTGCTGTTGGGCCTTGACTTTGACCGAGAGCGAATGAGCGCGATAATCTGGAACGTGGCTGTCCTGAGGGCAGTCGCGCCCACGCGCACTGCGTGCTCCGCCAGGCTCTTCCGCTGGGACCGGGGATCACGGAGCTTCGCAGCGGCTTCCAGCCCCGACACACCCGAACGCGGGTGCAGACGGGCCGCGTGGCAACCGGCATCAGGCGGTCAGCTTCACCTGGTAGCCGGCGGGACATGCCCGGCGCAGCGGATCCTCCTGGAGGATGCTCGGGATTAGGAATATCGAGAAGCAACGGAGAGCAACTCAGTGCCCACAATTTCACAGCTCGTCCGCAAGGGACGACAGGACAAGGCCGCGAAGAACGCGACGCCTGCCCTCAAGGGCGGCCCGCAGCGGCGCGGTGTGTGCACGCGTGTGTACACGACCACTCCCAAGAAGCCCAACTCCGCGCTCCGCAAGGTCGCGCGTGTGAAGCTGTCCAGCCAGATCGAGGTCACGGCCTACATCCCCGGTGAGGGGCACAACCTGCAGGAGCACTCGATCGTGCTCGTGCGCGGCGGCCGTGTGAAGGACCTCCCGGGCGTCCGGTACAAGATCGTCCGCGGTTCCCTGGACACGCAGGGAGTCAAGGGCCGGCAGCAGGCTCGCAGCCGCTACGGAGCGAAGAGGGAGAAGAAGTAATGCCGCGCAAGGGACCCGCACCCAAGCGACCGGTCGTCATCGACCCGGTCTTCAACTCGCCCATCGTCACGCAGCTCATCAACAAGGTGCTGCTGGACGGGAAGCGCTCGACGGCTGAGCGCATCGTCTACGGCGCGCTCGAGGGCACCCGTGACAAGCTGAACGGACAGGATCCCGTCACGACGCTGAAGAAGGCGCTCGACAACATCCGTCCGTCGCTGGAGGTCCGCTCCCGCCGCGTGGGCGGCGCGACCTACCAGGTCCCGATCGAGGTCCGCGCCGGACGCTCGACGACCCTGGCGCTGCGCTGGCTCGTGGGCTACGCCCGCCAGCGTCGTGAGAAGACGATGACCGATCGCCTCATGAACGAGATCATGGATGCGGCGAACGGTCTGGGCGCCGCTGTGAAGCGTCGCGAGGACACGCACAAGATGGCGGAGTCCAACAAGGCGTTCGCCCACTACCGCTGGTAATCGGGACGACGGTCCCCGGCCCGGGGCCCGCCTGACCGGCGGAGTCCCGGACCGGGGGAGTCATCGACACGAGAGAGAGAAACCGTGGCACTTGACGTGCTCAGTGACCTCAGCAAGGTCCGCAACATCGGCA
>DYUK01000200.1 GCA_020743695.1 Brevibacterium senegalense | reverse complement strand
GACCCGCTCGACCAGGCGCGTGCGATCGGTCCCGTCATCGCGACGATGGTCGCGGGCCTCGTGCCCTTCAGCGCGAACTACCTGCTGCAGCGCGTCTACTACGCGTACGAGGACGCCCGCACCCCGTTCTGGGTGCAGGTCCCGCAGGTGATCCTCACGGCGGTGGGCGTCGTGGCATCCGGACTACTGCTGCCGGGGGCCTGGATCGTCGCGGGCATCGGCGCGTCGATGAGTGTGGGCTACCTCTTCGCCGCCGTCGTCTCCGCGATCCTGCTGCGCGGCAAGCTCCAGCGGCTGGGGACGAAGGACCTCCTCGTCTCCCACCTCAAGTTCGTCGTCGCAGCACTCGTGGCGGCGGCGGTGGGCGCGACCGGCATGCACTACCTGGACGATGCGTTCTACTCGTCCCGCGCGGGCGCGTTCGTCGTGTGCGCCGTGGGCGGCTGCCTCATGCTGGCCGTCTACCTGGGCGTCTGCTATCTGCTGCGCGTGCGGGAGCTGCACCAGACGGTCGCGACCGTGCGGATGAAGTTGGGCCGCTGACGGCACGGGGACCAGTCGGCCCGCTACGGGGTCGGCCCAGCCCGGAGGCTGTCCGGCCGTCGTGACCGGACCGTCACGTCCGCCCCCGGCACGACGGGACCTGACCTGTGAGCGGACCGTCTCCGTTACCTGACAGTCGTCTCAGTGTGCCGGGATCGTGACATGCTCCTGCCGGTCCGGGCCGGGCCGGGGCGATAAGCTGAGTCGACGCCCGCGATGAAGGCACATCGCGGTGGCAGAAGTGCTTTCGGGAGGACATCAGGTGCGGATCGAGCGCGGTACCGTCATCGCAGATCGGTACGTCGTCTCCGCGATCGAGAAGCAGTGGCTGGCGGATGCCCCCGACGCGGGTGTCGTCTGCCTGGCGCTCGACGCGATCCTCGATGACCCCGTCATCCTCTACGTCGCGGACCAGGAGCTGGCCGGTGACCTGCTGGACGCCGGCCGCCGGCTGTCACTCGTCAACGATCCGCGCATCCCCACCGTCCAGGACGTGGGGACCTCCGTCATCGACGACGACCTCACGATCGTCTACATCGCGTGCGAGCGCACCGCGGCGACCTCACTGGCGGAGATCCTCGCCTCGGGGCCCGTGGGTCCGGAGGCGGCCCGGGCGATCGCCGGCGAGGTCGCGGAGGTCCTCGTCCACGCCGGCCGCCGCGGCCTCCACCACCGGTGCCTGGGTCCGGAGTCGATCGGCATCATGACGAACGGCGACGTCGTCGTCCACGGCATCGCGATCGACGCCTCCGTGTCCGAGGTCGCTCTGGGCCTCGAGGTCCAGACGGACCAGACGGCGCTGCGCGAGGACGCGCTGGCGATCGTCGACGTCCTCTACGCCTGCCTGTCCGCGCAGTGGCCCAAGCCGGAGTCCCGCGCGGGCCTGCCCGCCGCGCCGCGCAAGAACCAGCGCGTCGTCGACATCGAGCAGCTGCGCCGCGACATCCCGGAGGACCTCACCGCCTTCATCACGGGCGTCACCTCCCACAGCGATCCGGGCCCCCGTTCCCCGGGCGAGATCATCCGCTACCTGCGGGAATGGGACCGCGACACGCTCGCGGACCTCGAGGGCTCGCCGCTGCCGGACGAGGCGCTCTTCGCGGGCGACCCGGACGAGCCGACCCAGGTCCTGGAGTCCGGTGCCGCACCGTCCGACGACGCACCCGCACCCGAGGCCGCACACGGTTCCGGCGCCGGTGCCGCCGCCGCTGGGGTCGGCACCGGCGCCGCGGCGGAATCCGCGAACGGCACCGGTTCGATCAGCACCTCGGCCGGTGCCGGCGCGGTCGGGTCGAAGCCCACCGCCAACACGCAGGCGAACGCCGCACGTCCGGCGGCGACGTCGACGGGCATGGGCACCACCGGGGCACGGCCCACGACGGTCGCGCCCACCCGTCCCTCGCCCGGCAGCGCGCCCCTGCGCACCCCCGTGCAGCGCCAGGCGACCCCGGACCAGATCCAGGCAGCACTGGCCCGCATCGGCATGACGAGGCCCGGCACCTCGGGCTTCTCCGCGGGCCGCACCGACGGCGTGCAGACCAAGCTGGACGAGCGGATGCAGATGCGCGAGGCGTCCGTGTTCCCGCTCAGCGGCAGTGACCTCGAATCGGTCGACGCGGAGGAGTGGACGCCGGAGCAGACGTACTCGGACTACGAGAACCTCTCTGCGGCGGAGTACGACGCAGAGATGACGGCGCCCATCATGGACCGCGACGCGATGTGGGGTGAGACCGAGGACGTCTCGACCCAGCAGATGCCGATCATCCCCGACCTGTCTGCGGCGGAGTCCGAGGTCGCCGACGACCCGGATGAGGCTGGGGACGGAGGGGACCCGCAGGCCTCGGGGGACGCCTCCGCGACGAACGGCGTCGCATCGGGTGCCGCTGGCACGGGTGCGGCGGCCGCGGCCGCCGCGAGTGCGGACGAGGCCGGAGACGCGGACGACGAGGCATCGGCCGAAACGGAAGCGGAGGCGGAGGCGCCCGCGGACGACGAGTGGTTCCTGGGCGGTGTCTTCACGACCCGCGAGGAGCAGATCCGCCAGCAGCGGGAGCAGTTCGAGCGTGAGCGCGCCCTCGAGCAGCGCCGCGCGGAGGCGGCTCGACGCGCGGTCGAGGAGTCGGAGGCACGGTCCGCCCGTCAGCGGGAGGCCGCGCAGAAGGAGGCCGCGCGACGCGACGGCCGCGACTCCGCGGCTGCTGCCGGTACGGCCGGCGGCGCGGCACCGGCCGCAGCGGCAGGAGCCGCGGCAGCCAGTTCCGCAGCGGCCGGCGGATCGGCGGGGACAGGCACCCCTCAGTCCGGGACCGCAGGCGGACGCAGCCCGCGCGAGCGCAGGCGGAACACCGTCATCGTGGCTGCGGTCATCCTCATCATCGCCGTCGTCGTCATCGGCTTCTTCGCACTGGGCGGCTCGTCCGACGAGGAGCCGCAGGTGCAGCCCACGGAGCAGGCGACCGCCGCGCCTCCGGAGGACGAGGAGACCCAGGAGCCCGACGAGCCGGAGGGACCCGCACCGGAGATCGCCGCAGTCGAGGCGATCGATCCGGAGGGCGACGACGAGGAGAACTCCGACCAGGCGGAACTCGTCCTGCCCGGCGAGGACGGCGGCTGGCAGAGCGAGCGCTACAACACGCCGGAGTTCGGCGGACTCAAGAGCGGACTGGGCCTCATGATCGAGCTGGAGGAGGAGTCGCAGATCAGCGTCGTCGATCTGCAGGCGCCGGACGGCGAGGTCCAGCTGGAGGTGCGCGTGGGTGACTCCGACGACGTCGAGGACGCGGAGACGGTCGCGACGGAGGAGATCGACGGCGACGCGACGATCGAATTGGACGACGCGGCCACCGGAGAGTACGTCTTCCTCTGGTACACACAGGCCGCACCCGAGGGTGACGGGTACCGTGTCATGGTCGACGAGGTCGAGCTGAGCTGAGCCGATCCCTGTCGCGGAATATTGCTCACGGGCGACGCGTTCCCGTCGTGACAAGTGGAGGAGTGACATGACCGATCACCATCGTCTGATCATCGTGGGATCCGGACCCGCCGGATACACGGCCGCGATCTATGCGGCACGGGCCAACCTGGAGCCCCTCGTCATCGCCGGATCCGTCACCGCGGGCGGCGAGCTCATGAACACGACGGACGTCGAGAACTTCCCCGGGTTCCCCGAAGGCGTCCAGGGCCCCGATCTCATGGAGAACATGCGGGCACAGGCAGAGAGGTTCGGCGCGACCGTCGTCTACGACGATGTGACGGAGCTGGACCTCACCCCCGGCGCGCACTCGATCGTGACCGCTCTGGGCAGCCGGTACACCGCAGAGGCGGTCATCCTGGCGACGGGTTCCGCATACCGCGAACTGGGGCTGCCCAACGAGAAGAACCTGTCCGGGCACGGCGTCAGCTGGTGCGCCACGTGCGACGGCTTCTTCTTCCGCGATCACCACATCGCGGTGATCGGCGGCGGCGACTCCGCGATGGAGGAGGCCACGTTCCTCAGCCGGTTCGCCTCGAAGGTGACCGTCGTGCACCGTCGGCAGGAGCTGCGCGCCTCCCAGGCGATGCAGGACCGTGCACTGGCGGACCCGAAGATCGAGTTCCTCTTCGACTCCGAGGTCGCCCAGGTGCACGGAGAGGACTCCCTCACGGGCCTCACGATCCGCAGCACGGTGACCGGGGAGACGTCGGAACTGCCGGTCACCGGCATGTTCGTCGCGATCGGCTCCGACCCGCGCACGGCGCTGTTCGACCAGCAGCTGCAGCTGCGGGAGGACGGCTACCTCCACGTCGACGGTCGCAGCTCCCGCACCAGCGTCGAGGGAGTCTTCGCAGCCGGCGACGTCATCGATCCCGTGTACCGCCAGGCGATCACCTCGGCGGGCTCCGGCTGCTCCGCAGCACTCGACGCGGAGCACTACCTGGCCGATCGCGCCCAGGCGGCGCAGCAGGCCGGTCAGCAGGCGGAGCCGCAGACGGCGAACGCCTGACGCCACCCACACTCCACCGACCGTCACCGACGCACATCTGAAGCGGTCCCGCACTGGGGCCGGAAGGAGGACACCATGTCCCTCGAAGTCACCGACGCCACCTTCGACGCAGAGGTCCTGCAGTCCGACAAGCCCGTCCTCGTCGACTTCTGGGCGCCCTGGTGCGGCCCGTGCCGCATGGTCTCGCCCATCGTCGACGAGATCGGCCAGGAGCTCTCCGATCAGCTCAAGGTCGTGAAGCTGAACACGGACGACAACATGCAGACGGCGGGGCAGTACGGGATCACCTCGATCCCCGCGCTCTACGTCTTCAAGAACGGCGAGGTCGTCAAGGAGATCATCGGGGCGCGGCCCAAGCCTGCACTGCTCGACGAGATCCAGCCGGTGCTGGCCGCCGACTGATCCCAGAGATCCATCAGGCGCCCGTTGTAGGATCAGCGGGCGCCTGATGTGTTCCCGGCCGGTGGTGCTTGCCCCAGACGCAGCCACCGCACGACCCCCAGAGACGAGTTCGATGACACCCGCCCACACCACCTTCCAGCTCGGATCCGCTGACGCGGTCCTGCTGACCGTGAAGGCTCAGCTCGCCCGCCTGGGTTACCCCGTCGGAGACCCCTCCAGCCCGGCGTTCGACGACCAGATGCACGAGGCTGTCAAGCACTTCCAGCAGCGACGCGGCCTGTTCTCCGACGGCATCCTGGGTCCGCAGACCTTCGACCAGATCGAACTGGCCCGTCACCAGTTGGGCGACCGCGTGCTGCGCTTCGATCCCGTCCGCCCGTTCCGCGGCGACGACGTCGCCACGCTCCAGGAGCGCCTGTCGCGCCTGGGTCTCTACACGACCCGCATCGACTTCGAGTTCGCTGAGGTCACGGACGCCGCCGTCCGCGACCTCCAGAAGAACCTGGGTCTGCCCGTCGACGGCGTGGCGGGTCCGCGGACGCTACGTGGACTGGACGCCATCACCCGCGGAAAGGCGTCGGGGGATCTGTTCGCGCTTCAGGAGAAGGTGCGCCTGCAGTCGACGGGACACTCCCTGGCCGGTCGCACCTTCGTCATCGACAGCGCGCCGCAGCTGCCCATGACAGATGATCCCCAGCTGCGGGAGTCTCACCAGCAGGCATCACTCGAGTACTCGCAGGACATCGCACATCGGATCTCCGGGCGCCTGTCCGCTGTCGGAGCCTCACCCTTTGTCGTCACGGGGACGCAGGACAGCACGAAGGATCTGCTGGACGCCCGCGCGTCGACGCTCATCTCGATCTCGCAGGACATGCACCCCAACGGCGCTGCGAACGGAGTGGCGACGTTCTACTACGGCCCTGCACAGGGGCAGGAGTCGCCCATCGGCCGTCGCCTCGCTCAACTGGTGCAGCGGGAGATCCTGTCCCGCACGGACTTCCAGGACTGCGGCACACATGCGCGGTCGTGGCGCTCCCTGGCCGAGCACACGACACCCACGATCCACATCGTCGTCGGATACATGACCAACGACGATGATCGCGCACTGTTGCACGCCGCAAGCACACGGGATTCGATTGCAGAATCGGTCGCAGTGGCCTTGCAGCGTCTGTACCTCAAGGAAGCGATGGATCCCGACACGGGGACAGTCGACCTCGCATCCCTGCGCCGGATGCTCGAAGAGCGCGGGAAGACTCCCGACGGTCGGTGACACACTCGCCGGTCATTGAGGCCGGCGACCATCGTCGCTCACCCGAACGCGTCGCTGTTCCACGTGGAACGGCACCGACAGCGGTGGCCCCATGTGTGCGCCTTCACGTGTGTGCATCATGAGCGCCCATGAGACTCACCCTCACAGTCGGCGGATACTCCTAGTAGAGGCACTGCGCCGGGCTCGGCTGACATACATCCACGGCCGCCGGCCACCCGCAGTCGAAGCCGGGGCCTGTGGGAATACCCCCTCGCTGCCGGACCGATATGGGCTCAATGAACCTCACAAGCCGTTGCGGCGGAGCACACGTCTCCCTCGAGACATCGACCACAGGACCGCCCCGTCGTGACTCACCGACACCAGACCAGGAACGGAACGAATCGCACACACGGGACTCGGTCTGTGACACCTCGGAGCGAAACACTCACCACTGCGAGGATTCGCCGGCAGTACGGGGCGGACCAACTGCCACAGCATCGTGACGAGCACCGTTCGCGGTTCAGCCAGCCGTTCCACGTGAAACGGACTGAGCTCGGTGCCAGCCGCCCCGCCTACGAACACCCTCATGACCGTGGTCAACTCGGAACGACGAACTCACACGAACGGAGGACTGAGAGGCAATGCCCGCTCCCGAACAGACGCGAGCATGCAGCGCACGCCGCGGAGACCTCAACGGCTCAAGCACGGATGACCTGCACTACGTCGGCGCAACCCGCCGTCGGTCGGTCAACAGTTGGGGAGGACGCACCCCGGCGCCCATGAGCCGAACTCGAGACGCGTACTCACACGCGGTTACACACCGTCCTCACACTCGGTCGGATCGCCGATGACGTGATCATCTGCGACTGCGCATCATCGTGTAGCCGCGATTCAGACTGTTCTCTCCTCCGTTTCACGTGGAACGCATGAAGGGCGTACGCCAGTGGCGATTGGGTTTGCCACCTTCTGACGAACGCTCGTCTCACCAGTGCAGACTTCCGCAGCAATCCCCGAGATCCCGGGCGTGGTTCTCGCACCCCCGAGAGCAGGGCGCCAGACGATCACACAGGTCGTCCTCCTGCTCACGCACACGACGGTGCCGCACCTCGATGCGTGCAGGAAAGAGGCATACATGTCACCAGAGGACAGAAACTCGGGAAACAGGACGCAAGCAGAGATCTCGAGAACGGGGCAGCCGCCAACAGCATCCTGTGTCCGACTGGAGGAGTTTCACATGAAACGCGGGCAACAGAAGCACGAAGGATCGTGGCGCGAGAGAAGACGCTGCCGGGACGGAGTCTCGAACGGTGACTTGTCAGATGTCGCTATGAACGCACAAGTGAACACCCCCATGTACGCACACAGTGCGCACAGCCTGTCGGCACCCAGAATGCCCGGATCGGAGCGTGTCAGTAGGTCTTGCGAGTCCGCTCTTGCATACGGGTGCACGCCAGTACGCGAATCAGCAGTCTTGATGGGAATGAGATCGCTGAATGCCCTCGATCGCAGGTCGCTCGGTTTGACGTGGAACAAACCGGTTTCGCGTGCAACGACCACGTCAACCGCGCGACACGTCTCATCAATCAGCATCCTCATATCAGCGTCTTGAATGCCCTCAGTAGCTAGTACCACCTGGTTTTACGTGAAACCCGGGCACACAACAACCCGGTTTCACGTGAAACCAGGCCGCTGAGAATGGGGATTCATCTGGAGCAGAGAGTCAGACCACAAGTGGTTTCACGTGAAACCGCACGCCTAGCCCCACTCTTCACGCAGGTGAATCAGCCCCTTCGTCTGCGGATGACTGCACTCCCCATGACGCCAGATTGATGACAGATCGCTGCGACTTCGCGGTCGATGGGCTGCTACGGATGCCTTGCCGTCAACCGCACTGCGGTGGGCACACCGCGTCGCCAGAAGCGGAACCGGGGCCACAGATCGAAAGAACCGGACGCCATGAGGAGCACCGGCCAACGCTGCGCTTCGACCCTCGGAGGGCGATCAACAGCAGTCGTCCCAACACCCGCGTCCCGGCAGGAAGACTGCACTCTCCTCGTCGAAGGCTTACGTGAAAGCGCATGAATGCACGTGCGCCCATTCTGGTCACGGCCCCGTTTCAGGTGGAACGAGAGAGCAGCACCGGATAGCCGGGTCCAGATGAACACAGACGATCGAGGTGCCCTCTCTTAGCAGTGGTAGTCCGTAGAATGCGATCAGTGCGTGGACGCCCGTAGTGCATTCCCACGCTGGGGTGGGCCGATCGCGCTGTGGTATCCACATTCACGCTGATGTGGTTCCACGTGAAACACGGCGAAACAGCGCTGCCGGTGCATTCGGTACCCCGTGTCTGGTGAGCAGATGGCTGGACAGGTGGGCAGATGGCACACAGCGAGTGTTCCACGTGGAACCACGGTGGAAACGCGCGGAATGGCCGCACGCGGAATCAGGTCATGCAGGACTCGACCGACGGGTACAGCCGCGATGGACGTCCTCACCGAGTCTTGCGACAAGCACTGCGCGCATCCGTACGTACCACCCGTCCATCACCGCCGCGCTGACGCAGCGTTGCCGCGCAGCCGCGAATGGCGCTCTGACCTGCGGATTCGTCCGTGAATAACCGATGGCCCCAGTCCAGCGACTGGGGCCATCGGTGAGAAGAAGACAGCGAACTGTCCTGGAGAAACCTATGCGTCGGGGGACTCCAGTCCCAACAGGTTCAGGATGCGAGCAAGATCCTCCCCGTTGGCGAACTCCACGGACAGCTTTCCCTTCCGCTTGCCCATGACGACGTTCACTCGAGTGTCGAGACGGTCACCCAGATTGCGGGCCAGCTCGGCCAGCTCCGGGTCGGCCTGGCGCGTTCCACGTGAAACGGTGAGGCGGTCACCACGGTTCAGCAGGATGACTGCTTCCTCGGTGGCCCGCACCGACAGTCCCTCGGCGACGACCCTCTGTGCCAGCTGTTCCATGTCGGCACCGTCATTCAGGCCCAACAGGGCACGGGCATGACCGCTGGAGAGCACTCCGGCTGCGACCCGTCGCTGGACCATCGCCGGCAGCTTCAGCAGACGAATGGTGTTGGAGATCTGCGGCCTCGACCGACCGATGCGCTCCGACAGCTCCTCCTGCGTGCAGTTGAAGTCCTCCAGCAGCTGAGAGTAGGCAGCGGCCTCTTCGAGCGGGTTGAGATCAACGCGGTGCAGGTTCTCCAGGAGGGCGTCCCGCAGGAGGTCATCATCTGCCGTCGCACGGACGATCGCGGGGATCGAGGTCTTCCCCGCCTCCTTCGAGGCGCGGAATCGACGCTCACCCATGATGAGCTCGTAGTGGCCCGGCAGATCAGGCCGACGTCGCACGACGACGGGCTGGAGCACACCGATCTCGCGGATGCTGGTGATGAGCTCGTCCAGTGCGTCCTCGTCGAAGACATCACGCGGCTGACGCGGGTTGGGACGGATGAGATCCAGATCGATCTCACCGAAGGTCGTCCCCGGCACGGGCACGAGATCATCGTCATCCTCAGCCGCAGCGTCCGATTCCGACTCGTCGATGCTCGCATCCGCTTCGTCAGCATGGGTGTCCACGCTGTCGGCATCCGTCGGCTCTGACTGCTCTGAGGTCGAGTTATCCACACCTGATGTGGACAGCGGCTCGCTGTCAGCTTCGACGGACTCGCCGGTGACCTCGTGCTCTGCAGCCCCCGAATCTTCGGGCTTCGCCTCACGGTCGGAACGCTGCGCCCGGACGGTTTCACGTGAAACGTAGATGCCGTCCCGCGATTCATCCACAGCGTCATCCACAGGACCCGCGGGACGGGGCGTCGCCCCGGCAGCATCGACGGCCTCGGTTGCAGCGATCGATTCGTCATTCGAATCCTGAGCGCGGTCCGTGTGTTCTGTGGGTTTCTGATCGATTGTGGCGTCGATCTCTGTCATTGCAGCCGTCGAATCGACTGACTCCACTGCGCCTGTGGTGCTCGCCGGCTTCGCGCCCTGTGCGTCGGCCGCCTGGGACGTAGATGTCTGCGTGGAGGCCTTCGTGGACGTTGCAGCCTTCTTCGCCGATGCGGGAGAAGACTTCGAGGAAGACGTCGCGCGGGTCGTCGCAGTCTTCTTTCCAGTGGCTGTGCCGGCCGACGTCGCGGATGCGGATGTCTTCGTGCCCGCAGCCTTCGAACGAGACGTCTTCGTGCTCGAGGAGGTGGATCCCGTGCTCTTCGCGGCTGTGGACGTCGTGCCCGCTGACTTCGCCGGGGTCTTCTTCGCCGGGGCCGTCTTCGTCGCCGACTGCTTCTGCGCGGCGCTGCGGGTCGTCGTCGACCGGCGGCTCGCCTGCGCCCTGCGCATCGATTCCGCGGGATCGGACGACTTCGTCTCCACGGCCTCGGCAGCGTCCTGCTGTGCCACGTCCTCCGAGCGCTCCCCCCGGGGGAAGAAGACGTCTGAGGGGCGACCGGTCTCCTGGCTGGGGATCAGCGACCCCAGGCCCCGCCCCAGTCCGCGACGCTTCTCAGCCATTCCTGATTCCTCTCAGTGAGATCTCCTCGGCCGCCTCGC
>DYUK01000199.1 GCA_020743695.1 Brevibacterium senegalense | reverse complement strand
CGCCCAGCACCAGCGCGTGCGCCCCGCCGGGCAGACGGACCGTGCGCAGGCGACCGCCGTGGCCGGGGACCGCGGGGGCCTGGAACCCGGGGACGTCCTCTGCCGCAGTGTCCGCGATCGTGTCGCCCAGGAGGTCCGCCGCACCGCCCCAGCCGGAGCCCAGGACCAGTGCGATGTCATGGCCGTCGATGCCGGCCGCGTCGTTGAGGACCTGGGCCGCCTGCTGGGCGAGATGCGTCGCCTGCTCGGAATCGTGTGCGCTCATATTCACGAACAGTACCGCCCACAGCGGACACGGTCATCCGGGCCGTTCCTGTGCCTGATCCGCCGCCGATAGGATCGGTTCCAGCCGGTCCCACCGACCTCGCGTCGTCGGCGGGATCCCGTCACGTCCCCGCCCGCGCAGGAGCCGCCATGTCGTCCAGCACCCCCGCCCCGTCGTCCGTCACCATCCGCCCGTGGAGGGACGGCGACGACCGAGCGCTCGCCCAAGTGCTGCCGGACCCGTCCAGCCCCGCGCAACTGGCCGCCCGCGCGCTGCTGCGCGAGCCCGGTGCCTCGCCGCTCACCCGCACCGTCATCGCGACGGTGGGCGGCGTGGTCGTCGGTGCCGCCGCGATCGCGGAGTCCTCGGCCCACCCCACGCGTGCATGGGTTCACGTCGAGGTCGCGCCGGGGGAGCGTCGTGCGGGCGTGGGTTCCGCTCTGCTCGCCGCCGCCGTCGCCGAGGCCGCGGGGACGTCCCTGGACGGCCTGGGCCTGCGTACGCGGCTGGCTGCCGGCGATGAGGGCGCCGGGGCGTTCGCCCGCGCCGTGGGCTTCACGGACCTGTTCACGACCCGGATCGTGCGGATCGAGGCCGGTGCGCTGGGTGCTGCCGGTCTGGATCGGACGGAGGACCTGCAGGTCATCGACACCGGCTCGGTCGCGCTCACGCAGGCGTTCGCCGGCTGGTACGAGCGGGTGAACGCGCAGGATCCGGCGGCGCAGATGAGCATCGGACAGGTGAACACGCGCTTCCTGTCGGAGGCCGCGGGTGCCCATGGTGCCGCCCTCTGGCGTCCCCGCGGGGACGTGGGGGACGAGAACATCAACAAGCGGCCGGTCACCGCGTTCGCGGTGTCCTACGCGCAGGAGCGCGGGGAGGCCGCGGGAGCCGGAGCGCCGGGTGCAGCCGGGAGCGGGGCCGGGCAGCCGGGTGCCGGTGGACCGGGCGCAGGCGGGACCGGTGTGGACGGATCAGGGGCGGCGGCCTCGGCGATGAGTGACCCGACCGCAGCGGGTGGCGACCACGTCTTCGCGGTCGCGGGCGGCGAGGACGCCACGGAGCTGACGGTCGGCAGCGTCGACGGGAACCTCGAGGACCTGCGATCGCTGATCGCGCGGCTGTCCGTCGACACCCCGGTCGTCGTCGAGGTCACGGACGCGATGGAGACGGAGCGGGAGCTGGTCGATCAGCTGGTGGAGGCCGGTTCCGCGCGGGTCCTCGAGTCGTACACGACGCTCGTGCGGGACTGACGATCGCAGCACTCAGTCGCAGTCGGAGCACACTCCGGTGGCGGACAGTTCGACGAAGTGGGTCGGACAGGTGGCGCGCGGTCGGGGTTCGGTCCTCGCTCGACGGGATCGCGCCGCTGAGACCTGAGCAGTGAGCGTGGGGGTGCCACCGTCCGCCGGCAGATCCGCTGCGTACCGCCGGTAGCAGAGCAGTCGGTGCTCGGCGGCCAACTCCTCGACGTCGGCGTCCGGGGTGTCGGCGACGGCTCGCGGTGCATGGAGGTACCCCGGGCCGATCGTGCCGTCCTGATGGACGCACAAGGAGGTCAACGGTGGTTCGCCTGCGTCGACGGCTCGTTGCGCGACCCGCTCCAGCAGTTTCCCGCTCCAATGCCCGATCAGCATCTTCGTGCGGATGCCCGAGCTCTCCTGGACCGCCTCCGTGAGCTGTTTGTACGTTGTCGTCGCGTTGTAGGTCTTCGCGGTCTGCACGAGGATCTCGTGCGCGAGGGGGACCCACCGGTCCATGGCGTCGGCGAAGTCCACCCGGGTCCCGTCGGAAACGGAATACGTTCCATGTTCGGACGTCATGCTGATGAGTCTATGTCGCATCTGGTCGAAGCATCGTGGAGCCGCACCGGGGTCGTCGTGTCATCCATCAGCCACCATGACGCACACGCCGCGGGTGGGATCGGTGCTAACCAGCGGTGACCGGCGGCGCGCAGGTCGGCGTCCCTCCAGTCGCCCAGCAGGAGGGTGGGACCCGGTGCAGTCTCGACTCCGAACCCCGCGGATCGTGGGTCTGGTGCACCGGCGACGACGCAGATCGGCCCGGCTGCATCGGTGGCACGGATGCCCGGAGAGCGGTCCTGTCGCTGGTCGAGCACCGCGATGCCATGGGCTCGGAGCGTATCCGTCAGCGCTCGGAGATCTGGTGAGTCGATCAAGGGCGGCGAGCACCTCACCGTGAGGATCGCGCCGTCGCGCTCTGGGGACCAGTCGACTGCTCGACCACCCGGATCCAGGCCCATCGCGATCGCATCCGCGTCCGCACGGGTCGACCGCACCAGTCGCTCGTATCCGGGTCCCACCCGGCGCTCGAACCCGGTCCACAGCACGTGTGTGCGCACTGCGGACTCCTGAGTCGCGTCCGCCTGCGCCCGGCCGCTCGCTCGACTCTCCCGGGTCTCCGCGCCCCGCATGTCCCGAACTTCCGCACGCCGTACGACCTGTATGTCCGCCCCGTCGCGGTCGTCCGTCTGCGCCGCGTCACCCAGGATGACGGCGCGACCGGCTGGCCACTCGCCGCGGAACCGGGTGGCGCTCAGCCCGAAGAGCACGACGTCCGTGTCCGCCGCGGGCGGGAACACGATGCGGGTGGTCGCCGCCTGCGCCAGCCGCTGCCCCACACCGCGCCGCGGCGCGGATGCGACGAAGCGCATCCTCGCACTTCCCGCCAGCAGCCGCTCGAGCCGGTCGATCCGCGGACCGCCGGGATGCGCGTGCGTCAGCTCATCCCAGTCGTCGATCGCCCAGACGACAGGGTGGTCGGCCGTTGAGCACACGTCGATGAGGTGATCGATCATCCAGCCCTGCGCGTGCGTGAGCCGCAGGACGCCCGACGCGTCGACGAAAGGCAGTGCATCCGGGTCGCCGGCGCGCATGGAATCCACGCGGATGACCGGCAGACCGGTCGCGGCGAACGCGTGTGCGAACGCCGCGACCGTCGTCGTCCAGCCCCTGCCGCGCCCGCCGGACACAGTCACCGACCCCGAAGCCGCCGTCAGCTCCACGAGTGCGGTCCGGTTCTGCTGAGGCAGGTCGACGAGACCCACGGCTCGGTCTCCGACGTGTGAGTCTCCGTCAGTGCAGACCCCGTCATCCCGTCCTGGGTCCTGCGGGCCCTGTTGATTCCGACCGGGGTCCCGTGGGTCCCGTTGAATCCGTCCGGGCAGGTGCGCACTCTCGAGTCGGGCGGGCAGGGGCGGTGCGATGACCTCGTGCCGTGGCCCCTGAGGACCGTCCCAGGTCCGTGCAGCAGGCGGCGACGGGCAGCTGAGAGGGACCGCGACCTCGGCGTCATCCGTCAGCGAACGCACGACGGCGTGCGGGAGGCGGCCACGTGCCGTCGCTGGATCGCCCGACTGCGCCGGGTCGTCCGGGACCGCGCAGCGCACGGCTCGGATCCCCTCCTCATCGGAGATCAGCGCGACGCCGGGGATCCGCGGGTCGAGGCGGGCCGCGTCGGGTATTCCCAGCACTTCGTGCGAGTCCGCGTCGTCGCGCACCCGCAGGCAGATCCGCAGGGCGATGTTGGCGCGCATCCGCGCGGAGACCACCCCCGACGGGCGCTGGGTCGCGAGGACGATGTGCACTCCCAGCGAGCGGCCCACCGCGGTGAGTCGTTCGAACTGGGCGACGACGTGCGGACCCAGGCCGGTGAGGACGTGGAACTCGTCGATGACGACGAGGAGGCGTGGCAGACGCGCGACCGCAGGATCGGTGCGCGACCGGTCCAGCAGCTCGTCGATGTCGCGGCACCTGGCCCTGGACAGGTGGAGCTCGCGGCGACTCACCTCCGCGGTGATGCTGCGGAGGGCGCGCAGGGCAGCGGCCTCGTCGAGGTCGGTGAGGAGGCAGTCGGTGTGCGGGTAGCGGACGAACCGCGACAGGCTGGCACCGCCCTTGAAGTCCAGGAGGACGAGGCGCATATCCTCGGGGGAGTGGGTGCGGCAGAGCGCCTCCAGCCAGGTCTCGAGCAGCACGGACTTGCCGCTGCCGGTCGTGCCGGCGACCAGCGCGTGCGGCCCCGACGTGCGCAGGTCCAGGAGGAAGAGGTCCCGGGAGGCCAGGGAGTCGTGTGGAGGCGCGGTGGTCGGAGAGCATGCTGCCGGGGCCGTGATCGAGGCACGCGTGGGAGCCGACATCGGGGTGGTCGGCAGGGTCGTCGCCGAGGCCGTGGTCCGGGGGCCGTCGACCGGGGTGCCCAGCGGTGCGACGAGCGGGCCATGGCCGTGCCTGCCGGTCGTCTCCCAGAGGCGGAGGACATCGGCGATCCCGGTCGTGGGCACCTGTGAGGCGGGCGGGAGCGAGAGGGCGGCCCCGCCAGCGCGCGGTGCGATCGACGCGAGCATGCGGATCGCGCTCGCCCGGCTCAGAGAGTGCACATGCGCGGGTCCGGTGAGCGGCCGGCCGAACGAGGGGTGGAACGACGCTCGACCGGACCGGCCGCCGGCGCCGAGGCCGGTGTCGCCGGGGGCGGCCGGTCCGTCGGGCGACGGGACCCGGATGTGCGCGGGCTGGCCCAGGGGCCCGCATGTGACCGTGAGGATGGGGGAGTGCTCGGTCGATTCCGGGCCGTGCACCAGGACGGACAGCGGGGACTCTGCACCGGCACCTGCACCGCGCTCCGGATTCGCGGGTCCGGTCTCCTGCGCCTCGAGGACTTCGACGGTGCAGGGATGGGGGAGTCCGGACAGACCTGCGAACTCCGGGAATCGGGCAGGAGCGACACAGCCGGACCCCGCCGCCAGGTGAGCGGAGACCAGGGACCGGACTGCGGACAGGACTGCGGCCTCGGGCCCGTCGATCCGGACCGTCGTCGCGCGATCCACCAGCAGCGGAGCGTCGTGAGCGATGAGCACGGCCCGATCGCCGGCGACGACGGGGGGCGGCAGCCGGCGGCGGGCCTGTTCCCGTGCGGAGCGGTCGCGGGGCAGGTGCACGGAGGCCGTGCTCACGACGTCGCCCAAGCCCAGGACCACGACGCGGTCGCGTCCCGGCGGCACGTCCTCAGCGGATCCCGAAGTGGGCCGTGACGACTGACCGGGTAACGACCCTGTACTACCGGCCGGCGACCTCGCACCGGAGGGAGCCGAGTGCCCGGATGGAGACCCCGCTGCGGGCGAGTTCCCGCCGTAGGCGATCCGGTCGAGGTCTGCGGTGAAGGCGTGCAGTCGGGTCTCGAGCTGCCGGAGGGTCCGGTCGATGGCGCGGCGGTGGTCGCGCGCCACCTGGACCGTCTCCCGTGCGAACCGGCGCCGGTCCCCGCGCAGAGTGAGGACCGCTGTGAGCGGGCCGGCGGCGCTCAACAGTAGGAACCACCATGTGCCCACGACGAGGGCCAGCACGATCCCGATGACGACGGGTGCGGCGAACACGAGCCACGAGGGCTTTCGAACGGGGGCGACGTCGGGGCGCTCTGGCCAGTCGAGAGGCTCGTGCGAGGTGAGGGCGTCGGGTGAGGAGTGGGGCTCGGGTGAGGCTGGTGCCGCGGACGGCTGACCCAGGGGGCGCCGGGTGAGGTGGTGGGGCAGCAGGAGCGTGGTCGACCCCACCACTGCGTGGTCCTCCGCCGTTCCGTCGATCCGGATCCCGGCAGGGCTGTTGACGAGCAGGTGGGGCGTGCGGGAGAGGAACGGGTCCGCCAGCGGCACGTCAGCGCCCGACC
The DNA here is from genome assembly GCA_020743695.1 of Brevibacterium senegalense. Classification (GTDB taxonomy): domain Bacteria; phylum Actinomycetota; class Actinomycetes; order Actinomycetales; family Brevibacteriaceae; genus Brevibacterium; species Brevibacterium senegalense_A. The sequence goes on along the minus strand of DYUK01000199.1, from coordinate 11,357 downwards.
CTCGGCCCAGCGTCCATTCGCCCTGGGGCAGGGCGACGGCGAAGCCGGACTCGGGCCCCGAGCGCACGACGATGCGTGCGTGGCCCGGGGGAGTGGGCGTCGCCGGAGGCAGGACGGGGACCGTCGCGCCGCGCACCAGGACCGGGTGCGCCGCAGACCATTGGGACCACGTGGTGTGGGCAGTGACACCGGGGTCCCGAGTGGGTGTGCTGATCTCGGTCGTGACAGATTCCAGCACGGCGGAAGCCGGGACCCACCCCGGTGCCGTGACACTGAGGCTCTGCGGCCCGGTGCGCGTCAGAGAGTGGATCATCGAGGTGCTCACCCTCTGCAGGATGGACGGATCGCGGCAGCGCTGGCTGGTCGTGCGGACGTATGTGGAGCGGCGCGCCACCATCCACAGGATCGCGCGCCGGTGGTGGTCGGGACAGGGGCGAGGCTGTGACGCAGAGCGGAACGTGCTGCGGGTGATCCGCCTCAGAGGCGCAGCGCACCGCGGACGGTCGCGCTCGCCTCCAGCTCGATCCAGGAGGTGCCGAAGGGCGAGAGCAGGACGGGCGTGTAGGTGGCGCGCAGATCGACGTGGGCACTGAGACCGTCGGGGCTGCTGCCCACCAGCCGGACGTCGGAGTAGCGCGGCGAAACGTCGACGGCGTTGAGATACTCGCGGGCCGCCGTGGACACGCCGTCGTCCGTCAGGAGGATGCCCGGCTCCTCCGTGGGCGCGGGGTCGAAGGACTCGGCCGCTGCCAGCGCTGCGGAATCCGCTAGGGCGAAGAGCTTGCGGTGCGCCAGCCACATGTCGGTGATGAGCGCGGCCAGCAGGATGAGCGCCAGGGCGATCGAGGCGAAACCGATCGTCAGCGGCGTGATCGAGCCTTCGTCGGTCCGCCCCGCACGGCACAGCGAGCGCAGGCGATCCACCATCCGCTGGGCCGCGCTGCTCCCGTCACCCCTCACCGGCCCACTCATTCGACGACCGGGGCGATGAGGTCGGTGTGCGAGGAGCGGACGACCATGAGGGGGATCCGCGTCTCGCCCAGGATGGCAGGGATGCCTGGGATGGGGATCTTCGCGGTCACGGTCGCGGTGACGGGGGCGCCGGACGTGGTGCACGTCGTGGAGCAGTGCAGGTCGATCTCCCAATCCGCGTCCTCCAGCCCGTGGTCCTGGAAGTGGAGGCGGGCGATCGACTGCGCGGATGCCTGCGCATCGGCCGGGAACCGCGACGCCGTGCGCGCGGCGTCGATCGCGCTGGACTGAGCGGCGTAGAGGCCGGCCTGCACCTGCGCCAGCGAGACGATGAGGAACAGCAGAGGGAGCAGCAGCACGGTCGTGCCGAAGACGAACTCGATCGGCGCGGTGCCGGCGTCGGGACGCAGCCCTGGGCCGGTGCGCCCCGAAGTGCGGTGACGGGTCCCGCGCCGGATCCGGCCACCTCCGACGGCCCGTCGCACCCCATCCCGGAGCATCACAGTCCTGTGTCCTCTGCGAAGGCACGGCCCGTGAGCTCCCACGTCTGCCCCACTCCCGCGAAGCCCACGACGGGGACGGGTACGCGGACGGTCACGGTGATGAGGTCCTGCGGCCCGGACTGCGTGGTGTCGACCCGGATGTCCTGCGCGTAGCGCTCGCTGACCGCGGCTGCGATGAGCGTGGCGGTGTGCTGGGCGCCGTCCGCCTCGGTGCGGTCGGCAGCGGCGGCCATTCTGGCACCTGCGATCGCCGAGTCTACGACGGTGTTCCGCACGTGCAGCGCCAGACCGATCTGCAGGAGGGCAGCGAACACGAGCGCGAGCAGTGCGGAGACCATGACGAATTCGGCGACGGCGGACCCGCTGTCCGACCGCTGGCCAGACCGCCTGCCGGACCTGCCGCCCGGACGGCCCGTCGAGGCCGTGGTCCGCTCCGCGCCCATCGGCGACTCAGCCTGCCTGCCGCACCCGGTTGATGCTGTCCGTGAAGAGCGATGTGAACGCCTCGCCGGCCAGGGCCCAGAGCGCGACGACCAGCGCAGCGGTCATAACGGTGATGAGAACCCAGCCGGGCACATCGCCGCGGTCCGAGCGGGTCTCGCGGCGGCCTCGGGCGCGGGATGGCGGGGATTCCGCGCCGGGACGTGGGAGGGCCGTCAGCAGCGTCGCGAGCGTCGTGAGGAGCAGCGCGTGCAAGCGGGTGAACATGGGTTCTCCTTCGGAATGCGGGAACGGATCGTGCGTGGTCAGGGGCCCAGCTGCAGGACGGCCAGGGTGGGGTACAGGGCGAAGACGACGGTGACGGGCAGCACGAAGAGGACGACGGGAACGAGCATGCCCACTTCTTTCTTGCCGCTGACCTCCATGAGGGCGCGGCGACCGTGCTCGCGGACGTCGGCGGCCTGGGCGCGCAGGACCTCAGCCAGGGGCGTGCCGCGGGAGGTGGCGACCGCGATGCCGTCGACGAATCGGATGATGGACGGGTTGCCGGTGCGCTGGCCCAACTCGTCGAGGGCGTCGACCAGGGGCGTGCCGGTCCGCACCTGCGCGAGGGCCCGCGACAGCTCCTGGCTCAGCTCGCCCCGCGTCGAGCGGCACACGCGCTCCAGTGCGTCGATCGTGCCCTCGCCCGCCGTCATGGACAGGGCCAGCAGCTCGGCGACGGTGGGGAACTCGGCCATAATGCGCTGCTCGCGCTCGCGCACCTGCTGGGTGAGCCACCAGTCGTTGACGATGTGGCCCAGCACCGCGCCGATGAGGATGAGGCCCACGAGGATGAGCGGCGAGAACCCGCGGGTGACGGCGGAGACCGCGCCCACCGCTGCACCGGCGGCCAGCCCCGCGAGGATGCACAGTGCCTGCCGCGTGCGGAAGCGTTCGATGGTCGTCGCCCCACCCAGCTGCTCCAGCCTGCGCACCACTGAGGCGTCCGTCGTGATCCGCGAAGCCAGCCAGGTCCCCGTGCGGGTCGCCAGCTGGGCCCCGATCCCCAGCAATCCGGTCCGAGGACCGGCGGGGGCGCTGTAGAGCGAGGCGACGCGGGGCTGGTCCCGCAGGTACGGGGCGATCCGGTCCTCCAGCGTGGGCCTGCGCAGGACGGGCAGCTGGGCGACGGTCAGCGCCAGGGCGACGCCCAGGATCAGCCCCATGATGATCGCGACACTGGGGTTGAAGACGTCGACGTGGGACCAGATCGCCGCGCTCATCGCAGCACCCGCGGCTCGGCGGGCAGGCGCCCGATCCGCTTCATCGCTTGGTAGGCGCCCAGCGAGATGATCATGCCGGCGCCCAGGAGCATCGTGCCCTGTGCGGTGCTGTAGGCGGCGGCCGCCTCCCCGCGCGTGGCCAGCAGGGCCAGCACGACCCAGGGCGCGGCGACCGCCAGCCGTGCACCGGTGACGGTCCAGCTCTGCCGGGCGGTGAGTTCCGATCGGGTGCGCGCGTCCTCCCGCAGGAACTGGGCCAGCGTCCGCAGCAGCGTGCCCAGCTCCGTTCCGCCCACGTCTCGCGTCACGGCCAGGGCCGCGACGATCCTGTCGGCCACCGGGTCCGCGCTCGCCTGCTTGAAGGCGTCGAGCGCGAGCGTGAGCGAACCCGTCGCCCGGTACTCGTCCTCGAAGACCTGGAAGACCGGCCGCAGACCGTCGGGACCGCGGTGTGCCAGGGCGGCCAGGGCCTCGGGCAGGGACATGCCGGCCCGCACCCCGGAGTGCAGGTGGTCGATCGCGTCCGGCCACAGCACCCGGCGCTCGACCTCGCGGGACCGGGCCCGGCGGCGGACGATCGCGTAGGGGAGCACGCAGGCGAAGCCCGCGAAGCACAGGCTGATCGGCACGGACGCGGTGAGGGCGTACCCCACCAGCCACACGATGAGACCTGCACCGGCGCACATGAGCAGCAGGTGCGTCGGCGAGACGCGGGGCAGGTCTGCGGCGACGAGGTCGTCGGCCAGCTCGGCGACGAAGCGCGACCGCTCGCGGCGCTTGACCGGCGCCTCCCAGAACGAGGACCAGATGCACAGGAGTCCGGCGGCCAGGACGATGCCCCACAGCGTCGCCATGAGAGTGGTGGTCACGCGGCCTCCAGCAGCGTGTGGAGGTTCTTCCCGATCGCGGCGATGCGGTCGCCCAGGTGGCTGAACCCGCGGCCTCGGACCAGCCGGCCGTCCGCGTCCGTCTGGAAGACGGTCTCCAGCTCGACCGTCTCGCCTTCGATCCCTCCGGGGACCGCGACGATCTCCTGGACGCGGCGGGAGCCGTTGCGCAGCAGGGTCAGGTGGACGACCAGGTCGATGCAGCCGGCGACGGTGGGTGTGACGAACGACGAGCCGATGTTGGGGCCCGCCAGCAGCGGCAACGTGCACATCTTCGTGATCGCGCTGCGGGCGGAGTTCGCGTGCACGGACCCCATCGACGGCAGGCCCGCGTTCATGGCGATGAGCATGTCGAAGCTCTCCGCCTCGCGGACCTCGCCCACGATGATCCTGTCGGGCCGCATGCGCAGGGCCTCCTTGACGAGGCGCCGCAGTGCGACCTCGCCCGTCCCCTCGAGGCTGGACTGGCGGCACTGCATCGCGACCCAGTCGCGGGCGGGCACGGACAGCTCGAACACTTCCTCGCAGGTGATCACCCGGTCGCGGACGGGGATCGATCCGCACAGTGCGCCCAGCATCGTCGTCTTGCCCGCCTGCGTCTGCCCGGACACCAGGACGTTGGCCCCCGCGGCGACGGCGGCGTCCAGGAATCGTGCCGCCGGCGGGGTGAGCGACCCCTTCTCCACGAGGTCGTGCAGGCTGCGCGAGTGCGCGATGAACTTGCGGATGTTGATCGCCGGGTGGGTCCGCGTGATGTCCGGCAGGACGATGTGGAGGCGGGAGCCGTCCGGCAGGGAGGCGTCGACGAACGGTGAGGAGAGGTCGACCCGGCGTCCCGTCGTGCGCAGCAGCTGCTCGATGAGGGAGGAGACCTCCGGTTCGCTCAGCACGACGGGGGTGAGTTCGGAGACCCCGTGCCGCGACACGAAGACCGCGTGCGGTCCGTTCACCCAGATCTCTTCGACCGAGGGGTCGTCGAGGAACTGCTGGATCGCCCCGTACCCGGTCAGGTCGTCCAGCACGCTGCGGCGGGCCGCGTCCGCATCCGCCAGCAGAGGCAGCGAGCCGGACAGGGTGCGCTCGTCGTAGGAGCGGATCACCTCGTCGATGAGGTCCGCGGTGGGGCGGGCGTCCGACCGCGGATCGATCCCGCGCATGCGGATGAGATCGCGCACTTCAGCACGGATGATCTCCACTGCCTCCATCGCGCAGTCCTCCGGTCGCCGGTGAGAATCCTGAGTGTGAGCTGTGCCACTTCGATGATCACCGTAATGAGAAGCGGTCCCGATGGGAAGAGCGCAGTCCACCCTGTGGATAGGCGGCCTGTCGTCGACGCGTCATCCTGGTCGCCGTCGACACCGTCACTGATCGTCCGTTCTACGATGGCGGCATGACTGCCGATGACACCCCCGTTCCCGAGGCCGCCGCCGGCTCCGCTGCCCCCGCGCCTTCCGCGCCGGTCACCGTCGACCTGCCCGCGGACGAGCCCCAACGCCTCCGCGGCATCGCCGCAGACCTGGGCATCCCCGGTTTCGTCGACATCCATACGCACTTCATGCCGACGAACGTGCTGGACAAGGTGTGGGGCTACTTCGACCACGCGACCGAGCGCGGGCTGCGCCCCTGGCCCATCGCCTACCGCTGGGAAGAGGAGGCCCGTGTCCAGCGGCTGCGAGACATGGGCGTGCGCGCCTTCACCTCGATGCTCTACCCCCACAAGGCGGGCATGGCCCAGTGGCTCAACGGCTGGGCGGCGGACTTCGCGGCCCGCACCCCGGACTGCGCGCACACCTCGACCTTCTTCCCCGAGCCCGAGGCCGCCGACTACACCCGCGAAGCGCTCGAGGTCGGCACGAAGGTCTTCAAGTCCCACGTCCAGGTGGGCGGGTACGACCCAGCGGACCCGTTGCTGGATCCGGTCTGGGCCCAGATCGCCGAGGCCGGGGTCCCCGTCGTCATCCACTGCGGCTCCGGCCCGGTGCCGGGGCGGCACACGGGCCTCGAGCCCGTGCGGCAGGTGCTGAGCCGGCACCCCGACCTGGCCCTCGTCATCGCGCACACCGGCACCCCCGAGTACGCGGAGTTCCTGCGGCTGGCCCGCGACTACGAACGGGTGTGCGTCGACACCTGCATGACCTTCACCCCCTACGTCGAGGAGACGGCGCCGTTCCCGCAGGAGCTCATGGGCGACCTCGTCGATCTGCAGGACAAGGTGGTGCTGGGCAGCGACTTCCCCAACATCCCCTATCCCTACTCCGTCCAGATCGACGCGATCCTGGGCCTGGGGCTGGGTGCGGACGTCGAGCGGAAGATCCTCCACGACAACGGAGTCCGCCTGCTGGGACTCGACTGAGTCGCGGCGGCCGGCCACGGCCTCGGCGGTGGTCCCGGAGTCCGACCTGCGACAGCGTCGCAATCCGACGGGCGTCCGTGCCTGTCGCGGATCGTCACACTCTGGACAGGTGCGAGACGGCTGTGATCGGCTGGTCGCAGGAGCGGGGCAGGGGCCCCGCGGGCTGACGAAGGAGTTGACAGATGCACTACCACGAGTCCGGAGACTTCGACTACCAGAAGGTGCTGGCACAGGTCGCGCCCAGCCAGACGAAGGCGTTCGGCGCGTTCGACGCGGCGGTGTTCGACAAGGATGACGAGGTCCTCGACCTGCGGACGAAGGAGCTCATCGCGATCGGGGTCGCCTCGACGACGCAGTGCCCCTACTGCCTGGACGTGCACGTGGGCAATGCGAAGAAGGCCGGCGCCAGCCGCGAGGAGGTCGCCCGCGCCGTGTACGTCGCGGCCGGGCTGCGGGCCGGTGCCGCGTACACGCACGGATTCCTGGCGCACAAGGCGTACGAGCAGGGTTCGGAGTTGGAGCACTTCCACGAGCCCGGCGACCGGTCGTACCTGCGGCCGCTGCGACAGACCTCCGGCAGCGCGGTCGAGGCGTTCCAGGCGTTCGACGGTGCCGTCTTCGACCCCGCCGACGACGTCCTGAGCGTCCTCACGCGCGAGCTCATCGCGATCGCCGTCGCCGCGACGACGCAGTGCCCGTACTGCCTGGCGGGGCACGTCGAGAAGGCGAAGAAGGCGGGGGCGACGGAGGAGCACCTGTCGCGGGCCATCATGGTCGCCGCGGCACTGCGCGCCGGTGCGGCCTTCACGCACGGATTCCTGGCGCTCAAGCTGTACGACCAGAAGTGAGGCGGAGGACGCGGCTGCGGGCTGACCCGCGGCCGCGTCCGTGCAGTGCCGTAGTCTAGGGACACTATGGCCACAGACTTCTCCGCAGAGATCGAATCACTGCAGCGCACCTTCTCCTCCATCCGCGAGGTGTCCGACGTCGACACCCTGCGCAGCGAGGTGGAGGAGCTCACCCATGCCGCCGCCGCGCCGGACCTCTGGGACGACCCGGACGCCGCGCAGAAGGTGACGTCCAAGCTGTCCCACAAGCAGTCCGTCCTGGAGAAGCTCGATCGCTTCGACCAGCGCATCGAGGACGTCGAGCTGCTCGTGTCGATGGGCGAGGACGAGGGCGACCAGGACGCGGTCGACGAGGCGCACGCAGAGATCGAGAAGCTCAAGGGCGAACTGGGTGAGCTGGAGATCTCCACGCTGCTGTCCGGCGAGTACGACGAGCGCTCCGCTGTCATCACGGTCCGCGCCGGCGCAGGCGGCGATGACGCGACGGACTTCGCGCAGACGCTCACGCGCATGTACATCCGGTGGGCGGAGAACCGGAAGTACGCGGTGAAGGAGCTCGACACCTCGTACGCAGAGGGCGCGGGCGTCAAGTCCGCGACGATCCAGGTCGACGCCCCCTTCGCCTACGGCACGCTGTCGGTCGAGGCGGGCACGCACCGCCTGGTCCGCATCAGCCCGTTCGACAACCAGGGTCGGCGCCAGACGTCGTTCGCCGCTGTCGAGGTCGTCCCGCTCATCGAGTCGACCGACCACGTCGACATCGACGAGAACGACCTGCGCATCGACGTGTACCGGTCGTCCGGCCCCGGAGGCCAGTCGGTCAACACGACGGACTCCGCGGTCCGCATCACGCACGTGCCCACGGGCGTCGTGGTGAGCATGCAGAACGAGAAGTCGCAGATCCAGAACCGCGCTGCCGCGATGCGCGTCCTCCAGTCCCGCCTGCTGCTGCTCAAGCAGGAGGAGGAGAACGCGCAGAAGAAGGAGCTGGCTGGCGACATCAAGGCCAGCTGGGGTGACCAGATGCGGTCGTACGTGACGCACCCCTACCAGATGGTCAAGGACCTGCGGACGAACTACGAGGTCAACAACCCGTCCGCCGTCTTCGACGGCGACATCGACGGCTTCCTGCAGGCCGGCATCCGCTGGCGCAAGGAGCAGGAGATGGCCGCCGAGGCCCAGGACTGATCCCGGCGCCGCGCACATGATCTCCGCGCGGCGCGCCGGATCGTGGGTCGGCCTGGATCCAGGTCCGCGCCACGGAACCCTGAGAGTCAGCTGGCCCGACACGCGGTGTCTGGGGTGAAAGCCGCGCCGCGCGCCCCTGCCCGCCCTAGAGTGAGGTGGGACCCGGCGCCGGGTGTGCCGGCCCGCGCCCCGTTGCCGTCCGCCGTCCCCCCAGCCCCGGAGTCTGTGTGATCACGTTCGACAAGGTCACGAAGTCCTACGACCACCGCACCGCACCCGCGCTCGCGGACCTGTCGTTCACCGCGGAGGCGGGGGAGTTCGTGTTCCTGGTGGGGGCCTCGGGATCGGGGAAGTCGACCGTCATCCGTCTCGTCCTCCGCGAGGAGGTGCCCACCCGCGGCCGCATCACGGTCGCCGGCACCCAGACCGCGCGGATGCCCAGCTGGAAGGTGCCGCACCTGCGCCGCGGCATCGGGACCGTGTTCCAGGATTTCCGCCTGCTGCCCAACAAGAACGTGTTCGACAACGTGGCGTTCGCGTTGCACGTCATCGGGAAGTCGCGGGCGGCGATCTCCACACTGGTGCCGGATGTCCTCGAGACGGTCGGTCTCGAGGGGAAGCAGAAGCGCTACCCCCACGAGCTGTCCGGCGGCGAGCAGCAGCGCGTCGCGATCGCGCGCGCCGTCGTCAACAAGCCCGGCATCCTGCTGGCGGACGAGCCCACGGGCAACCTCGACCCTGCGACCAGCCAGGACATCATGGACGTCATCAAGCGGATCAACAGCTTCGGTACCACCGTGCTCATGGCGACCCACGACTCGTCGATCGTCAACGCGATGAACCGCCGCGTCATCGAGCTGCGGTCCGGGGAGATGGTCCGTGACGAGGTGGGCGGCTACCGGCCGGAGGTGACGCAGCCGTGAAGACCTCGTTCATCCTGTCGGAGGTGCTGACGGGCCTGCGCCGCAACCTCTCGATGATCATCTCCGTCGTGCTCGTGACGTTCGTGTCGCTGCTGTTCATCGGCTCGGCGGTGCTGCTGCAGATGCAGATCTCCGGGATGAAGGACTACTGGTACGACCGCGTGCAGGTCGCCGTGTTCCTGTGCCCGCCCGATTCCGAGGCCCCCACCTGTGCCGAGGGCGAGGTCACCCAGGAGCAGAAGGACGCGATCGAGGCCGCGCTGTCATCGCCGGATCTCGAGGACTACGTCGAGGAGGTCCACTTCGAGGACAAGGCGACCGCGCATCGCCTGTTCGAGGAGCAGTTCGAGGGGACCAGCCTCGAGGGCACGGTCCCGGAGGACCAGATGCAGGAGTCGTTCCGCATCCAACTGGCGGACGCGGAGCAGTACGGGATCATCAGCGAGTACTTCTCCGCGACCCCGGGCGTCGAGGAGGTCGTCGATCAGAACCGGCTGCTGGACCAGCTGTTCCGGATCCTCAACGTCGCCACCGCCGTCGCCGTGGGCATCGCCGCGATCATGACGCTGTGCGCGGTGCTGCTCATCGCGACGACCATCCGCCTGTCCGCGTTCACCCGGCGCCGTGAGACCGGCATCATGCGGCTGGTGGGCGCCTCGAACCTCTTCATCCAGCTGCCGTTCATCCTCGAGGGCATCATCGCCGCGGCCGTGGGCAGTCTGCTGGCGGGCGCGGTGCTGGGCGTGGGCGTACACTTCGGTGTGTCCGGGTGGCTGCAGTCCCGTCTCGCGGGGGTCAGTCTCGTGAATCTGTCCGACGTCGCTCTCGTCACCCCGCTGCTGGTGCTGGTGGGTGTGGTGATGGCCGGCGTCTCGTCCTGGCTCACCCTCCGTCGGTACATGAAGGTGTGATCGTCTCCATGCTGAAGTCTCCTCGCAGCGCGCGCGCCCGGGTCCTCGCGGTGCTCGCGTCCCTCTTCGTGCTCGTGCTGCTGGCGCCCACGTCGCCGGGGCTCGCGAATCCGCAGGAGGAGAAGTCCTCGGTCGACGAGCGTATCGAGGAGCTCCAGCTGGAGCACGAGGGCCTCAGCGAGGAGCTGGCCCGCGTCGTGGCGGAGCTGGAGGACGCCGAGGACCGCATGCCGGATGCCGAGGACGCGGTCACCGCTGCGTCCGAGGAACTGGCCGAGGCGGAGCGCAAGGACGAGGAGCTGGCCGCCCGCCTCACCTCCGCGGAGAACGCGGAGAAGGAGCTGCAGGAGCAGATCGACGACGGCACCGACCAGATCGAGGACTCGGAGCAGGCGGTCGTGGGCGTGGCCCGGCGGGCCTACCAGAACTCCGGGGTCACCAGCGATCTCGCGATGCTGCTGCAGATGGCGGAGAGTGACAACGGCCTGGACGGCCTCACCCGCGTCGACTCCGCCGTGCGCTCCCAGCAGCGGACGATCACGCAGCTGGGCGAGCAGCGTGCGGCGAACGTGAGCAGCCAGAACCGCCTCGACGCGGTCGCGGAGGAGATCTCCGATCTCAAGGACGAGGCCGCCGAGGTCGTGCTCGAGAAGGAGGCCGCGGAGGCCGCCGCTGTGGAGGCGAAGTCCTCCCTGGACGACCTGATCTCCCAGAAGGACTCTGCGGCGCAGACGATCGAGGACAACCAGGCTGCGACTGCGGAGGAGCTGGAGAGGCAGAAGGAGGAGCAGGAGCGGCTGGCGGACGAGATCCGCGAGTGGCAGGAGGACAACGGCGACGGCAACCGGACGCTGCCGGGAGACGGGTTCCTCAAGAACCCCGCGCCCGGGCATCCGATCACGTCGCAGTACGGCTGGCGCACGCACCCCATCTCCGGGACGCGGCGCATGCACACGGGCACGGACTTCGGCGTGCCGTGCGGACAGCCGGTGTACGCGGCGGCGGACGGCGTGGTGGTCTCCAGCGGTGTCGCGGGAGGCTACGGCAACCGGGTCGTCCTGTCGCA
>DYUK01000198.1 GCA_020743695.1 Brevibacterium senegalense | reverse complement strand
CTTCCGATCTGGACCCGGCTGGCGATCGCCTTCGGCATCACCGCAACGATCCTCGTCGCGCAGGCGATCGGTGCCGTCCTCACCGGATCGCTCGCCCTCCTCGTCGACACCGCGCACATGCTCACGGACGCCGGCGGCCTCCTCATGGCGCTCATCGCGGCGTCCCTCATACTCCGCCCCACGACGGCGAAGCACACCTGGGGCATGCGCCGGGCGGAGGTGCTGGCCGCCGCACTGCAGGCACTCATCCTCCTGGCGGTCGGCCTGTACGCGCTGGTCATCGGCTGGCAGAGGCTGCTGGATCCGCCGGAGATCCCGGCCGGGAGTCTCCTGGTGTTCGGCATCGTGGGCCTGGTGGGCAACATCCTGTCCCTCACAGTCCTCATGGGCGATCGGAACGCGAACCTGAATCTGCGGGCGGCGTTCCTCGAGGTCCTCAACGACGCGTTGGGATCCGTCGCCGTCATCGTGAGCGCGATCGTGCTGTCGACGACCGGCTGGCAGCAGATCGACACCGTCGCGGCCCTCGTCATCGCGGCTCTCATCGTGCCGCGGGCATTCCTCATCCTGCGCAGCGCCGTCCGGATCCTCATGGAGGCCGTGCCCGCGTGGTTGGATCTGGACGATCTGGAGCGCCACCTGCTGGAGAACCCGCACGTGCAGGGGATCCACGATCTGCACGTCACGAAGATCGGGACGGGCCTGCCGGTCCTGACCGCCCACGTGGAGGTGGAGCCGGAGTGCTTCACGGACAGCCATGCGGACGAGGTGCTGGCTGATCTGCGCGCATGCGTGCGCGATCACTTCGAGGAGCGCATCGAGCACACCACGTTCCAGCTGGAGACCAGCGACTGCAGCCGGGAGCAGCCCCTCCCTCACGCGTGAGGCGACGACCGCCCGTCACGTCCGCGGCACACACCCGGAATGCTCGAAACCCGCCCGCCCGCGGGGGTGTGCCACACACCACCGCGGCGTGTCGCGGATCCGGCCCCCGGCGCACACGGGCACCCGCGGCCCCCAGCCATGGAATAGTTCCCCGGATCCGCACCGTTCCCCGGGCAGAAGCACCCGACGGAAGGATGGAATCATGGCTGATGCACCCACACCGCTGACCGGCAAGAAGGTCGCCTTCCTCCTGACCCGCGGCGTCGAGCAGGTGGAGCTGACGAGTCCCCGCACCGCTCTGGACGAGGCCGGAGCCCAGACCGTGATCGTCTCGCCCTCGACGGACACACTCCAGGCCATGGAGGGCGACTGGACGCACGCGGACACGTTCCCCGTCGACGTTCCGGTCTCGCAGGCCTCCGCCGACGACTACGACGCCCTGGTCCTGCCGGGCGGGACGCTGAACGCGGATGCACTGCGGACCGACGAGAACGCCGTCGCGCTGGTGAAGGCCTTCTTCGACGCGGACAAGACGGTCGCCGCGATCTGCCACGCACCCTGGATCCTCGCCGAGGCCGGAGTCGCCCAGAACCGTCGCCTCACCTCGTTCACGTCGACGCGGGTCGACCTCGTCAACGCCGGCGCCCGCTGGGTCGACGAGGAGGTCGTCATCGACGGGAACCTCATCACCTCCCGCAACCCCGGCGACCTCGACGCCTTCAACGCGGCGATCCGCACGGCCCTGAGCTGACCCGGCTCGGGCGCAGCCCTAGGCCCGCGACTCCTCCTCATCGTCGTCGGCGTCGCGCTGGACATGCACGGCGCGGACGCCGTCCACCTCGTGCAGGTGCGGGACGAGGACGTGCAGCGGCGTGCGCCCCTTGAAGCGCACGTCCAGGTGGACCAGCCCGTCGTCCGTCCGGCTCGTCGACAGGATGAAAGCGGAGAGCCCCGACTGGGAGGCGACCTCGAGGAGGCGGCGCAGGACGCCCTCGCCGTCGACGTAGACGATGCGGACCACCCGGTTCGTGTCCTGCGTGGGGATCCTCGCGACCAGCGGCCCCATGACGACGAGGGCGAAGAGGTGGAACGCGGTCAGCCCGATGGCCAGGGATGCCATTCCGGCACCCGCCGCCATCCCCACGGCGGCCGAGACCCAGACGGTCGCGGCCGTCGTGAGACCCCGCACCACATCCCGGCGTGTGAAGATGACGCCGGCGCCCAGGAAGCCGATGCCGGTCACGATCTGGGCGGCGATGCGCGAGGGGTCGAGCGTCACTCCGTCGCCCAGGATGTGGGCGAACCCGAAGCTCGAGACGAGAGTGAAAGCGGCGGACCCGGTTCCCACCAGGACGTGCGTCCGGAATCCCGCCGCCTTCTGCCGCACCTGCCGCTCAATGCCGATGAGTGCGCACAGGGCGAAGGCGAGAGCCAGGAGTTCCAGCTCCAGCAGCGAGGTCGCCGTCCACCAGTCCACGCCTCCATTGTCCGCGGAGGCCGCACGCACCGGAAGTGCGGACGTCGCCGACCCGTCGCCCACGGCTCAGCTGGGACGACGGGTCGGCGGTGCGGCGGATCAGTGGCTCGGGTGTCAGAGCACCTTGTTGAGGAAGGTGCGGGTGCGGTCCTCGCGGGGCGCGTCGAAGATCTGCTCCGGCGGACCCTGCTCGACGAGGACTCCGCCGTCCAGGAACAGGACGCGATCCCCCACCTCGCGGGCGAATCCCATCTCGTGGGTGACGACGACCATCGTCATCCCCTCCTGCGCCAGGGTCTTCATGACCGCGAGCACCTCCCCGACCAACTCCGGATCGAGGGCGGAGGTCGGCTCGTCGAAGAGCATGATCTTCGGCTCCATCGCCAGCGCGCGGGCGATCGCCACGCGCTGCTGCTGACCGCCGGAGAGACTGCCCGGGTAGGCGTTCTCCTTCTCCGCCAGTCCGACCTTCGCCAGAAGTGCACGGCCGCGCTCGCGGGCCTCCGCCTTGGTGAGGCTGCGGACCTTCGTGGGGGCGAGCATGATGTTCTCGATGACCGTCTTGTGCGGGAACAGGTTGAACGACTGGAAGACCATGCCGATCTCCGCCCGGACATCGTCGATGCGCACCTTCTTCGCCGTGAGGCTGTGGCCGTCGATGACGACCTCGCCGGAGGTGACGTCCTCGAGCAGGTTGAGGCAGCGCAGGAAGGTGCTCTTGCCGGAGCCCGAGGGGCCGATGACGCAGACCACCTCCTTCTCGTCGATGCTCACGTCGATGCCGGAGAGGACCTCGTTGTCGCCGAACGACTTGTGCAGGTCGGTCACTTCGATGATCATGCGCGCGCCTCCAGACGCTTCTCGAGGATCCGCAGGACACCGGAGAGGGTGAGCGTGATCGCCAGGTAGAACAGCGCCACGGTCGTGTAGATCTCGACCGCGTTGAAGTGGTTCGCCGCGATGAGGCGTCCCTGGAAGATGAGCTCCGGCACGAGGATCACGGACAGCAGCGACGTGTCCTTGATGCTGATGATGAACTGATTGCCCAGCGGCGGGATCATGCGCCGGAATGCCTGCGGCCAGATGACGTGGTACATCGTCGTGTGATGGCTCATGCCCAGGGAGCGGCCCGCCTCCATCTGGCCCTTCTCGATCGACTGGACCGCACCGCGGACGATCTCCGCGATGTAGGCGCCGGAGTTGAGCGCGATGACGATGATGCCCGCCGTCACCGAGGGCAGCGTGTACTGGATGATGAGGGGCAGGGCGAAGTAGATCCAGATCGCCTGCACGAGCACCGGCGTGCCGCGGATGACCTCGATGTAGACGGTGGCGATCCAGTAGAGGATCTTGAAGCGGCTGATGCGCGCGAGCCCGACGAAGGCGCCGAGGACGAAGCCGATCAGGAGGCCGACGACGGAGATCAGCAGCGTGTAGTAGAGGCCTACGAAGAGGACGGGCAGGAAATCGATGACTCCGGCCCAGTTGAAGCTCAGCAGCCTGTCCATGGTGAGAGTGCCTTCCGTCGTGAGGCGGGCACGGATCGCGTGCCCGCCTCACGGGATGTGGTGGATGGGACGGTGTCAGTCCGCGGCTGCGGCGAGGTCGTCGAGCCACTCCGGCTCGGAGCCGAACCACTCGGAGTGGATCTCCGCGTAGGTGCCGTCCTCGATGACCTCGGCGAGCGCCTCGTCGAGTGCCGCGACGAGATCCTCGTTGCCCTTCGAGACGGCGATGCCGTAGTTCTCCGCTTCGAAGAGGTCGCCGGTCACCTTGAGGGAGTCCTCGCCGGCGGTCTCGACGTAGTACTCGACGTTCGGAGCGTCGTAGAGGATCGCGTCGGAGCCTCCGCCCTCCACGGACAGGTAGGCCTGGTCGAGCTGCTCGTAGGTGTTGGCGGTGGCTCCGGGGATGTTCTCCTCGATGTACGCGGCGCTCGTGGAGCCCAGGCGGGTGGCGACCGTCTTGCCCTCGAGGTCCTCGACGTTCTCGATCTCCTCTTCGTCGGTCGCGACCGCGATCCGCAGGCCGGACATGTAGTACGGGTCCGTGTAGTCGATGACCTCGGCTCGCTCCTCGGTGATGCCGATGCCGGCGATCGCGATGTCGAAGGAGCCCGTCTGAAGGCCGGGGATGATGCCGTCGAAGTTCGTCGTCTCGAGTTGGATCTCGAATCCGACGCGCTCGGCGAGCTCGTTGATGATGTCCATGTCGAATCCGACGTACTCGCCGTCCTCATCGAAGGCGAACGGGACGAACGAGGTGTCGGACGCGACGACGTAGGTGTCCTCCAGATTGCCCTCGGGGTCTCCACCGGCCTCGGCGTCGCCTCCGCCGCCACAGGCTGAAAGGCCCAGTGCCAGGGCTGCGATCCCGGCGGTCGCCATGGTCAGGTGCTTCCGCTTTCTGTGCGTCACGGACGCCCTCCTTCGGTCGTATGGACAGGCACGGTGACGCCCATCACAGGAGTTTTCGACGCTACTCACAGGTTGAGACCCCGTCAAAACGACCGATCTTCGGCTTATCCGTCGTTCGACAAGCGCTTCTTCCGCTCGGACATGCGGATCCGCGGGACGAGGCGAGCGCCACGGACCGACCCCTCGAGCCGCCCGAAACTCCATCGAAACGTTATCGGAATCACGCTTTCGGTGAGGTGCATCACAGGGCGAGTGGGCCGTATCGGTCGATCATTCGTGATCGCCCTGCACCCTTCGGCGGGCTGCGCATCCGCACGATCACGGACGGCGGAACGGCGAAGGCCCCCGACCTGTCGTCCAGGTCAGGGGCCTTCCCGTTGGCGGAGGATAGGGGATTTGAACCCCTGAGGGCGTGAACCCAACACGCGTTCCAGGCGTGCGCCATAGGCCGCTAGGCGAATCCTCCGCAGATGACTCTACCCGAACCCCACCGCGCAGGCGAAATCGCCGTCCACCCGCAGGCCATACTGTGTTCAAGCGCACGTCGCGGTCACTCGCCCCGGAATTACGTTCGTTGTGGTCACCACGCCACTGTCACGATTCCGCAACACGGACAGCCCGGCCGTTCCGGCATCAGCGCAGGTCACAGGTACTGACGGTGGTCCGTGTCACTGATCGGGAACCTGTCGAGACACGATCGCGACCGCACCCCGCCCCCACTCTGGATCCGGCCTCGATCGGAGAGACGTACGATCCGTGGAGTCGCTTTACTTTCCGGAGGTCTTCGTGCGTCGTCGCGCCCACACACTTCTCGCCACCGCGGGCATCGCCGCCCTCGTCCTGTCCGGCTGCACGCCCGGTGAGCCGGGGACTCCCAGCGGTCCCGGCGACGATTCCACCGGCGCGCAGTCGGACCCGGCACCCGTCGTGTCCGTCGTGAACGACCCGGTCGAGGACGACACGGCCACCGCCGGCGGCGAGGTCGACGCCGACTCCCAAGACCCGTCCGACGCACCGACCGCGTCCGGCACGGCATCCGATGCCGCAGACGACTCCGCTGACAGCGACTCGACCAGCGATGGCGTGGACGCCGACGCGACCGACACCGGCACCGTTCACATCAACGCGGGCGAGGAGCTCCAGCTCGCCGTCGACGGCGGCGTCTTCACCGAGGTCCGACTCATCGACGCCGATCACGACTCCGTTCCCGTCGACACCGGCGAGCTGGACCCCGGCGAGGACACTGACGGCTCGGAGTCCGGCGAGACCGCCGAAGCCACCGACACCACCGAGCCCGCAGACGATGCCGAGGCCGCCGCCGGTGGCTCCGTCGCGACGACACCCGGCCTCGTCGACGCCGAGTCCGCCGACGGAGAGGCGAGCGACGACGGTGGGGCGACTGCGACCTCGGGAGCGGACGAGACCGGCACCCGCTGGGAGTCGAGCGTCGACCTGGTCACCGGCGCGACGTACACGTGGGAGGCGACCACGGAGTCGCCGGATGGCGCCGAGCACACCGTGACCGGCACGGTCACGACCCCGGAGACCACCGCCCAGGAGGAGCTGACGGCCAAGACCGTCATCGCGGACGACGCGACCGTGGGCGTGGGTGCGCCCATCATCGTCATGTTCAACTCGACGATCCCGGAGGACGCGCGCGCGGCGATCGAGGCCCGCCTCAACGTCGAGGTGACGGACGAGGACGGCGAGCCCGTCGACGTCGAGGGCTCGTGGGGCTGGCTGTACGACACGGACGGCATCAGCCGCGTGCACTACCGGCCGAAGGAGTTCTGGCCCTCGGACGTGGACGTGCAGGTGGACCTGCCGCTGGAGGGCGTCGAGTACTCGCCGCGCTGGTACGGCAAGGAGGACGTGGAGCTCGAGTTCGAGGTGGGCCGAGACCAGCGGGTCGTCGCGGACGCGCAGACGCACAGGATGACGATCGAGCGCGACGGCGAGGAGATCGCCGACTGGCCCGCGTCGCTGGGCACTCCGCAGGCCCCGTCGTACAACGGCACGCACGTCGTCATGGCCAAGCACGAGTTCTACACGATGACGTCCGAGCGCTGGAACTACGAGACGGACGTCAGCTGGGCCGTCCGCATCCACAACAACGGCGAGTTCATCCACGCAGCACCCTGGTCCGTGGGGTCGCAGGGCCAGGCGAACGTGTCGCACGGCTGCATCAACCTGTCGACGGAGCGGGCGAAGGAGTACTTCGACATGGCGCTCTACGGGGATCCGGTGGAGATCACCGGCTCCTCGGTCGACCTCACGACGGAGCACAGCGACATCTCCGACTGGGTGTACTCCTGGGAGGACTGGCAGGAGCTGTCCGCGCTGGACTGACGTTCCAGCCAGGGCACGGTGCGCCGGTAGGAATGTGCGGGCAGGTTGCCCGCCGCTCAGCAGACCAGCCGCACGCTCACGCGAACAGACGCGAGCGGGTGAGGAATCGCTTCCCGTCCGGACCTTCGAGGCTGAAGCCGGAGCCGCGGCCGTCGACCAGGTCGATCGTCAGGTGCGTGTGCTTCCAGTACTCGAACTGCTCGACGGACATCCAGAAGTCGACGGTGCTGGTCGACCCGTCCGGCAGCGGCACCTCGACGGTGCCCAGCCGCACGTCCGCATCGCCGGTGAGGAAGTCGCCCTCCGGATAGCACATGGGCGAGGAGCCGTCGCAGCACCCGCCCGACTGGTGGAACATGACGGGGCCGTTCCGATCGATGAGGCGCACCAGCATGTCCACGGCGTCCTGCGTGAACGCGACGCGGGAGAAGTCCTCCCCGTCGATCGTCGGTGCCGCCTCGAGTGCGGCGGTGTGTACGGTCATGGCTCCTCCTGTGCGCGGGCGGCGGAGCTCTCCGTCTCCGTCGACGTCTCCCTCCAGCGTACGCGCGGGTGCGCGGCGTCACAATGGGAACCGTCTGCCCACCGGTCCCGTGCGTCTCACCGCGCCCCGCCCGCGTGCCTGTACCCGCGTCGACCGCGATAATCGATCGCATGTCGCCCCGTCTCCCCGCTCCTACGCTCGACCGCCGGGGCCTCCTGCGCGCCGGCGGCGCCCTCTTGAGCGTCGCCGCCCTGGCTCCCGTGCTCGCGTCCTGCTCGTCGGAGACCGAGGTCCCCGTCACCGCCGGCGGCACACCGCTGCCCATCCCGCCCCTCCTGGAGCCGGACGCGGACGGCCGCCTCGCCCTCACCGCCGCCCGCGGCACGGCCCAGTTCATCCCGGACGTCGCGACGGACACGTGGGGCTACAACGGCGACTACCTGGGTCCCACGATCCGCCTGCAGCGCGGCCGCCCCGTCGAGGCCTCGATCACGAACGACACGGACGAGGAGACGACCGTCCACTGGCACGGCCTCCTGGTCCCCGCCCACGCGGACGGCGGTCCCCACGACCCGATCCTGCCCGGCGAGACCCGCACCATCGCGTTCACCCCGGACCAGCCCGCCACGACCCTCTGGTACCACCCGCATCCGCACGAGATCACCGCCCAGCAGGTGCGCCGCGGGCTGGCCGGCATGCTGATCCTCGACGACGCGGACGGTCACGCTCCCGGCTCCGCCCCCGCGGACGGGATGGCCTCCGCCGCCGAGGCCGCCTCCCCCGCCGCTGACGTCCTCACCGCCCTGCCCCACGAGTACGGGGTCGACGACATCCCGGTCATCATCCAGGACATGCGCCTGACGGAGGATGGCGAGATGCTGGGCCACAACTTCAACTCCGAGGTGGGCCTGCTGGGCCAGACCGTCGTGACGAACGGCGTCGTGGGCGCCGTGCACACGACCGACCGACGCGTCCTGCGCCTGCGTCTGCTGAACGGATCCCAGGCCCGCTCGTACGGTCTGCGCCTGGAGTCCGGCGCGCCGCTCACGGTCATCGGCTCCGACGGCGGGCTGCTGGAGGCCCCCGTGGAGGTCGAGGCGATCAGCCTCTCCCCCGCTGAACGCGCGGAGGTCCTCGTCGAGGTGCCCGATGAGGGCGTCACCCTCATCTCCTCGCAGCCGGATCTGGGCAACGTCGCGGACTCCGAGGCCTCGGGCGGCGAGGACGAGTTCACGATCCTCCGGCTGGAGCGGGCGGGTGCGGGGGCTGCGGAGCCGACCACGGCCTCGGCGGAGCCCACGGCCGGGACCCGGACCGACAACGGTGAGGCCGGCGACGGTGCGGCGGGGCCGGCCTCGATCGCGGACCTGGGCCTGCCCGCGGTGCTGGCCACGTTCCCGGAGGTCTCCGACCGTGGTCAGCAGCGGCAGATGAACCTGCGCGGGCGGCAGATCAACGGGAAGTCGATGGACATGGGGCGAATCGATCTGGAGGCCACCTCGCATCAGCCGGAGATCTGGCAGGTGAGCAACCTGGACTCCTCACCGCACAACTTCCACATCCACAACGCGCAGTTCCGGATCCTCGACATCGGCGGGCAGGCGCCCCCGCCGGCGATGGCCGGGTGGAAGGACACCGTCTACACGCCGCCGCAGCGCGACATGCGTCTGGCGGTCGTGTTCCCCTCGCACGAGGACGACCACTCGAACCTGCCGTACATGTTCCACTGCCACCTCATGCTCCACGAGGACGACGGCATGATGGGCCACTTCACCGTCGACGTGAGCGCGCAGGACGCACTGGCAGCGCTGGAGGGCACCGGTCACCAGCACTGAGTGAGCGGACGCGGTCGGCGAGCCGCACTCACATGAATGCCGCGACGAGGACGCCCAGTGTGCCGAACAGCAGGATGAGTCCGCCCATCACCAGCCCCACGACGACGAGGGTGATCCCCAACCGTGACCCCTTCGGCACCGCAGAGATGCGGGGGTCGCGCGAGTCGACGACGACCGGCAGCCGCATGCCGACGAACTGCTCACCGGACCGGTGCGAGTTGAACACCTTCCCGGTCTTGAGCGCGTGCCGCCCCTCGTACGGCACGGAGTCCCACATGCGACCGTGCAGCTCGTAGCGCACGGTCGGCTCGTACGCGAAGGAGCTGTCGATGGAGATCGGTCGCACGGCCACGACCGTCGAGAGCACGCGGAGGCCGTTGTCGATGAGGTTCCGGTTGCGACGGACCATCGTGAAGCCCACGATGGCGACGACGGCGCAGAGCCCGACCACCGCGAGCAGCCCCACCAGGTTGAGGACGAGCTGGACCACTCCGGTCAGGCCCCGCCCTGATCCGTCTTCGCCTCCAGGAGCAGCTCCGGCCCGTCCGGTCGCTCCGGGGAGACGACCGTGAGCCAGGACGCCCCGTTCCCGAACGGCACATCGTGTCGCACCTGGAAGCCCAGGACATCGGTGTAGAACTTGCGTGCCCTGTCCTGGTCGTCGACGAAGATGCTCGTGATCTCGATCCTCATGGCCCTGCCTTCGGTGCGTCGTGGTCGTGGCGCGTGCGGTGTGCGCGTGCCCCTGGAATCGTCGCACGGTCGGGCACACACCGCACGACTGAACGCATCACACGGCCGGGCACGCACCGCACGGCTGGACGCTCAGCGCAGGGGCGTCACCACACTGCCGTCACCGCACCAGGGGTCGGGTGCGGGCGAGCGCGACGGCGATGACGAACGCGATCGCCATGAAGACGAGGCCCAGCAGCGTCACGCCGCCCCAGCCGCGCAGCTCCCAGGCCAGCGGCGCCAGGTTGCCGTTGATCGACGAGCCCGCGTAGTAGACGAGCATGTACATCGACATCGCCTGCGCGGGCACCCCCACGGACGCACTGGCCCGCTGCGCCACCCACGCGGACGCCAGCGAGTGCGCGATGAAGAAGCCCACGGACAGGATCGCGATCCCCAGCACCACCCAGGCGAGGTGGGTGAGCGACATGAGGAGGATCCCCACGATCGCGACGAGCGGACCGTAGGGCATGACGGCGCGCAGGCTGTAGCGGCTGCCCAGCCTGCCCGCGACGACGGATCCCACACCCGCGACGGGATACACGAAGTAGATGAGGCCCATCGCGCCCACGGACAGCAGGTAGGGCGCCTGCTCCAGCCTGAAGGCCAGCGAGTTGAAGGCGCCCACGAAGGTGCCCATCCCCAGCCCACCGATCACGTAGAGACCCACGAGGACCGGGTCGGTGAAGGCACGGCCGAACTTCCGCAGCAGCTCGACGGGGGTGTCGAAGTGCGGGACGAAGCCGCGCGACTCCGGGAGCAGCAGCCAGCACCCGATCGCGCAGCCCACCGCCAGCACCGCGGTGACCAGCAGCGCCAGGTGGGACACGCTCAGCACCCCGGTGCCGGTGTACCCCCACTGGTGCGCCACCTCGATCGTGAGGGCGGAGACCACTCGACCGGCCAGCCCGCCCAGGGTCGTGCCGAAGATGTAGATGCCCGTCGCCGCCGTCACGTAGCTGCGGTGGATCTCCTCCTTGAGGTAGACCGCGGCCGTCGCGGGCAGCCCCGCCAGCACGAAGCCCATGATGAAACGGGCCGCCAGGAACAGAGGCCACGACGGCAGGAGCGCGACGACGAGCGCCAGGACGGACGCGATGAGCAGCGACCACCGGATGAGCCGGACCCGGCCGATCCGCTCCGACACGGGCACCGCGACGACCAGGCCCACGCCCAATCCGGCTGTGGCCACGGACACGGACAGGGCGGCCTCGGAGGGGGAGATTCCGTAGTCGCGTGTGAAGTACGGCAGAATCGCCTGTGTGGCGTAGAGGAGAGTGAAGGTCGCCAGGCCTGCCATGAGCAGACCGATCTCGATGCGTCGGGCACGCGGATCTCCGCGCAGGTAGCCTTCGAACTCACTCACGCGCCAAGCCTAGACCGCCCGTCCTCACCCCGGACGGCGCCCCCTGGGCTCCGCGTCACCCAGCACAGGAGATCCCGTGATCCAGCCCCCGCACGTCCCGTCAGCGCCCAACCCGGCGTGGGAGTTCGTGGAAGGCCCACCGGACCTGACCCTGCCGGATTTCCAGGCGATCACCCCCGATCACCTCATCGAGGCCGCCAGCCTGGCCGTCCGCCACGCGCAGGACGGGGTCGCGGACATCCTGTCGTCCGCGGAGGACCCCGCGTTCCACACCGTCACGCTCGCGCTGGAGCGCGCTCTCCAGCCGGCGGACTCCCTGTCCGCTCTGGTCCGCGTCCTCGAGTCGAACGTGCAGACGGACGCCGTCGCCGAGGCCGCTGCGGCTGTGTGGTCCCAGCTCACCGCCCTGCGCCTGGGCATCGAGCTGGACCAGGACCTCTACGAGCTCCTCACCTCCGTGCCCACGAACGACCTGATCCCCGAGGACCGCCGACTGCACGACCTGATGCTGCAGGACTTCGCCCGCGCAGGCGTGCGCCTGCAGGACGAGGACCGGCAGCGCGTGTCCGCGATCGCGACGGAGATCGACCGGATCGAGACGGAGTTCGGCCAGCTCCTGCTGCGGGAGGCGAACTCCCGTGCCCTGGTCGTCGAGGACGAGGCGGCACTCGCGGGCCTCGACGAGGACGCGCTCGCAGCCGCCCGCGCGGATGCGCAGGAGCACGGCGTCGAGGGTTTGCGACTGCCGCTCACCAACACGACGCAGCAGGACGCACTCACCCGCCTGACCGATCCCGCGACACGCCGGCAGCTGCTGGCCCTGTCGACGGGCCGCGGAAATTCCGGCGGTCCCGGCGACACCCGCGAGCTCATCACGGACCTCACGGCCCTGCGCGCCGCACTCGCGGCGGTGCTGGGCTTCCAGACCTTCGCGCAGTACTCGATCGACGATCAGGTCGCCCCGGACGTCGAGTCCGCCGGCGGCCTCCTGCGCTCCCTCATCGATCCGGCGCTCGCGCAGTTCGCCCGCGAGGCCCGCCGGGTCCGCGCGTACTTCGACCTCGACGAGGACACGCCGCTGGAGCGCGCGGACGTCCTCCACCTGTGGGAGCGCTACCGCACGGAGGCGTTCGAGCTGGACAGCGCGCACGTCGCCGCCCACTTCGAGTTCGAGCGGGTGCTGACGGACGGCGTCTTCGCGACGGCCTCCACCCTCTACGGCCTCACCTTCTCAGTCCGCGACGACCTGTCCGGCTGGCACGAGGACGTGCGCGTCTACGAGGTGCAGGACCGCGGCCGCCCCCTGGGCCTCGTCCTCGTCGACCCGTACGCCCGCACCGGCAAGTCCGGCGGTGCCTGGATGGACGAGCTGGTGACCGGCTCGCGCCTGACCGGACTGCACCCTGTCACGACGCTCACGCTCAACGTGCCCAAGCCCGCCGCGGGCCGCCCCGCGCTGCTGAGCGTCGACGAGACGATCACGCTGTTCCACGAGTTCGGCCACGTCCTCCACGGCCTCTTCGCGGACTCCGTGCACCCCTCGCACGCGGGCACGTCTGTCCCCCGCGACTACGTCGAGTTCCCCTCGCAGCAGTTCGAGATGTGGGCGCTGCACCCGCAGGTGGTACCCGGCTACGCCCGCCACTGGGAGACGGACGAGGCACTGGATCCGGAGATCATCGAGACCCTGCGGGACGCCCAGGGCTTCGGTCAGGGCTTCGAGACGCTCGAGTACCTGGCCGCCGCGATGCTGGACCTGGGCTGGCACGCGCTGGAGGACGGCGAGGAGATCGAGGACGTCCTCCTCTTCGAATCCGAGGTGCTGTCTGCCGCGGGCTTCGACCCGGTCGTCCCGCCCCGCTACCGCTCCACCTACTTCGCGCACACGTTCACGGGCGGGTACGCCTCCGGCTACTACTCGTACCTGTGGTCGGAGCAGTACGCGGCCGCGGTGACGGAGCTGTTCGAGGACCACGGCGGGCTGGATCCGGAGCTGGGAGCCCGCTACCGCAAGCAGGTACTGGCGCCGGGATACTCCGTCGACCCGCTCACCGCGCTGCGCGACTTCCTGGGTGCGGACGTGGAGGTCGATCCGCTGCTGCGCCGCCGGGGCCTCGCGCCCCTGCGGCCGGCCGGACCCGCGCACCCCGCGCACGCCAGGCTGGAGCGCGCGCTGCGCGCGGCGGGCATCGATTCCCGCGTGATCGTCCACCCGGAGCCGCTGCCCACGGCCGCGGCCGCCGCGGAGCACCACGGCGTCGAGGTGGGGGCCATCGCGAACTCGCTCGTCTTCACAGCGGAGTTCGAGGAACCCGCCGCCGAGGCCGGGGAGACCACCGCTGTCCTGCGCACCGCGGAGGGTTCCGGACTCGGCCAGGAGAACGGTCAGGCGGACGGTCACGGCGAGGCGACCCAGGCCTCGGCGGAGGGGTCCGAATCCGCAGACGCACCGCAGGTGCGGGAGGAGCCGGTCCTCATCATGACGTCCGGGGCGCACCGGGTGGACACGGAGCACACGGCGGCCGTGATCGGGGCGCGGAGACTCAAGCGCGCGTCGCCGGAGCAGGTGCTGGCCGCGACCGGTCAGCCCGTGGGCGGGGTCGCACCCGCCGGCCATCCGGCACCGCTGCGCACCTTCATCGACCGGGACCTGCGGCAGCACACGCAGCTGTGGGCCGGCGGCGGCACCGTCGAGGCGATGGTGCCACTCACATACAACGAGCTCGTCGATCTGACGGGCGGCGAGGAGATCGATGTCGAACCCCACTGACCCCGGCCCCCGGTCTGGGGGCCCCGCTGCTTTCGCGAGTACGCGGGGTCGCTTCTACGCATACGTCCTGGCGCTGCTGTGCTGCGTCTTCCTCATCTCGAACATCAGCGCGACGAAGGTCATCGAGATCGGCCCGTTCGTGGCCGACGGCGGCGCCTTCCTGTTCCCCCTGGCCTACATCCTGGGCGACGTCATCAGCGAGGTGTACGGCTTCCGCGCCGCCCGCCGCGCGGTCCTCATGGGCTTCGCGATGCAGGCGCTGGCGGTGCTCGTTTTCTTCCTCGTCCAGGTGGCGCCGGCGGGCCCGGGGTACGAGAACCAGTCCGCGTTCGAGGCGGTCCTGGGCTTCTACCCGCGCATCGTCGCAGCGTCGCTGGCCGGCTACCTGGTGGGACAGCTGCTCAACGCGTACGTGCTGGTGAAGGTCAAGGAGAAGATGGGCGAGAAGCACCTGTGGGTGCGGCTGCTCACCTCGACGGGCGTGGGCGAGTTCGCGGACACGCTGATCTTCTGCATCGTCGCGTTCGCGGGCGTCATCCCCGGTTGGGACTTCGTCAACTACATCATCGTGGGCTTCCTCTACAAGGTCGCCGTCGAGGTGCTCCTCATGCCGGTCACCTACCGGGTCATCGGCTGGATCAAGGCGCGCGAGACGACCTACGCCCCCGGCGGCGCCGAGGCGGACGCCGCGGTGTGAGCGGGCTGGTGGTCTGAGGGCGACGTCCCCGTCCACCCACCCCATGCACCTACGTACAACGGGAATCGCGAACTGCAGGGATATAACCTTGCAGTTCGCGATTCTTGTTGTATGTAGGGCTCAGGTCGTCAGCTCAGACGCGTTCGCCCGTGAGCATCGTGACGAGGAGGACGTTCGACTCCGGGGCCGTGTCCGGGCACTCGACCCAGTGGATGACGCGCTCCTTGCAGTGGACGACGACGCCGGGGGTCATGCGTATCGACTCCTCGCCGACGCCGAACGTGAGGTCGCCGGACAGGCACTGGACCGTGATGGGGTGCGCCACGGAGTGATCGGGGAACGACTGCCCGGGTGCGAACGTGAAGGTCACGAGGTTCGCGCCGTCCTCCTGGAGGAGGCGCTTGACGGACGGCCGCCCGCGCGGGTGGTCCGGCTGCGGTGCGGCGGCGAGCGCCAGCACGTCGACCGGCCGCATGACCCCGGCGACGCCCACGCCCTCCCGGCGGTCCCCGTCGGTCACCACGACAGGGTCACCTCGATCTCCGACTTGCCGCCCGGCTCGACCTCCACCTCCAGCTCGTAGTCGACCGTGTCGCCCACGCGGACCGTCACGTCGTGACCGCCCTGGACGACGCGGAGACTGTTCTGCTTCTCCAGGGTGTCGGCCAGCGCGCGCAGCTTCGCCGCCGCCTGCTCGCGGGTGATCGTCGATTCCGTCTCATGCTCGAAGAGTTCGTCGCTCATGTCCCCATTCAAGCAGGACGCGACCGCCGCGGACAGGTCATTCCGGAATCGGGACGATGACGTCTCAGTTCCTCACTTCTTCGCGTAGTAGCGCCCCATGACCTCGGC
>DYUK01000197.1 GCA_020743695.1 Brevibacterium senegalense | reverse complement strand
TCCGCCCCAGATGAGGTAGCGGCGCCCCGCATCCTTGACGTACCGGTCCAGCCATTCGTGGTGGATCGCCCCGCGCATCCGCAGGTGCTCGGCCACTCCTCGCACCCACGCGACGCGCTGCTCGACGGACGGTACGACTCCTGTCGACTGACCACTCTCCTCGAAGAGCGCCGCAGTCACTGCGTCCAGCTCTGCGGCGTCCGGCAGATCCACTTCCGCCTGCGCGGTCCCGGTGAGCTCCAGGGTCCGGCCCACGCGGCCCTGCAGCCCGAACTCCAGGGTCGCGTCGAAGGAGAGCCTGCGGCGCACCAGGTCGTAGCCGGCACTGTTGGTCGTGTGGGGCTGGCGCCACCACCGCTCGACGGACTCGAAGCGTCCGTCCGTCAGCTGTGGTGCGAGCAGACGATAGCGGGCGAAAGAGTCCTCTCCGGCCTGCTGGATCGCCGTCTCTGCGATGTCCGCCAGAGTGCAGTGCTCCCGGGCAGCGGCCGCCAGCACCGCACGGGTTGTGAACGTGTGCGAACGTTCCTCGATGAACCCGGCACGGTGGGCGGCGTCCTGCACGGAGTCGGTGAAGACGAGCGATTTCTTCTCGCCATCGTCCAAGTGCTGATCGCCGAACAGCGTCGAGACGCAGACGCTCAGCAGCGTGGCGATCGCCGCTCCCAGGAAACGAATCGTGTCGCGCTCACCGCACGCCGGGCAAACGTCGTTGACCGCGTTCGCTCCTCCGTCATCCGTCAGGTCGACAAGGACGGGCAGGTGCTGTCCCGCTGCCAGCTCCTCGGCCAGATCGCCAGACGGCGGAATCGGTCCGAAGACGGTGTCCGGCTTCGCGATCGTCCGCTGCGGCGCGTTGAAATCGCGCAGGAACGGGTGGAGGACGGGATTGTCAGGGTCGGAGGTCGCATACGCCTCCGCTTCCCCGTCGGCAGTCAGCAGGACCCGGACGCGCTCATTGCGCTGCACGCGCCCCTTGCGGATGTCCTTATCGCGCTCCGGGTTGTCCAGGCCTCCACCGTCCGGGCTCAGCTGCACCGCCCAGCCGGAGCGGCCGCAGTTGCGGCAGAAGACTGCGGGAAACGAGGCGCGGCGCAGGTTGTCGTCCCACTCCTGCTCCGTGTCGGCCGCCACATCTGTCACGGCATCGTCGAACCAGCGGAACTCGGGGCTGCCGCCGGCCACGCGGTCGATGCGGCTGACCTCGCGCACCCACAGGTGCGCGTCGATGGTCAGGGCGGCCCGGCCCGCGTATGCCCGCACCGCGGACAGCAGCGCGATGACGCAGCCAAGGTACTCGGGCGTGATCCTCAAGTCGGTTGCCAGTGCGTCGATGGGCCGTGCGCGCACCGTCGCTCGAGCCAGCTCCTGCACCGCCGGATGGTGGCGGATCAGCTCCGGGAGTGACGGGTGGAGCTCCTGTCCTCCCAGCCCGACGCCGTCCCCCACGGGTATGTCGCCCGGCGAGATTGTATTCACCTGGGCTTGATGCGCCGTCGAATCGCCCAGCGCTATGGCGAGGCCACTCCACTGGTCCTGCGTCGTCAGCAGGGTGGCTGCCGTGCGCACCACCTGCGCCTCGGGATCCGTGACTGCGACAGAGCCGTCACCCTCCGAGGGCTGGTCCTGCGTGATGAAGGCCAGCGCAGTAGCAGCCTCGATCGAGGAGAAGCGCTGGTACCGCAGCTCGTCGGTCGCGAAGCCGTCCACGACCGACGCTGACTGCGGATCCGCCAATGGGTCGGGGGTGAGACCCGCCCACGCATCGACGCTGTACCGCGATTCCGTCACAACAGCGCTGCGGTCGATATCCTCACCGAAGACCGTCCGTGCGAACCCGAGGATCGCGCTCGGGTCGCCGTCGTCGCCCAGAGTCGCCGAGGTCGCCACCGGTGTGATCCTGCCCAGCGGGCGGGCTCGGTGCTCGGGTGTCAGTGCGGGGTGGTCGTCAGGCCAGAGTCGCTTGAGGGCGGCTCCCAGTCGGCGCAGCAGCATCGCAACGTCCGTGCCCTGCGCACCGTCATACGTGTGGAACTCGTCGAGGACCAGGTACTGGAGGCTCAGCGCGCTCTCGTCCCACAGCCGCTGGTCGGCCGGGCGCAGCAGCAGACGGTCAAGCATCTTGTAGTTCGTCAGCAGGATGTCCGGTGGGTTCTCCTGCATCGCACGACGGTCAGTGATGAGGCCGTCCGAGGTGACCATCGACCGCTTCGCGTCACCGCTCTCGCCCACGTAGAAGCCCGCTCGGATTCCGGCGAGCTCCGGGTTCGCAGGGTCCACGAGCATCCGGGCCAGGCGCTGCGCCTGGTCCAGGGCCAGTGCATTCATGGGATAGAGGATGAGAGCGCTCATGCCCGTCCCACCGCGCCGCTTGTGCCGGCGCACGTGATCGAGGATCGGGTAGAGGAAGGATTCTGTCTTACCTGACCCGGTGCCGGTCGTCACGAGCGTGGGCTGGGGGCGCTCGTGCGGAGCGAGCCCCTTCGAGGTCAACCGCGCGAACGCCGCTGCCTGGTGTCCGTACGGGTCGAAGGGTCCCGTGGGGATGTCCAGTACGTCGACCGCATCACGCGTTGGGGCGAAGGGCGTGCGGGTCCGCAGGTACGGCCCCTTGAAGATCCCCGTGTCGCTGTCGGTCAGGAAGTCATCAAGCGCCTGTTGAGCACCTCGATCCGCCAGAGAGAACGTGGTCGTCAGGTACTCACTCAGGCTCTCCTGGATGCTCTGTGCCTGCAGGGTGGGCAGCAGTTCCCCGGCCATCGTGACGTCCCCTCTCAGTCCTTCGTCGCCAGACGGCGTTCGAACTCTGCGTAGGCCGCGCGCATGTCTGCTTCGC
>DYUK01000196.1 GCA_020743695.1 Brevibacterium senegalense | reverse complement strand
TCCTCCGCCAACCGGGCCAGTGCACGGAAGTTCGCGGGGTTCGGCTTGTACGAGCCGATGTCCTCTGCGGTGAGGATGTCGTCGAACTCGACCTGCAGCCGTCGGTTCGAGGCGGCGAACCCGGCGCGGTCCACGTTCGACAGGATGATGAGCCGGTAGTGCCGCTTGAGGATCGCCAGCGCTTCCACCGAGTCGTCGAAGGCCGGCCACGCCGGGACGGAACCGCCCAGGTCAGCGGCTTCGGCCTCGGTGACGGGGTGGCCCAGCGCCGCACCGGTGCGACGGAAGGCCTCGCGGAGGGCAGCCGGGTAGAGCATCGTGGGGTTCTCGCGCAGGACCGCCGCCTCATTCGCCGCGTACGCGACGAGGACCTCCTCGTCCGTCAGCGCGGGATCGTGACGGCGGGCCCACGGTCCGATGACGTCGGCGATCCCCGCCTCCCAGTCGATGAGCGTGCCGTAGCAGTCGAAGCTCAGGGCGTCGTAGGCGGTGAGGTCCACGGTGCCGGGGCGGTGCGCGGCGTGATCCGGAGTCATGTCCCCACACTAGGTGACGCGGGACACGTCCGTCCGTGCGAGTAGGCTGGAGGCCGCCCCGCACGCGCTCGCTCCCGCGTTCGTGCCCGCCTTCGGAAGGACCCCTGTGCACCTGCTCGGCGCAGAGACGATCAGCCTCAGCTACCCCAACCGCACCGTGCTGGACGGGGTGACGATCGGCATCGACGCGGGCGACCGGATCGGGATCGTTGGCCGCAACGGTGACGGCAAGTCGACGCTGCTGACGATCCTCGCAGGCCTCCGCGAACCGGACTCCGGCCGGGTCACCCGCCGCCGCGACGTGACGACCGGGTACCTGCACCAGACGGACGACTTCGCGCCCGGCTCCACGATCCGCCAGGCCGTCGTGGGCGACGCCGCGGACCACGAGTGGGCCGCTGTGCCCCGCATCCGCGACGTCATGTCCGGCCTGCTCGTCGACCTGGACCTTGACCAGACCGTCGACGGGCTCTCCGGCGGGCAGCGGCGCCGTGTCGCGCTCGCCGCGCTGCTGGCGGGCGACCACGACGTCCTCTTCCTCGACGAGCCCACGAACCACCTGGACGTCGAGGGCATCGCGTGGCTCGCCCGCCACCTGAAGAACCGGTGGCCCGCCGGGCAGGGCGCGTTCCTCGTCGTCACCCACGACCGGTGGTTCCTCGATGAGGTGACGACGCAGACGTGGGAGGTCCACGACGGCACTGTCGACCAGTACGAGGGCGGCTACGCGGCCTACGTTCTCCAGCGCGTCGAGCGCCGCCGGCTGGCGGACCAGGCGGAGGCGAAGCGGCAGAACCTCATGCGCAAGGAGCTCGCGTGGCTGCGCCGCGGCGCGCCGGCCCGCACGTCGAAGCCCAAGTTCCGGATCGATGCGGCGAACGCGCTCATCGCGGATGTCCCGCCGGTCCGCAATACGGTCGAGCTCGTGGGCATGGCGACCTCCCGGCTGGGCAAGGACGTCTTCGAGCTGACGGACGTGGGCGTCGACTACCCGGGCACCACGGTCCTCGACGACCTCGACTGGATCCTGGGCCCCGGCGACCGCGTGGGCATCCTGGGCCGCAACGGGGCGGGCAAGTCGACGCTCGCGGGACTGCTGACCGGCGATGTCGAGCCCACCCGCGGCCGCGTCAAGCGGGGCAAGACCGTCGTCGTCGCGGTGCTCGACCAGCAGCTGCGCGACCTGGAGCCCGTCATGGGCGAGTTCGTCCGCGAGCTGCTGGGCCGGAAGAAGACGGAGTACCGCACCGCCGGCGGCGACCTCACGCCGGGACAGCTGGCGGAGAAGCTGGGCCTGGGCGACGTGCTGGCGAACCGCGTCCAGGACCTGTCCGGCGGTCAGCGCCGGCGCCTCCAGTTCCTCCTCACCCTGCTGGACGAGCCCAACGTCCTCATTCTCGACGAGCCCACGAACGACATGGACACGGACATGCTCGCTGCGATGGAGGACCTCCTCGACACGTGGGCGGGCACCCTCCTCGTCATCTCCCACGACCGCTACTTCATGGAGCGCGTGACGGACGACCAGTTCGCGGTCCGGAACGCCGGACTGCGCCACCTGCCCGGCGGGATCGACGAGTACCTGCGCCTGTCGGCACAGCAGGACGCGGACGACGCCGCGCGTGCGGCTGCCGGTTCAGCTGGGAACCGGAACACCGCCGCCGAGGCCGCAGCCGGCTCCGCAGGAGCCGGCACCTCGGGTGCGGGAGGCTCCGCGGCCTCGGCGGGTGGTCCCACCGGTGCGGAGCGCCGGGCCGCGCAGAAGGAACTCTCCGCCGTCGAGCGGCGGATGGGGAAGCTGCAGTCGTCGATCGAGAAGGTTCACGCCCGGATGGCGGAGCACGACCAGAGCGACTTCGAGGGGCTCGCCTCCCTCACGCAGGAGCAGCAGGGGCACGAGGCGGAACTGGCCGAGCTCGAGGAGCGCTGGCTGGAGCTCTCCGACACCCTCGAGTGACGGCAGCGGCTGGACCGCGATCCGCCCCTGAACCCCGTGTCAGACCAGGCGCATCGCGGTCAGGCATGTCTGCGCATCGTCACCGACGGTCGAGAGTGCCGACGTGGCGGTCCGACCGTCGTGGGTGATCGAGATCGACGTCTCGGTGCCGCGGGGCAGCCAGATCCCGACGAAGCCGTTGTCCAGGGTCCTCGTGTCCTCGTCGACGATCACCTCACCGGTTGCCGTGTCCGTCACCGTGATGGCCACGTCTGCGTTGCGCAGCTCGCCCAGGCATCCGGTGGGGCTGTGGTAGTAGCAGTCGTGGGTCTGCGACTGGTACGGGGCTGCGGAGACGTAGATCTCGTCGCTGGGCATCGGCACCTCGGCCGTGCGCCCGTGCTGATCGGTGAGCGTAAGCGTCTGTGCGGTGATCGACGTGGTCACCGTCTCCGTGCGCTTGGACAGCGGCATCGCATCGAGCGTCTCGACCAGCTCACGCACGTCGAGGCCGTCAAGGCCGTGCTCGGCGAGGATCGCGGCGTCGCCAGCCGGGGCTGTTGAGAGTGAGTCGTCGGCGGTCATGCATCCGGCGAGCAGGAGAGCACCCATCACGACGGTGATCGTGACGGTCCTCTTCGCACCGCGACCTAGCAATGACCTCACGCTTCTCATAGGATTCCCTGCCGTGGCTGCCCGATATGACCATCGGCCACGGTACCCCATAGGGGTCGTGCCCTGCCCGGACGGCCCGCCGCACCGGTGGGCGCCACGGACGCAGCTGCGAGTCTCGGGGCTGCCCCCCGGAACGGGGCATCAGCACCGCGCCGCCAGGTGCGTCCCCGCGGGGACGCAACGGTCACGACGGGCGGGACTCGGAGCGGCGGGCGAGTGCGGCCAGGTCGACGCCGCGGGACTCGCAGAAATCGCGAAGGCGGCCGCGGACGATGAGGTCCGTCGTGCGCAGATCGTCGCGAGTCTGCGCACCCAGGAGAGCAGCGATCCCGCGGTAGCGGGCCTTCCACGTCCCGACCAGCTCGATGAGGCGGGCGGCACCGGCATCGGTGCGTGCGGCCTCGGCGGCGGTGCCCGTGGGCAGATCAGCGGAACTGTCCGCGCCCAGCACGGACACGAACGACCCGGCCACACCCACCGCGTGGGCGCCGGCTGACAGCGCCTTGATGACGTCGTACGGATTGCGGACCCCGCCGGAGGCCAGCAGCGTGGGCCGCTTGGCGGGCGCGTCCAGCAGGCACGCGAGTGCCGACTGCCCGAACCCGGCCAGCATGCCGTACCCGCCGTCCGCAGTGCGGGCGTTCTCGATCTGCAGGAAGTCCGTCCCGCCACGGCCGCTCACGTCCGCCAGCGCGACGCCCATCTCGTGCAGGCGGGTGAGGGTGCGGCGGCTGAGGCCGAACCCCACCTCCTTGACGAGCACGGGGACGGGGGAGGCCTCGACCAGCTCCTCGACGGAGGTGAGCCAGGAGGAGAAGTCACGCGACCCCTCCGGCATCGCCGTCTCCTGGACGGCATTCACGTGGACCTGCAGCGCGTCCGCGTCCAGCAGCTCCACAGCGCGCGGCGCATCGTCCGCGGGCCGGCCCACGCCCAGGTTCGCCAGGACGAAGCCGTCCGGGTTCTCCTCGCGGATGACCGTGAAGCCCGCCGCGGTCGCCGGCTCGTCCAGCGCGACGGACACGGACCCGCACGCCATCGGCATGCCGGTCTCCCGCGCGGCGATCGCCAGCTGCCGATTGACGCGCGCCGTGCGGTGGGTCCCGCCGGTCATGCCGTTGACGTAGAAGGGGGTCTCCCAGTCCCAGTGACCTGCCGCGTGCTGGGGGCCGGCGGCGAAGGGGACGCGCACCCGCAGGTCGACGAGGTCCGCATCGATGCCGTCGAGCGCGTGGTGGACGAGGTCGAGGTCGTCGAACTCGTTCTGCCTGCGCGGATCGCCGTGCTGGGTCAGCGCCAGGTCGAGGTGCTCGTCCTTGCGCGCCGCGCGCGAGGGGTCCGGTGTCGTGGGGTCGGGCGTCGTGGGACCCGCGGCGTCGACGGGGCGCTCAGAAGTCATCGGCGTCTCCTGAAACCGGATGCACGCGGAGGTCCAGCGGGAGGATGCCCGCCTCCTGCCAGCCGTGCAGGATGGGATCCGTC
>DYUK01000195.1 GCA_020743695.1 Brevibacterium senegalense | reverse complement strand
CGGCAACTGCTTGCCGTCGTCGCCGCCCTCGGGGGCGTCGTCGTCGGCCACGACGGAGAACGTCGCGGTGAGTTCGTCCGCATCGACAGTCACCTCGTAATCACCCAGGTAGTCTTCGCCGCCGGTCGTGGACGTGCCGTAGACGATCGTCGAGGCGACGCCGTCCTCACCCGCCTCAGCGCTCAGGACTGCAGACTCGACGTTCTGACCAGAGATCGGGTCGACCTGGAAGTCGACCGAGTCGCCCTGCTCCAGACCCTCGACCGCCAGGGTCACGCCCTTCTCGGAGTCGAGGAAGTCCGAGATGCCCACCGTGTCGGTGCTCAGCACCAGGCGGACGCCCTCCTCGTCGCTGCGCGGGGTCGACACAGACAAGGCTGACTCCGACGGCGGCTTCACCGTCACCCCCGAGTACCTGGGCGTGACGGACCCGGGCACGGGCGGCGAGGGGGACGCCGGGGACAGCCGCGTGGGCGGCGAGGACGGCAATCCCACGCAGCAGGCGCCTAAGTCCGCGGAGAACGAGGCACACTGGGGCTCCTTCCCCAGCGACTTCATCGACTTCCAGGACGAGACCGGCCAGTTCTCCTACTGGTTCTCCTCCGGCGGGCAGCGCGATCCGTTCAAGCCCACGGAGCCGATGACGATCGCGTACTCGGACGACTTCGACGCGGGTCCTGGCAGCTACTCCGGTGAGGGCGCAGGCGGGTCCGCATCCGCGGGCGCACTCGGAGCGGGGAACGGGGCGCCGGGCACTGGCGGCTCGCCGGCCTCGGCGACGAACCCGAACGCGGGGAAGAAACCGGGCGAGGGCGCG
Organism: Brevibacterium senegalense; assembly: GCA_020743695.1. Taxonomy (GTDB): domain Bacteria; phylum Actinomycetota; class Actinomycetes; order Actinomycetales; family Brevibacteriaceae; genus Brevibacterium; species Brevibacterium senegalense_A. The sequence goes on along the minus strand of DYUK01000195.1, from coordinate 9,219 downwards.
TCCCCCGAGGATGCGAACTTCGACGAGGACCGCTCCGCCTTCTCCGAGATGGCGCAGGAGGCCGCGGGCGATTCGCGCCTGAACGGTCGCACCTACGTCATCGCGGGACTCACCGCGGGGGCCGGCCTTGCGGCGACCATCACATCGCTGGTCTACTTCCGCAGAAGGCTGGGACTCGATCCGAGGATGTTCCTGTGACAGTGCACCGCAGCACCGACATGACCGAACCGACGCATTCCACCACCCATACAGCTCCGAGCTCTGACACCCACGGGGAGACATCCATGACCGCAGTCGACACACCACCCACCGACACCTCGTTCGCCGCGCGGGTGAAGTCGGAGACGCAGGACGCGCACGACCGGGCCGAGCACTCGCACTTCATGGGCGATCTGCTGGGCGGGAAGCTGGACCGCGGCGCCTACGTGGCGCTGCTGGAGCAGTACCTGCACCTCTACCGCGCACTCGAGGAGACCGAGCGTCGCTTCGCGGGCGCGCCGGAGCTGGCCGGAGTCCTCGACTCCCGGCTGGACCGCGTCGCCTCGCTCGAGGCCGACCTCGCGGACCTGCGCGAGGGTGCGGCTCCCGCAGCGCCCACAGCGGCGACCGCGGAGTACGTCGAGCGGCTCACCGCGCTGCCGGCCGATGCGCCCGAGCGCTACTTCGCCCACCACTACCTGCGCTACCTGGGCGACCTGTCCGGCGGCCAGATCATCGGACGGCTGGCCGGACGCCACTACGAGATCCCGGCGGAGTCTCTGCGCACGTGGACGTTCGAGGGCATCGAGAAGCACAAGCCGTACAAGGACCAGTACCGGGTCGCGCTCGACACCGCCCCGCTGACGGAGGCGCAGCGCGAGGCGTTCATCGACGAGGCCCAGGCCGGGTTCCTGCTGGCGAAGAAGCTGTTCGACTCGCTCGCGTGAGGTGAGGGGCTGAGACTCCCGCCCGGAAGGGGAGGTCCGCTGTGATCAGCGGACCTCCCCTTCGTCGTCCGCATCGTCGACAGTGCGGGCGTCCCGGGTCTCGGAGCCGGCGTCCTCATCGAAGGCGGCGTCGTCAGCGGAGCCGGCCACGGCCTCGGCGGCGGTGTCCTCATCGGCTCCGACCTCAGTCGCCCTGCCCTCAGTCTCCCCGTCCTCAGCCGCCCTGTCCTCGTCGCGCAGGGAGTCCGGGCGCGGGGACATCTGCTCCCACACGATGAGGATGGCGATGGCGACGGCACCGCACACGGCACCGCGCGACAGGGGGCCCCAGGGGCGCGGCCAGTCGCCGAAGCCCGTCGTGGAGCCCAGGATGATGAGCACGAGGAAGGCTGCCGCGACCGAGACGATGTAACGCATGGATCGATCCTGCCAGCGCGGGAGGCCCCCGCCAAGCCCCCGCACCGGCCCAGGCCCGATACCATGCATCTCATGGCAGAACAGACCCGTGCGGACCGCAGTCGCTTCGCTCCGGCAGGAGGCTCGGCAGGGGGCGGGCTGCGGCGCGCGCCCCGGACGCCTCCGCCGCCGGATCCCGTCGAGATCTGCGAGCCGGAGGTGGGCGAGGTGCCGGCACCGCCGTACGAGGCTGCGACGATCGACCGGACCGCCGAGGTCTTCAAGGCTCTCGCTGCCAGCTCCCGTCTGCGGATCCTGCTGGTCCTCACCCAGGGCGAGGCGAGCGTGTCGGAGATCGTCGACGAGACCGGGCTGGCGCAGCCGCTGGTCTCCCAGCACCTCAAGCAGCTGCGCAGCCTGCACCTGGTCGACGTGGACCGGGTGGGACGCGAGGCGATCTACTCGTTCAAGGACGCGCACGTGTCGCACATCCTCATCGACGCCCTCGACCACGCGGCGGAGCACCCCGAGGACGGGTAGGGGGCGCGGCTGAGCGCACCGGGCGGGCGCCTCCGATCAGAGGAACAGGTCTGTCTGCAGGCCCTCCTCCGTGGCGCCCTCGTGGAGGTAGCCGGAGAAGTCCGTCACGCCGGACTCCCGCAAGACCGTCTCGTCGATGAAGCACCGGCCGGTCGCCTCCTCCGGCGGCAGGCTGAGGACGAGCGCCGCGGCGTCCGCCATGATCTCCGGCTTGCGTGCCGCGCGCATGCCCTCGTCACCGCCCACCACGTTCTGCACCGCGGCGGTCGCAATGAGGGTCTGCGGCCACAGGCAGCTCGCGGCGGTCCCCTCCTGCCGGTGCTGCTCCGCGAAGCCCTGCGTCAGCATCGTCATCCCGTACTTGCTGAGCGTGTACGGGGCGTGCTGCGCGAGCCACTTCGGGTCCGGATCGATCGGCGGCGACAGGGTGAGGACGCGGCCCTGTTCGGATGCCAACAGGTGCTCGCGCGCGTGCGACAGCACGCTGAAGGTGCCGCGCACGTTGATGTCGAGCATGAGGTCGTACCGCTTCGCGGTCAGTTCGCCGAAACCGGCGAGTGCGATCGCCGAGGCGTTGTTCACGACGATGTCGATGCCGCCGAACTCGTCCGCAGCGCGTGCGACGGCTGCGGCGACCGCCTCGTCGTCGCGGACGTCTCCGACGATCGGCAGCGCGCGGCCGCCCGCCTCCTCGATCGCCGCCGCAGCCGTGTGCACGGTGCCCGGCAGCCGCGGATCCGGCGTGTCCGTCTTCGCCATGAAGGCGACGTTCGCCCCGTCCGCCGCCAGCCGCTGCGCGATCGTCAATCCGATGCCGCGGCTGCCGCCCGTCATGAAGACCGTGCGCTTACCACCCATGTCCACTCCCTCGTGTCGGTCCGCGATTCCATTCTCGAGGAGGCGCCCCGCGTGTGTCACCCGGTCACCGCGGAGTCACTGGCCCCCGCGCACCGTCGGCTCACTCCGGACGGTGCTCCAGGAATGCCTCCTCGTAGAGCTGCTCCCCCATGGGGCTGAAGTCCATCTCCCCGGACTCCCACCACTCGTCGAGGTCCTCGAACGACCCCTGGTCCTCCAGGCCCAGATCCGCCGCGACTCCGCTCCACTTGTCCGCCGACGCCTGGACCCGTTCCGCGATGTCGTCGCCCAGCAGTCCGTCCTCCGCGACCGCGGCGTGCTGCTCCTCGTGGACCTTGCCGATGATCTCCTCGGTCTCCTCGTCGATCGGGGCGATCGTGCCCCCGGCCGCCTTCGCCTGCCGCACGCTCTCCGCGTTGCCGTCCGCGGTGATGCCCACGATGCCGCCGAACGTCGCGGACGCCGCGTCGAAGATGATCTGCTGGTACGCGAGCGGGAGGGTCTCGAAGCTCGATCCCGCCAGCTCCGCCCCCACCGTCCGCGAGGACAGGCTGTACTCGTCCGAGCTGTAGCTGATGTGCGGCGCGACCTCGAGGATCCCGCCCTCCGCGGACGGCAGCAGCTGCGCCAGCGTGCAGTCGACGGTCCCGCGCTGCAGCGCTTCGAACACCTCAACGTACTCCATCGAGACCGGGGACGCGCCCAGCTCCTCGACGACGCCCAGGTGCGACGTGCTCGCCACCCGGATCTGACGGCCGGTCCAGTCGTCGGGGGCCGATCCCTCCTCACTGCACACGGGGTAGTAGCCGCCGGACGAGATGACCGGGGTGAGAGGTGTGACGCCCTGCGCCTCGTACTCGTCCAGCAGACTCTGAGACTGCCAGCCGATGTCCGCCGCCACTGCACTGTAGACCGCCTCACCCACCACCGGCGAGATCGGCAGGCCGGACATCGAACTCGCGATCGCGTCGAAGGACGGGTACTCCGCCGGGTTGTATATCGGCAGGTTGTAGGCCAGGTCCAGGCGACCGTCCGCCAGCGCATCGTCGATCTCCGAGTACCCGGCGATCGCCTGGCCCCAGACGACGTCCAGCGTGATCTTCCCGCCGGAGCGCTCCTCGATGTACTCCTGGTAGGCCGTGGCCGCCGGCGCCATGATCGACTCCGGAGACGCCGCGGGCGGCTGGTACGTGAGGGTCACCGGTTCCAGATCCGCCAGTGCCGCGTCGACCTCTTCCTGCGAGGCTCCGAAGGCGAAGCCCTCACCGCCTCCGCTCCCGGCACTCCCGCCACCGGCACCGCCGGCGCATCCGCTCAGGGCCAGGGCCGCACTCGCCGCGATCGCCAGAGGCGCCAGCTTTCTCGTCATGGTCGGACATCCTTGTCGTCGTGGGTTCACAGGCGTGCACCGGCGGACGCGCGTTCATCGCGCGCCCACCTTGCGTGACCACGCCGTCGTGATCCGCCTGCGACCCAAACTAACGAATGTTCGTTGAATGCGGTAGGCCCCGCTTCCCGCGGTGAGACGCCCCTCAGTCCACGGACTCCCAGCCGCCGCGGATCAGCTGCTCCAGCACATCCTGATCGACGTCCTCGGGCTTGTTGATCCACACGCAGCCCGCGCCCAGCTTGTGCTTGCCCAACTTCTCCAGCAGCTCCTCGGAATCCGGCGCGGACTGCAGCCCGTACAGCGCCAGGTTCGCCTTCCGCGGGCTGAAGCCCACGAGGAACCAGTCGCCCTCGCGACCACTGGGCGACACGTAGTGCGCCTCGCCGTAGCCCACCATCGTGGGCCCCCACATCGCCGGTTCGACACCCGTCACGCGCCCGAACACCTCGAGCAGGAACCGCCCGTGCTCCTGCCGCCGCGGCCACTCGAGCCCCTCGACGAAGTCCGCCGGCGCCACGTCCGTGATCGTCGTCTTCACGTCCTTCGCCGTCTCACCCGTGTGCCCCCGGGTCCAGCCGGGCTCCTTCTTCGCAGTCCCCGTCATCGCGGTGTCCTCTCTGTCGCATCCCGGTGGCCGGCCGCCGTATCCCAGTGATCAGCGGTCACGTCCCCGCGACCGGCTCAGCCGGCCAGGGAGTCCTGGAACCGGCGGATCCGGACCAGGGCCTCGGCGATGGCATCCGGGCCCGCGGCCAACGAGAGCCGGACCGCGTTGTGCCCGTTGATCGGATCGAAGTCGATGCCGGGCGCCAGGGCGACGCCCTCCTGCTCCAGCAGGGCCGCGCACCAGTCGCTCGCGTCCGCGAAGCTGCCCAGCACGTCATCGATGCGGAAGTACATGTAGAACGCGCCGTCGGCCGGGGCCATGTCCGTCCACCGCAGGTCCGCGACCGCGTCGAGCACGAGCTGCCGTGCGACGGCGAAGCCCTCGACCGCGGCGTCGCACTCGGCGTACGCCTCGTCCGTGAATGCCTCGACGCACGCGTGCTGCGCGGGCACCGGCGGGCACAGCGACAGGTTCCCGGCGATCGCGTCGCAGGGCTCGACGAGGTCCTCCGGCAGGATCGCCCAGCCCAGCCGCCACCCCGTCATGCCCCAGTACTTCGAGAAGGACGAGATGACGACGACGTCGTCCCCGCACTCCAGCGCCGAGGTCCCCTTCGACCCCGTGAACGTCACCCCGTGGTAGATCTCGTCGGAGATGAGGCGCACGCCGTTGGCGCGGCACCAGTCGTACAGCGCGCGCAGCTCCGGCTCCTCGATCATCGTGCCCGTGGGGTTCGCGGGCGACGCGATCATGAGGCCCTTGAGCGGGCCCTGGCGGTGCGCGGCCTCGAGCATCTCCACCGTGGGCTGGAAGCGGACGTCCGGGCCGCACGGCAGCTCGACGACCTCGACGTCCTGCGCGCGCAGGATGTTCGAGTACGCGGGATAGCCCGGGGTGGCGAGCGCGACGCGGTCCCCGGCGTCGAAGCTCGCGAGGAACACCATGTCGAAGGCCCCGGACGACCCGCCCGTCACGGCGATGCGCTCGACGGGGATGTCGACCCCGTACCAGCGGCGGTAGTGCTCCGCGAGGCGCTCGCGCAGCGGGACGATCCCGAAGATCGCGGAGTAGCCCAGGTCCGTGCCGTCCTGGACGACCTCGGCGGCCCGGCGGCGCACACCCGCGGGCGCTCCCTGCGACGGCTCCCCCACGCACAGCGAGATGACGTCGCGTCCCTGCGCGCGCATCTCGAAGACGCGGTTGAGGATGCCCATGACCGCGAACGGTCGCACTCGCGTCGAACGGATCGAGGTGGTCGTCTCCCGGTGCGTCTGCGGCGTCTGCGTCGTGTCCATGCCTCCACTGTATGCGGGTCGACCGGGTCGCGAGCCGACGCCGCGGCGGGTCCCCTCGGAAGGGGGCAGGCGGCCTCGGGCCGGGGTTCCCCTCCCTCGGGCGGAGCCCATCCTCACTCCTGTCCCGGCGTCGGGACCTCCCACGTGTGGACCGGCTTGCCGGACTTCTGGTTCCGCGCGTACTCGAGCGTGAGGGTGCGCAGCGCGCTGTTGCGCTCGTCCGAGCCCACGGGCGCCCGGCCAGCCAGCGCATCGAGCGCCTTCCGCTGCCACCACGCGCCGTTGCGACCGGTGCGGGCGCGGGCCTCGTAGATCCCGATGTACTCGTCGATGACGTCCTCGTCGACCTCGAGCTCCTCGAGCCCCGCCCGGGCCTGCGGCGCGAGGGTCTCGAGCACCAGCTCCGTGACGTCCAGCGTCCCGTGGCGCGGCCACGTGAGGCGGGCGCCGATCCCATCGCGCGCGCCGTTCTCGAAGTTCTCCTGCGCCTCCGTGAACGTCATCCGCGACCACACGGGACGATTCTCCCGCACCAGGTACGCGATGAGCCCGTAGTAGAAGGCGGCGTCCGCGGCCATGTCGACGGGCGTGGGGCCGGCCGGCAGGATCCGGTTCTCCAGCCGCACGTGCGCGCTGCGCTTCCCCGGCGAGTAGATGGGACGGTTCCAGCGCCACACCGTGCCGTTGTGCAGGTTGAGCTCGTGGAGGTACGGCGTGCCGTTCTCCGTGAGGATGGGCCGGCCGGACGCCTCGCGGGTCTCCGGCAGCAGCGGCGGGAAGTACTGGACGTTCTCCTCGAAGAGGTCGAACACGCTCGTGATCCACCGCTCGCCGAACCACACGCGCGGCCGCACCCCCTGGTGCACCAGCTCCGGGGTGCGGGTGTCGATCGACTGGGCGAAGATCGGGATCCGCGACTCGTGCCACAGGCGGTGCCCCAGGAACAGCGGGGAGTTCGCCGCCATCGCGATCTGCACGCCCGCGATCGCCTGGGACGCGTTCCACGCGTCCGCGAAGCGGTTGGGCGCCACCTGCAGGTGGAGCTGCATCGACGTGCACGTGGACTCCGGCGCCAGGTCCGCGAACTCGTGGGCGTAGTGGTCCTCGCGGGACAGGTCGATGCCCACGTACTCGCCCCTGGCCTCGACGACGGCGGTGGACAGCGCGCGGTACCGGTTCTCCGGCGTGATCCACGATTCGTCCTCGAGCAGCTCCGTCGTGACGGTGGGCAGCGTCCCGATCGACACCGGTGCCACGTCCAGCGACTGGGCCGCGGTGCGCAGCTTCCGCAGCCGCTCGTCGATGCCGTGCTCCAGGCGCTTGAGCCCGGCGTCGCGCACGCGGGAGACCGGCATGTTGAGCTCGACGTTGTACGCGCCGATCTCCGACTGCACGTCCGCGTCGTCCACCGCGTCCATGATCTCGACGTTCCGCAGGGAGGGCGCACCGTCCGCGTCGATGAGGTTGAGCTCGAGCTCCAGCCCGATCGTCCCCTTCGACTCGAAGTCCGCCTTCTGCAGGTACGTGTCGAAGGTCTCCAGGTTCTCCTGGAGCTTGCGCCGGTACAGCGTCCTCTCCCGCGGCGTGTAGCGGACGGACCCCACTGCTTCTCCCATGCGCACACACTGACACACGCACCCCCGTCTCGTCTCCTGTTCCGACATTCGGCTGAGGCGGGGGCGGCACCTCCATCCGTGTCCGCACGCCGTGGCAGACTCGGAGGCATGACGTCAGACTCCGCGCCCACCACCGCGACCGCCCGCTCCGCCTCCGTCGACCTCGCAGCCCTCCTGCCTGCCGCGCAGCAGCGCCTGCCGCAGATGCTCGAGGACATCGAGCGGCTCATCTCGCTCGAGACCCCGTCATCCGACCTGGACGCCGTCGCCGCGGGCGCCCGCGACGTCGCCGCGCTCCTCACGGAACGTCTGGGCGCGACGCCGGAGATCCTCACGATCGACGGCGTCACGCACGTCCGCCTGCGGTTCGGCGACGGTGCGCCCGCGGTCGTGCTGGTCAACCACCAGGACACCGTGTGGCCGCACGGCACGCTCGAGACCATCCCGTTCTCCCACGAGGACGGCGTCATCCGCGGCCCCGGCAGCTTCGACATGCTCACCGGTGCGGTCATGTCCGTGCACGCCGCCGCCCTGCTCCTGGACCAGGCCGGGCCCGAGGCCGTCGACGGTCTCAGCATCGTCGTCACCGGTGACGAGGAGGTGGGTTCCGCGACGGGCGCGCCCCTGCTGCGCGCCGAGGCCGCCCAGGCACGCGCCGCCTTCGTCATGGAGGCCGCCGCGGGCGAGGCCGGCGCGCTCAAGCTCGCCCGCAAGGGCACGTCGATGTACACGGTCGTGCTGCACGGCCGTGCCTCGCACGCGGGCCTCGACCCGGAGAAGGGGGTCAACGCGGGCCTCGAGCTGTCCCACCAGATGATCGCGGTCGCCGCGCTCGCGGATCCGGACCTGGGCACCACCGTCACCCCCACGGTGTTCAGCGGCGGCACGACGACGAACACGGTGCCGGCGCTGGCGCGGTTCGACGTGGACGTGCGCGCGAAGTCGCAGGAGGAGCTCGAACGGGTCGATACCGCGATCCGGGCACTCACCCCGGTGCTGGAGGGTGCCTCGATCGAGATCCTGGGCGACATCAACCGTCCCCCCATGGAGCGGGAGATGGCGGAGGGGCTCTTCGACCGCGCCGGCGAGCTCGCGCAGGCCGTGGGCGTCGACGCACCCACGGGTGTCGAGGTGGGCGGCGCCTCCGACGGCAACTACACCGCCGGCGACGGCATCCCCACCCTCGACGGCCTGGGCGCGGTGGGCGACGGCGCGCACGCGGACCACGAGCACGCGCTGTCCGCGCACATCGCCCCGCGCACGGCCCTGCTCGCCGCGCTCATCGCGGACCAGCTGGCCGGCTGAGGCGCCCGCCCGCGTCCCGCAGCTGCGCATACTCCTCGTCCGGCATGAGCGACCCGCCGGTCAGCCACGCGACATGGGTGCCGGCAGCCCCACCGGCCCCCGCGGCCATCACGTGCCCCGCGGCTCTCAGCCCCGCGCACGCGGAGGGTTCCAGACGGAGGCCGGCCGCGGCCTCGGCGACGGCGAGGGTCCGCAGCAGATCGTCGTCCGTCACGGTCGCGTACCCGGCCACCCGGTCGCCCACCGCCTTCCCCACGAAGCCGGACGGGCGGCCCACGGCAAGTCC
>DYUK01000194.1 GCA_020743695.1 Brevibacterium senegalense | reverse complement strand
ATCCCGGCTCCCGCGGGCGATCCGGCTGAGGACACCGCCGCCGAGGCCGAGGCCGGTTCCGCAGACGAGCCCGGTTCCGCAGACGAGGCCGCGGACGACGCCGAGGCCGCAGCTGGCCCGATGGAGATCGGAACCGACCCTGTGGCCGGTGCGGTCACCGCGGCAGCCGGCGGCGCGGGCCTCGGCGTCGACTTCTCCGCCCTCACGGATCTGCTGACGCAGGTCGATGCGCTGGTGGGCGGTGCGGGGGAGGGGATCGGTTCGAACTCGTGGGTGGTCGCAGGTTCGCACACGGAGACGGGCGCGCCGCTGCTGGCGAACGACCCGCACCTGGGTGCGGCGCTGCCGTCCGTGTGGACGCAGATGCAGCTGCGGTGCGCGGAGGTGACGGACGAGTGCCCGTTCGATGTGGGCGGGTACAGCTTCTCCGGCCTGCCGGGCATCGTCATCGGCCACAACCAGCAGGTGGCGTGGGGCTTCACGAACCTGACGACGGACGTGGCGGACCTCTACCTGGAACGGCGGACGGACGACGGGTACGAGCGCGACGGCGAATCCGTCCCCTTCGACGTGCGAACGGAGACGATCGAGGTCGCCGGAGGTGAGGACGTCGAGCTGGAGATCCGCGAGACCGTGCACGGCCCGGTGCTGGACGGACTGACGCCGGAGTTCACGGACCTCCAGATCCCGCCGGTCGCGGACCCCGTCCTGGAGGCGACCCAGGGCGATGAGCAGGAGCCTTCTTCCGGGCCGGACGAGCAGGCGGGCGTGCAGAACACGGGGACTGCGGCCTCGGGAGCGGGGTCCGAAGCGGGCGGCGACGCAGGCGGGTACGAGAACCTGTACGACGTGAGCCTGCGGTGGACGGCGCTGGACGCCGGGACGACGGCGCAGGCGATCTTCGCGCTCAACACGGCGGGCGACTTCGCGGACTTCCGGCAGGCGGCCGCGCTGTTCGACGTGCCGGCGCAGAACCTCATCTACGCGGACACGGACGGGAACATCGGGTACCAGGCGCCCGGGCGGCTGCCCATCCGCGGTGAGGGCGACGGCTGGCTGCCGCAACCGGGCTGGGACAGCGCGTACGACTGGCAGGGGTTCATCCCGTTCGAGGAGCTGCCGGTGGTGTACAACCCGGACTCGGGGTACATCGTGACGGCGAACAACGCGATCGTGAACGACGACTACGACTACTTCCTGAGCCGCGACTGGGACTACGGATACCGGGCGGACCGGATCGTCGAGCTGGTCGAGGACGCGATCGAGGAGGGGCCCGTGAGCGTGGCGGACATGGCCGCGATCCAGATGGACAATCGGATGCCGGCCGCGGAGTCACTGCAGAGCGCCTACGACGGGCTGGACCTGGACGACGGGGACGTGGCGGAGGCGCTCGCCCTGCTGGGGGAGTGGGACGGGCAGAATGATGCGGACTCGGCGGCAGCGGCGTATGCGAACGTGCTGTGGTCGAACCTGCTGGGGCGGATGATCGAGACGCACGGGACTCTTGTGACGCCGGAGTCGGAGCAGGCGGAGGGCAAGGGCGGCGGCGAGTCGGTCGACGCGGGTGGAGCCGCCGATGCGGACGGCGCGGTGGCCCGCCCCACGATCGCCCGGGACGACCAGTCACGGCTGGCGGTGTTCCTGGAGCAGCAGCTGGAGGACGAGGACAGTCCCTGGTGGGACGGTGATCGGGCGGCTCTGCTGCGGGACGCGGCGCAACAGGCGCACGAGGAGATCACGGACCTGCAGGGCGGGAACCCGGAGGACTGGAACTGGGGTGAGCTGCACGCGCTGCCGCTCACGCACCAGACGTTCGGCACCAGCGGGATCGCGCCTGTCGAGGCACTCTTCAACCGCGGTCCGGTGGAGACGGGCGGCGGCTCCGGGGTCGTGAACGCGACGGGCTGGGAGATGGACGAGGGGTATGCGACGACGACGGTGCCGTCGCTGCGGATGGTCGTGGACGTGGGGGACTGGGACGCCTCGACGTGGCAGAACCTGACCGGCCAGAGCGGTCACGCGTTCCACGAGCACTACCGGGATCAGGCGGAGGACTGGGCGACCGGGACACAGTATGCGTGGGGATTCAGCCCGGAGGCGGTCGACGCCGCGGCGGAGGACACACTCACGCTGACGCCGTGAGGGTTCCGAGTCGGCACGTGCCGACGCTCGTGGAGGCCCCGTAGCCTGAGGTGGAGCGGGTGACGGCAGTGGACGGAGCCGAACGCCCGATCTCCCCGAAAGACGACCGACAGGAGCGACGATGACGACCCCCGCACCCGCCTGCGTGACGGCACAGACGACGGTCGACTCCCGCGAGGCGGCGGAGGCGCTCGCCTCCGCCGCGATCGACCAGGCCTTCGCCGCGTGCGTGCAGGTCTCAGCGGTCCGCAGCTACTACCGCTGGCAGGGCCAGGTGCACGACGACCCGGAGTGGCTGCTCACCTTCAAGACCACCGCCGAGGCCGCCGCCGGCCCCCTGCGCGACCACATCTCCCAGCACCACCCGTACGACGAGCCGGAGTACATCGTCCAGCACATCATCGACGGCAGCGCGGACTACCTCGCGTGGATTCGGGAGTCGGTGGCAGTCCAGTCCTGATCCGGCTGGAAGCGTGCCCCGCATCGACGCGTGGCAGCCGACGTGCGCTGAGCACTTCCGTCAGCGGTGAGGTGACCCAGCGGCGTCAGTACGCCTGGTTGGCTCCGTATTCGGCCTGCGACGGGGTGAAGCCCTCGAATTCGAGCTGGTCGATGAGGCCGCTCAGGGAGAAGGAGCTGAACTCGAGGTAGGACTCCGCGGACTTCACGGCCTGCTCGTTCCAGTCGACGTCCAGGGAGTCGACGGCGTACTCCGCGTCCGCCCGGCTGAACTCCTCGAACTCGAGCTGCTCGATGAGGCCGGTGCGGGAGAACGCGCTGAACTCGAGGTAGGACTCCGCGGACGACCGCGCATTGCGCTGCCCGGACGTCTCGTCGTCCTGCATCGAGGCCGAGCCACTCGTCGAGGAATCGGTGTTCTCCGCAGCGGTGTCGTCTGCGGAGGCGCCGTCCGCGACGACGTCCTGCGCTTCGACGTCCTCGTCCGGTTCGGCGGTGACGGTGACCGTCACCGTGGGGGCGGGCTCCGCCTCCGCTGTCACGGTGACCGTCTCGACCGGGTCGGGCAGATCGGTTTCGGGGCCGGGACCGGCGCAACCCGTCAGGGCGAGGAGGGAGACGGAGCTCAGGGCGATGAGGCGTGTGGGTGTCACGGCAGTGTTCCTGTCGACGGGGATCGAGACGAGAACAGGGCGCGCCACCAGGCGAAGAATGCCGATTCTCGTGGGAATGATTCCCAGACTACCGTACAAGTTTCAACTATACGAATCTGGAGGCGTGAATGTGAGGCATCCCGCAACGGTTCTCGCAAAGTTCGGGAATGCTCGCATGCACAACGCGAGAAAACCGCATCATGGACGCGTGCTCACCAGCCGGTGAGCACC
>DYUK01000193.1 GCA_020743695.1 Brevibacterium senegalense | reverse complement strand
GTCGCGGCCGGACTTGGGGGTCGACCCCATCGTGAAGGCGGGGCGGCTGCTGACGGAGATCGGACGGTTGCAGGAGCGGCTGGCCGCCGGGGAGGCGGACCCGCTCGTGGGGACCGGAAGCGTGCACGCGTCGATCATCACCGGGGGCGTCGAGGCGTCCAGCTACGCGGACTCCTGCACCGTCACGATCGAGCGGCGGACGCGGCCCGGCGAGGACGCGGCGACGTTCGAGGCGGAGCTGCGGGGGATCCTCGAGGCGATCGCCCGCGACGACGAGGCGTTCGCGTTCGACCTGGATGTGTTCGTCGAGCGACCGCCGTTCGCGACGGCGGAGGGATCCGCTGTGGTTGAGGCGCTGACGCAGGCGTGCCGAGAGGCGGGGATCGGGGGCGGGAGCGGCACTGTGGTCCGGGGCGAGCAGTTCTGGACCGACTGCGCGCTGCTGGCGGATGAGGGCATCGACGCAGTGCTGTTCGGCCCTGCCGGCGCGGGTGCGCATGCGGCGGAGGAGTGGGTCGACCTGGACTCGCTCGAGCGGACGACGAAGGCGATCGAGCGGACGGTGGCGCGCCTGGTGGAGAGTGCGGGAGGGTGAGTCCATGGAGTGGATCGACGCGGTCTTCATGCGGGGAGGCACCAGCAAGGGCCTGTTCTTCGATGCGCGCGACCTGCCGGCGGATGCGGTGGAGCGCGATCGGATCTTCACCCGTGCGCTGGGGTCGCCGGATCCGTTCGGGCGGCAACTGGACGGGATGGGCGGCGGGGTGTCCTCGTTGTCGAAGATCGTCGTCGTGGCTGCGTCCGACCGTGACGGGGTCGATGTGGAGTACACGTTCGGACAGGTCGCGGTGGACGAGGCGGTCGTCGACTACTCGGGCAATTGCGGCAACCTGTCGTCCGCCGTCGTGCCGTTCGCGCTGGAGGCGGGACTTCTGAGCGCCGAGGACGGGGTGACGACCGTCGTCGTGCGCAACACGAACACGGATGCGGTGATCGCGGTGCGCCTGCACGTGCGCGGAGGTGCGGCGGAGACCGCCGGCGACCTCGTGGTCCCGGGGGTGGCGGGATCGGGATCCCCGATCGAGCTGCAGTACCGGGAGGCGGGCGGTTCGACGACGGGAGCGGTGCTGCCCACGGGGCGGGCGGTCGACCGCCTGGACGTCGACGGGCCGGGAGGGTCGCCGCGGACGGTCGAGGTGACATTGGTCGATGCGGCGGCGCCGGTCGTGTTCGTGCGGGCGGCGGATGTGGGACTCACGGGCACGGAGTCGCCGGATGAGATCGACGCGGACGCGGACCTCCTGGCGCTGCTCGATCGGATCCGGCGGGCGGGGACCGTGGCGATGGGACTCGCGGAGACGCCGGAGGACAGCGCGCTGGCGCATCCCAAGATCGCGCTCGTCGCGCCGCCTGCGACGACGACGCTCCTGGACGGGACCGTCGTGCCGGCGGACGACTGCGATCTGGTGGCGCGCGTGCTGTCGATGGGCGTGACGCACAAGGCGATCCCGGGCACGTCCGCGTTGTGCGCGGCGGCTGCCGCAGGCATCCCGGGGACTGTGGTGCAGGAGTGCTCTGCGAGCAGCGGTCGTGATCTGAGGATCGCGACTCCGTCGGGTGTCGTCGACAGCGCGGCGGATGTGCGTCTCGACGACGGCGTTCCACAGGCCGCGTCCGCATCGCTGTACCGCACAGCCCGCCCCCTCATGCGGGGACAGGTGGCGGTGCTGCGCTGAGACCGGGGCCGATGGACAGAAGCCGCTGCGGCGCCGGGTCAGCCGCTTCGCGCGCCGCCCCCGCTCCACGGCAGAATGGTCGCCATGTCCGCTCTCTCCCAGGCCCTCGCGTTCAAGCGGCTCGCGCAGGACAGCGCGACCCTGCGGATGCTGCGCGCGGACCACGTCGCCGTCATCGCGGCGGTCCTGGGCGAGCACCTGGGAGCCCCGGGCACCCGGCTCGACACGGATGAGGTCCACGAGCGCATCGACGCGGACCTCGTCGACCTGCGCGACCACTTCGACCTCTCCGACCGCCGCGCGAAGGCGTTCTGCGACGACTGGCGGAACGCGGGCCTGCTGATCCGCCGTCCCGCCACGGACGCCCGCGGGGAGACCTACGAACTGTCCGCCGCCGGCTTCGACGCGCTCCGCATCCTCGAGCAGCTCGAGACGCCCCCGCCCGCCGTCACGGAATCCCGCCTCGTCGCGCTCGCCTCCTCCCTCCACCAGCTGGCGATCGACACGGACCCGGACACCGGACGTCGTCTGCGCGCGCTGGAGGCCGAGCGCCGCCGCATCGACCGGGAGATCGAGCGGGTGCGCGCCGGTGACGCGACGGCTCGCGTCCTCGATCCCAAGCGGGCGGAGGAGCGGGTCACGGACATCCTCCACCAGGCCCAGGGCATGCCGGCGGACTTCGCGCGCGTCCGCGCCCGCTTCGCCCAGCTCAACCAGGATCTGCGCACCGGGATCCTCGAGGCCGACGACGGTGACGACGACGTCCTGGACGACATCTTCCGCGGAGTCGACCTCATCGAATCCTCCGATGAGGGCCGCACCTTCACCGCCTTCTCCTCCTTCGTCCGCGACCCGGAGCAGTCCGCCGCGTTCGAGGAGGACGTGTCCGCCGTCCTCGACCGCGACTTCGCCCACCAGCTCACTCCTCGCGCTCGCCGGGCCCTGCGCGGCCTCATGCGCGACATGAAGGACGGCAGCCGGCAGGTCCACGGCAGCCTCACGGACTTCGCCCGTGGCCTGCGCCGCTACGTCTACTCGCACGCGTTCCTGACGGACCGCGCCCTGCGGACCCGCCTCCAGGAGGCGCTCGCCCAGGCCGTCCCCGCCCGCACGCACGTGAAGCCGTACGCGGACGTGGGGGTCGAACTGGAGCTGTCGACCCTGCGCATGACGAGCGTGGGCTCGCTCATCCTCCACGACCCCACGGAGTACGACACGGGCGAGGCGCTGGGCGAGGCGGAGACCACCACCGTCGACGTCGCGACCCTCGCCGCCATCGCGCGGGAGACGGAGATCGACTTCGACGAGCTCGTCGGGCACATCAACGAGGAGCTCGAACGGAATGACGGTCCCGTGAGCGTGGGGCAGGTGCTGACCGCCCACCCCGCCACCCAGGGCGTCGCGAGCGTCATCGGACTCGTCTCGCTGGCTGTCACCCACGGCGAAATCGATGACAACGTCAGCGAGGACATCGCCTGGGACGGCCTGGATGGAGTGCACCGCCGGGCGGTCGTCGACCGGTACGTGTTCGTGAGGAGTGTGGACGCATGACAGAGTCGAAGACGGACGCCGAGGCCGTGGCCGGCCAGTCTGCGACCGGCCAGGATCCGGCTGCCGATACCGCGCAGGAATCCCCCTCCGCTCTGTGGCAGGGGGACACGGGGACGCTGCACGAGGCGTCCCGCCGCGTGCTCCTCGAACTGCTCAAGGGGCCGTATGTGTCCGGTGCCCAGAACCCGGGCCTGTGGACGGCGCTCGTGGCGGACCAGGAGACGATCCGCTCGCGGCTCCACGACCTGTTCCTCGACCTCGTCCTGGACGAGTACGACGAGTTCGCGTTCACCCGGAAGGTCGAGACCCACGACCTCCAGGTCCCCAGCGCCCTGCGCGCGGAGCGGCTCACCTTCCTCGACACCGCGATGCTGCTGGTGCTGCGCCAGTTCCTGCTGACCGCGCCCGGTGAGGAGCGGGTCATCGTGGGGCAGGACGAGGTCTACGAGCAGCTGAGCGTCTACCGCGACGGCGACGAGTCGACGTTCCAACGCAACCTCAACGGTTCGTGGGGACGCATGGTCAACCGGCTGCGCGTCCTGCACTCCGCCGGTGAGGAGCGCTTCCAGATCTCCCCGATGGTCCGGTTCCTCATCGATGAGGACCGCGTCCGCGAGCTCACCGCCGTCTACCGACGGATCGCGGGCGGTG
>DYUK01000192.1 GCA_020743695.1 Brevibacterium senegalense | reverse complement strand
ATCTGCGGGACGGGCAGGCCCACCTTCGCGACGCCCTGCTGCACGCGGGCCTCGCGCATCATGTCGTGGGTCGACTTGGCGATGGGCGGGCGGGGGCCGCGGCGCAGGACGAACTCGGCGTCGCCGCGGCGTACCTGGTAGGTGATGTTGGACTGACCGTCACCGATCCGGCGCCAGGCCAGGGGGCCGCTGCCGAGGTGCTGGGAGTCCAGGTAGGCCTCGATGCGGTCGAGCACGAGGAGCGGGGGCATCGAGAGGGCGTCTGCCTGGGCGGAGGTGCGGACGACCTCGGCACCGTCGGGTTCCGTGTGGAAGCCGTCGCGGGATGCGGGTCCGGGCGCTGCAGCGTCAGTGGTCATGCGATTCCGTGCTCCTCTGGCAGGGCGCGTGCGGACCGCGGCTGTGCGGCATGCGAGCGCGCCGGCGGGCTCGTGCGGGCGATCGCAGGTCGCGGTGACTAGCGATCGTTCACTCATGGGCAGTCTGTCCGACGGGTGGGTGCGCGTCAAGCAGGGGCGCAGTCAAGGGAGAGCGGAGGCGCGTCACGTGCGAGTGCTTGTCTAACAAGATCTAACAGGATCTAACAGACGCTCGGGCTGCGCACTCGCAGGCTGGTCCTCCTCACGCTGTCAGCAATTAAGGGTTGCCTCACCAATCTTCCCCACGTAGCGTGAGTGCGGGCCCGATCCACCACAGTCGATCCCGACTCGCACGCAGCGAACCGCCCACCGCCCCCGACCCGAAGGACTCTCGCCCATGCACACCCACGGACCGGTCCTGTTGGCCGGGGGACTCGCGGACGTCGATTTCATCACCGATTACTTCCGACAGCTGCCCCCGCCCGCACTCCACAGCATCTTTGGGACCGTGTTCATCGAGGTCGAGTCGCGGTTCGACATCAGCACCCTCGACGTCCCGGCGGGCATCGGAGTCCACTGGCTGGTGCGGGAAGACATCGACGCGGGCAGCGCCCAGCCGGGCCTCCCCCTCGTCCAGGCCGTGCAGCTGTGGGCGCAGGAGTGGATCATCGACGGCGGTGACCCCTGCCAGGCACCGCAGCTCATGTGGATCGGCTGCGCGGGCACGCCCCTCGTCGAACGGATGTGCCTCCACCTGCTGCACGAGCACGAGGACCTGCACCTCCACCACGCCGACCTCATCTGAGCGCGCGAGTCAGCTACTCCCTCACCCCGGACGCGCCCGCACCCTGATCCGCTGACCGTCCCGTCCGTGCACATTCAGCACGTGTGCAGGTCCCTCACGTGCCGGACCGATCCAGTGCGGCACCCGCGTGTCGAACTCCGCCGCCTCTCCCGGATTCAGCACCAGATCGTGGCTGCCGACCACCAGCCGCACCGTCCCCTCGAGCACCAGCATCCACACGTACCCGCGGTGCGTGCGCAGACCTTCCGGCTCGAAGTCGTGGGCCTCGGACCCCACCCCCTCGCCGGAGCCGGAGTCGCCCACCGCCTCCTCTGGCCCGTGCACGTGCACGGCGGGCACGGCCTCACCCCGCTGCGGCGGTCGGATGATCGCGTGCTCCACCTGCAGGCCACCTGCAACGGCCGCCAGCGGCATGACCAGCCGCCCCTCCTGCTCGACGGATTCGAACCGCAGCCGCGGATCCCGCGAGTACCGCACCCCCACCAGATCGTCCAGGCTCACCTCATGCACGCGGGCGAGCGCCACCAGATGCTCGAGCCCCGGCACGCGCGCACCCGTCTCCAGCCGCGACAGCGTGCTGACGGAGATCCCGGTCCGCTCGGACAGCTGCGCGAGACTCAGACCCCTCCCCTGCCGCAAGCTCCGCAGCCGAGGCCCCACCTGGTCCACCGTCGCATCGGGACCGGCGCCGGCCGCACCCTTCCATCCCGGAATCGAGTCGGACTCAGCTCCCACGGCCCTCACCTCGTTTGCCATGCGACCGTCCCATCCCGATGCGTCTCTGACATTTGCCATTCCAGCAAACATTCTCGCCCGGACTCCCCCACCCGGTCCACAGTTGCACCCTGACCGCGCAGGCACCCGGAAGGACCCCCACGATGCAGCACCCCGACACCCACGAACCCCACACCTACGACGTCGCCGTCATCGGCGGAGGCGCCGCCGGCCTCAGCGCCGCCCTCACCCTGGGCCGCGCCCGCCGCAGCGTCATCGTCCTGGACGCCGGCCAGCCCCGCAACGCCCCCGCCGCCGGCGCCCACAACCTGCTGGGCAACGAGGGCATCGCGCCCGCGGACCTCCTCGCCCGAGGCAGCGACGAGGCCCGCTCCTACGGCGCCCGCATCGTCGACGCGACGGTGACCGCGGCCTCGGGATCCATGGCGGAGGGGTTCACCCTCACGACGGAACCCGTCGCCGAGGCCGCCGCACCCGCCGCTGCAGTCTCCCCTTCAGAGACCGGCACCGGCCCAGAGACCGGCACGCCTGCCGCCGCCGACTCTCTCACCGAAGCCCCCACCACGGTCCATGCCCGCCGAATCGTGCTGGCCTCGGGCGCGGTCGACACCCTCCCGCCGATCCCCGGCCTCGCCGAGCGCTGGGGCCGCGACGTCATCCACTGCCCGTACTGCCACGGGTACGAGGTGTGGGACCAGCGGATCGGCGTCCTGGCCACCGGACCGATGTGGCTGCACCAGGCGAAGCTCATCCGTCAGTGGACCGATGACGTCACGGTCCTCCTCGACACGCAGGACGCCCCGAGCGACGAGGACCGCGCGACCCTCGAGTCCCGCGGCATCCGCATCGTCGAGGGCCGCGTCGAGCAGATCCTCAGCGCCGACGATCGCCTCACGGGCGCACAGGTCGCGGAGCACGACGCGCCCCTGCCCCTCGACGCGGTCCTCGTCGGCACCCGCCTGCGGATCGATTCCGCGCTGGTCGACGGCCTGGGCGTCGCCACCGAAAAAAACCCCATGGGCACCTTCGTCCCCGTCGACATGCAGAAGGCGACGAACGTCCCCGGTGTGTTCGCCGCCGGGAACGTCACGAATCCCGGCTCGATGGTCGCCTCGGCGATGGCCGACGGCGTCATGGCCGGCGCCCTCGTCAACATGAACCTCGTCGAGGAGGAGTTCGCCCGCGCAGCCGAGCCGGCCGCCTCCGAGTCGGCCGTCCCCGCCTGAGGCAACTCCGCGCGAGGCTCCCACACGGGACCACCTCGCGCGAGACGCCTCCACGAGACCCATCCCCGCAGGTCAGAGCCGCTTGTCTCATATCGCATCCGCATACTGAGACATCCACGCTCACTAAGTTAGGCAACCCTTGCTTCATTGTCGCGCGGGGCCATACCGTCGCGCACAACGCTCGGCGCACCGCCGGGCACTCGCACGACGACCCCTCAGGGGAGGACTCCACCATGACGGAGACGACCACGCAGTCCCAGTCCGCAGATTCCCAGCCCGCGCCCGCATCCGGGGAGGCGAGGCCGTCGTCGGAGGCGACCACGGCCTCGGGCGCGGGTCCCCAGCCCACCGCCGGGGTCCAGCCCACCGCCGAGGCCCCGCGCACCTCCGCGGCCCGCGAACGGCAGATCTCGACCTCCGTCCTCGTCGTGGGGACGGGCGGGTCGGGCCTGCGGGCGGCGATCGAGCTGCGCGAGCAGGGGGT
>DYUK01000191.1 GCA_020743695.1 Brevibacterium senegalense | reverse complement strand
ATCCTGGAGATGGGCCGCATCATCGCGGACATCCTGCCGGCCGGCGTGCTCAACATCGTGACGGGCCGCGGCTCCGTCATCGGCGAGCGCCTGGCCGTCCACCCGGACGTCGCGAAGGTGTCGTTCACGGGTTCGACCCCGGTGGGCCGGCACCTGGCGGAGGTCGCCGGTCGTCGCCTGGCGCACACGTCGATGGAGCTGGGCGGCAAGTCCCCCACGATCGTGTTCCCGGACTCGGACCTCGACGAGGTCGCGGACCAGGTGGTGCTGTCCACCCGCTTCGCCCGCCAGGGCCAGTCCTGCACGTCCGGATCGCGACTGTTCCTCCACGAGGACATCTACGACTCGTTCCTGAAGAAGGTCGTCGACCGCGTCGCCGCGATGAAGGTGGGCGACCCCCGCGACGAGGCCAGCGACATCGGTGCGGTCAACTCGGAGAAGCAGTGGAACACGATCCAGAGCTACATCGAGATCGGTGAGTCGATGGAGGGCGTGGAGATCGCGTACGACGGGCGGAAGACGCTCGAGGTGGGCGAACCCGGCTACTACCACGCGCCCATCGTCTTCTCGAAGGCGCGCAATGACTGGCAGACCAGCCAGGAGGAGATCTTCGGCCCCGTCCTGTCGGTCATCCCGTGGAACGACCTGGACGACGTCATCGACCAGGCGAACGACACGGAGTTCGGCCTTGCAGCCTTCGTGTTCTGCCGCGACATCGACCAGGCGATCGCGACGGGCAACCGGATCCAGTCCGGCTGGGTCCAGATCAACCAGGGCGGCGGTCAGGTCGTCGGACAGTCCTACGGGGGCTACAAGCAGTCCGGCCACGGCCGTGAGGCGTCGCTCGAGGGCATGCTCGAGGGCTTCACGCAGATCAAGCAGGTGAATGTGAAGCTGCGCTGAGCGCAGTCCGCTGACGTCGAGGCGCCGGTCATCCCGCGGGGGAGGCTGGCGCCTCGACGCGTGCGCGGGCGGGTGCGGATCGACCGTGCACCGGCGGGGACTCCGCGCAGGTGGGGCCACCCGCGGGTAGACTCTGCTGGCGAGGGAGGTGTCCATGAGGGAGAAGGCACAGGATGCGGCGGTGCACCCGCACGACGAGGCGACCGCACAGGCGGGGCCCCAGGCGGGTGCCGCGCAGGAGGAGCTGTCGGCGGTCGACGCCGCGATCCTCGAATTCGAGCGCACCTGGTTCACCTACGGCGGTGCCAAGGACCACGCGATCCGTGAGCGCTTCGACCTGAGCGCCGGCGCCTACTTCCAGCGTCTCTCCGTCCTGCTGGACGATCCCCGCGCCTACGCGCACGATCCCATCCTCATCAAGCGCCTGCGCCGGATCCGGGACTCCCGGCAGCGCAGCCGCTCCGACGCACGACTGGCACGGTGAGGAGCTGAACATGCCCGACTACCCGGAGGACGAGTTCGACCGACTCCCGCCCACGGGGCGCCGCGGCGCCCACCGGCAGGAGTCGACCCTCAGCCAGCGCAGCGCGTACGTGCTCATCGCGATCGTCGCCATCGTCGCGGTCCTGCTGGTCGTGGGCGTCGTCAACATCATCCGCACCTCGTTCCACGACCCGGAGGAGCAGGTCGAGGAGCCGCCCGCGGCGACGGAGACGGACTCGCCCGGCGAGGACGGGACGGACGAGGGCGAAGACACGACCGCGGAGGTCGACAAGGAGTCCGTCGTCGTCTCGATCCAGAACATCTCCGGTGTGAACGGCGCGGCGGCGTCCTTCCAGGAGGCGATCGAAGGCAACGGCTGGACCGTCGAGGGCGTCACCACGGGCTCCTCGCCGGAGTCCGTGTCCACCCTCTATTACTCGGACCCGGAGCACGAGGTGCAGGCCGCGGCGCTCGCGGAGGAGCTGGGCGTCGAGCAGATCGAGGAGTCCGCGGAGTACCCGACGGACCTCACGCTGGTCCTCGCCTCCGACCTCGCAGCGGACGGTCCGCAGGGTACTGCGACAGACGGTGCGGAGACCGGCGAGGAGTCGACCGCCCCGCTGGGCTGAGTCCCGTCCGCCTCCGCGCGGCGATCACGTCCCGCTCTCAGCGAACTGTTTTGCACTCTCGGGTGTCGAGTGCTAAATGTAGTGTGTGATCCTCGCTCATCACTGAGGGCTCTGCACCCTGCGGAAGGGAGCAGCGGACAGGGCCCCGCCGTCGCGGGCATGATGGCGCGAGGGGGACATCCACCCCGAAAAGGGAGGCAGCAAGCCACATGGCAAAGCTCATCGCATTCGACGAAGAGGCCCGACGCGGCCTCGAACACGGCCTCAACACGCTGGCCGATGCGGTCAAGGTGACACTGGGGCCGCGCGGCCGCAACGTCGTGCTGGAGAAGAAGTGGGGCGCACCCACGATCACCAACGACGGCGTCTCCATCGCCAAGGAGATCGAGCTCGAGGATCCCTACGAGAAGATCGGCGCGGAGCTCGTCAAGGAGGTCGCGAAGAAGACCGACGACGTCGCCGGTGACGGCACGACGACGGCGACCGTGCTGGCCCAGGCGCTCGTGCGCGAGGGCCTGCGCAACGTCGCGGCCGGTGCGGATCCGCTCAGCCTCAAGCGCGGCATCGAGAAGGCCGTCAAGGCCGTCTCCGACGTCCTGATCGACTCGGCCACGGAGGTCGAGACGAAGGAGCAGATCGCGGCGACCGCGGGCATCTCCGCCGGCGACCCCGCGATCGGCGAGCTCATCGCCGAGGCGATCGACAAGGTCGGCAAGGAGGGTGTCGTCACCGTCGAGGAGTCGAACACCTTCGGTCTGGAGCTCGAGCTCACGGAGGGCATGCGCTTCGACAAGGGCTACATCTCCGGCTATTTCGTGACGGACACGGAGCGCCAGGAGACGGTGCTCGAGGACCCCTACATCCTCATCGTCAACTCGAAGATCTCCAGCGTGAAGGACCTCCTCCCGGTCCTCGAGAAGGTGCAGCAGTCGGGCAAGCCGCTGTTCATCATCGCTGAGGACGTCGAGGGCGAGGCCCTGGCGGTGCTCATCGTCAACAAGATGCGCGGCACCTTCAAGTCCGTCGCCGTCAAGGCACCGGGCTTCGGCGACCGCCGCAAGGCGCAGCTGGCCGACATCGCGATCCTGACCGGTGGTCAGGTCATCGCGGAAGAGGTGGGCCTCAAGCTCGAGAACGCCACCGTCGACCTGCTGGGCACCGCCCGCAAGGTCGTCGTGACGAAGGACGAGACGACCATCGTCGAGGGCGCTGGCGACTCCGACGAGATCGCAGGTCGCGTCTCGCAGATCCGCGCGGAGATCGAGGCCTCGGACTCGGACTACGACCGCGAGAAGCTGCAGGAGCGCCTCGCGAAGCTGGCCGGCGGCGTGGCCGTCATCAAGGCCGGCGCTGCGACCGAGGTCGAGCTCAAGGAGCGCAAGCACCGCATCGAGGATGCCGTGCGCAATGCGAAGGCCGCCGTGGAGGAGGGCATCGTCGCCGGTGGTGGCGTGGCCCTCATCCAGGCCGGTGAGTCCGCATTCGACTCGCTGTCCTCCCTCGAGGGCGACGAGGCCACGGGTGCCTCGATCGTGAAGGTGGCCATCGACGCGCCGCTCAAGCAGATCGCGACGAACGCGGGCCTGGAGCCCGGCGTCGTGGCCGACAAGGTGCGGGGCCTCCCGGCCGGGCACGGCCTCAACGCCGCGACCGGTGAGTACGGCGACCTGCTGGCCGCCGGCATCAACGACCCGGTCAAGGTGACCCGCTCCGCACTGGAGAACGCGGCTTCGATCGCGGGCCTGTTCCTCACGACGGAGGCCGTCGTCGCGGACAAGCCGGAGCCCGCGGCACCGGCGGGCGACCCGACCGGCGGCATGGGCGACATGGGCGGCATGGGCTTCTGACCCACCGCGCACGCGCGCTGCACGCAGGGCGGGAGCGGATCCGGACGGATCCACTCCCGCCCTGCGGCGTTCCCGGCGCCTGCGCACGGAGGAACCGACACCATGCGGGCACCTCCTCATGCATGATGCACAACCCTCTAGGCTGAGTGCATGGGCCCCGTCATCCTCCTCATCCTGCTGGCCGTCCTCATCGGATCGTTGTCGCAGCGGGTCACCGGGATGGGGTTCGCGATGGTGTCCGCCCCGTTCCTCGTGCTGCTCATGGATCCGATCGCGGGCGTCGTGCTCGTGAACCTCTGCGGGATCGTGTCGTCCGTCCTCGTCCTGTCGCGGACCCACCGAGAGGTCGACTGGTCGCGCGCGTGGCGACTCATCGTCACCGCGATCGTGGGGACCGTGCCCGGTGCACTCCTGGCCGTCGCCCTCCCCGGCCACGCGCTGGAGATCCTCATCGGTGCGCTCGTCGTCGTCTCGCTGACCACCTCGATGGTCCTCACGCGCTACGCACGGCCCGTGCGGCTGGGGATGCCCGCTCTCGCCGTCTCCGGACTGACCGCGGGTGCGATGAGCTCGGCGGCGGGTGTGGGCGGCCCGGCTCTCTCCGCGCTGGCGCTGCTGACCCGCTGGGAGCAGCGGTCGTTCGCAGCGACCATCCAGCCCGTGTTCGTCGCGGTGTCCTCGAGTGCCGTCATCATGAAGCTCGTGTTCGACCACGACGCCTGGCCCGGCCTCGCCTGGACGACCTGGGTGCTCATCTTCGTCGCGCTGGGCGCCGGCCAGCTGCTGGGGGAGTGGCTGTCCCGCATCGTGCCCGTGTCCGGCGCGCGTGCGGGCATGCTGATCCTGGCCTTCCTGGGCGGCTTCCTCACGATCGCGCGGGGGCTGGGACTCATGTGAGCCGGTCCGGGATCGCCGGGCCGGTCGAACAGGTGGGCGGCACGACCCCGCTCAGAGCGCATACAGGATCGGCTGGGATACTTGAACCCGGAATGACATCGGTTCGCACGCCGTCGGGTGATCGCGACTCGCAGTCTCGACGTCAGAAAGGTCCGACAGGATGATGTCCCTCGTCTTCTTCCTGCTCCTCGCGGGGATCGCCGCCGCATTCCTCATCGGCTCGCGTCGACAGAAGGCCCGGGAACTGGAGGAGCGCGCAGAGGAACTGGAGCGCGTGAAGAAGACGGTCGAGGAGGACGTCGTCGCCTTCGGCGAGGAGGTCGCGGACCTGGACCTCATCACCGCCGGTGCGGAACTGGACGAGGGCGGACGGCAGGACTACTCGCGGGCGATCGACGAGTACGACCGGGCCAAGGATCTGCTGGACCGCATCGAGAGCCCGCAGCAGGTGTCTCATGTGACCGAGGCGATCGAGGACGGTCGCTACGCGGCGAAGTGCGTGCGCGCCCGTGTCGAGGGCAAGCCCCTGCCGGTGCGCCGTCCGCCCTGCTTCTTCAACCCCCAGCACGGTCCGTCCGTCGAGGACGTCGACTGGGCGCCCGTGGGCGGACAGCCGCGTCCGGTCCCTGTCTGCGCCGCGGACGCGGAGCGCGTGAGCTGCGGAGCCGAGCCGAACGTCCGCACGGTGCCCGTGGGCAACGGCCTGCAGCGCCGCGCCTACTGGGAGGCGGGTCCCGCCTACGCGGAGTACAACCGCGGCTACTTCAACTCCTACGCGGGCTCCGGCCTGCTGCCCGGCGTCCTCATGGGCGCGATGATGTTCGGCGGCTTCGGCGGAGGCTGGGACGGCGGCATGGACGGTGCCGGCGACATGGGCGGAGGCGACTTCGGCGGTGACGCCGGCGGCGACATGGGCGGCGGTGACTTCGGCGGAGGCGACTTCGGCGGGGACATGGGCGGCGGCTTCGACCTGGGCGGGTTCGACTTCTGATGAGCGGTGACGGAATCCCCGGCATCGAGATCCGCGATGAGGCGATCACGCTGGGCCAGCTTCTCAAGCTCCACGGAGTGGCCGGCACCGGTGCAGAGGCGAAGGACATGCTGGCGGCCGAAGTCGTGACGGTCAACGACGTGGTCGAGACCCGTCGCGGCGCCAAGATTCGACCCGGCGACGTCGTCGATGCCGCCGGCGAAGTCTTCTCCGTCGTGACCCGCGCGGACTGAGACCACTCCGCTGCCCCACTGCGCTGACGCGCTCATGTGTCCGGTCAGGCGCCGGGCGGGATCACTCCAGCACGTCGACCTCGTCGACGACATCGCGGGCGAACGCGCGCACCTGCCGCACGAACGCGCCGGGACGCTCGAGGTGGAAGCCGTGCCCGGAGCGGGCGCGATGGGTGCGCACGTCCGGGAGCAGCATCGCCGCACGCGCGGCGTCACCGTCGTCCATCGCCCCCAGCAGCACCCCGTCACGGGTGTTCCAGTCGCAGTGGATGAGGAGTGCCGGCCGTGGCAGGGCGGACAGGGTGTCCGCGTGGTCGAAGAGGTCGTGGAACGACCCGTCGAAGAAGGAGAGACCGAACGCGGGGTCGTAGTGCTCCAGAGCGCGGTAGACCTCGTTCATCGCCGGCGGCATGTACGGCAGCACGACCGGCTGGCCCGGTCGCTGGGTGTGCCGACGCAGTGCGTCCGCCCGGATCCGTTCCCCCGGGGGACCGAACAGGTCGAAGAGGCGGCTGCGCTCCAACAGATACGCGGTGAAGTCCTCGGAGTCCCCCTGCGTGAGGAAGTCGTGGCAGGCGGTCGCCAGCTCCACGTGGTTCCACGTGGCCTCCGCACGGGGCAGCACGGAGGAGAAGAACGGGGGGTCCTCCAGCACGACGGCCAGCACCTCGTCGGGACGGGCCGCCCCCATCCACGCAGCGATGAGACCGCCGGAGGAGTGCCCGGCCACGATGGTCTGCTCGCCGATGACGCCTGCGATGAAGTCCGCGAACAGTTCTCCCAGGACGGGCCCGTTGTACAGATCGGGATCCCAGGCGGACCCGCCGTGCCCGGGCACGTCGAGGGTGAAGACATGGAAGTCGCGGGCGAGTGCCGGCAGCACCGGAGCCCAGGACCACAGGTCCGTGCTCTGGCCGTGGAGCAGCAGGAGCGGGGGACCGGATGCGGGTCCTTCGGCGAAGCGCACCCAATTGCCGTTCACCATCGTCGTCCGCGTGACGAAGCCGGCCCGTTCGCTGCGCATGCGGGCGACCGGATGGTGGAGGAGGTTGCGGGCGGTCCAGAGGCCCGCGGTGGTGGCGGCCGCGGCGGCGAGGACCCCTGCGGTCCCTGCGGTGCGGCGGAGGATCGACGTGCTCATCCGGTCTGCATCGGACATGCTGGGCCCTTCGCGTGTGGGTCGGGGAGGGGGTCCGTCGACGTCAGGCTATCGCACCGCAGGCAGGGGTGCGCGGATCAGCGGTCCATCCCCGGGGCGTCCCACAGCGGCGACCACTTCGACATGTCGGATTCCACGGGCAGATCCTCGTTGAGGATCCCGCGGAGCTGGATCTCGTAGGCACTGTCGCGCTGATGCTTGCCCACCTGCGTGAACGGGTAGAAGGTGCCGCGCTTGTAGAGGTAGACGAGGGCGGTCGTCCGTCCGTCCGAGGCGCGGAAGTAGACCGTGGAGCATAGGAGCATGGGGCCGAAGCCCTGCGCCTCCAGTGCGGCGTTCACGGCGTGGAGGCTGGTGACGAGGTCGGCCGTGCTGTTCACCTGCTGCGTGACGACCTGCCACGTGTAGCCGAAGCCGTCGTTGACCTGCTCGACGTCCGTGTTGGGGTCCGCGGCGATGAGTGCGCGGGCCTCCTGCTCGGCGCGGTCGAAGGCGCCGCCTTCCACCTCGCGGAAGGCTACGGCGCCCACACCGGTGGGGATGATCCCCGATCGGGCCTCGAGGGTGAGGGCGGCGGGCGGCACCGCGAAGAGATCGTCCAGGTTGGGCTCCTTGGGCTTGGAGCGGCCCAGCAGGGAGTCGAGGAATCCCATCGCGGATCCTTTCGTGGAGGCACCGTCGGGGGTGCGGGATCGTCAGAGTTCGGTCGAGAGCTGGCGGCTGATCTTCTCCAGCTGCGCCAGCCGCTTCTCCAGGCTGGGGTGGGTGGAGAAGATGCTGCCCACGTTGAAGAAGGCGAGGTGCGCGGCGCCGGCGGACTGCCGCAGGTCCTGCTGCGGCATCTTCTGCGTCTGGCCGCTGATCTTCACCAGTGCGGAGGCGAGCGTCGAGGGGCTGCCGGTCAGCAGCGCGGCGGCGCGGTCCGCGGCCAGCTCGCGGTAGCGGGACAGGACCCGGATGAGGAGGAAGCTCAGCGCGTAGACGACCACACCCACCAGCATGAGCAGCAGCTGGATGGGGATGCCGTTGTTGTTGCCGCCCCTGCGGCCGCCGGAGAACAGGAATGCCCGCATCATGAGGCTCGCGACGACACCGGTGACTCCGGCGACGGTCATGACGGTCACGTCGCGGTGGGCGACGTGGGAGAGTTCGTGGGCGAGCACCGCCTCGACCTCCTTGGGCTCCAGCTCGTTGAGCAGGCCCCGGGTGACGGCGATGACGGAGTGGTCGGGGGAGCGGCCGGTGGCGAAGGCGTTGGGGACCATCGTGTCCGCGAAGGCGACGCGCGGCTTGGTCATGTCCGCCTGCTGGCACAGCCGGTCGACGAGGCTGTGCAGCTCCGGCGCCTGCTCCGGACTCACGACCCGCGCGCCCATCGCGCGCATGGCGACGGAGTCGGAGAAGTACCACTGGAACCAGAAGATGCCCACGGACAGGACGAGTGCGACGATGGCGCCCCCGGCGCTCTGGCCCATGATCCACCAGATGGCGAGGATGAGGACCACGTACAGCAGTCCGTTGAGGAACATCGTCATGCCCATCCGCGCGGACAGGCCTGCGTCCTTGGGGAATCTGGTCCGGGCCACTCATGCTCCTTCTGTGCGGTGGGGCCCCGTCGCAGCGGACGGGACGGTGCGGGGAGGCGGCGACGCCGGCGGGCCGGATCCCCACGGGTCCGACCCACCGGCGCGCGTCAGGCGCCGTTGGGGATGAAGCCGTCGCCGTTCAGCAGCTCCCGGATGTCCTCCAGGGTGGCGTCCGCTGCGGGGACGACGACGTCGGATGCGCCCAGGTAGTCGTCAGCGACGGGGGTCGCCTTCTCGATGATGAACGTGTGCAGATCCGTGAGCGCCTGGCGGACCGCGGCGTCGTCACCGCTGTCGAAAGCGGTCTCCACCTGGTCGTCGAAGCCCTGCAGGGCTGCCGACTCGACCTCGGAGACGTCGAACTGGCCTTCGCCCATGATGCGGATGATCATGCCTGACCACCTGCCTGACCCTGCTGCTCCGGCTGGTCCGTCGCGTCCGCGTCCGTCACCTGCGCGTCCTCCGCCTCGAGTGCGGCACGGGGAGCGCTGCCGCCGGCGGGGAGTCCCTCGCGCATGCGCTGGAGCTCGATCTCGACGTCCTGATCCGAGGACAGCGAGTTCAGCTGGGCGGCGATGTCGTCTTGCGGGGTGCCGGACACGTCGTCGAGCGCACCGGAGGCGATGAGCTCGTCGACGGCACCGGCGCGGGCCTGCAACGACGCGGTCTTGTCCTCCGCGCGCTGGATCGCGAGACCCACATCGCCGAACTCCTCGGAGATGCCGGTGAAGGCCTCGCCGATCTTCGTCTGCGCCTCGGCTGCGTTGTACGTGGCCTTGAGGGTCTCCTTGCGGGTGCGGAAGGAGTCGACCTTCGCCTGGAGCCGCTGGGAGGCGGTCGTGAGCTTCTGCTCCTCCTGCACGAGGTTCTGGTGCTGGGCCTGCAGGTCGCTGATCTGCTGGTTCAGCCCGGACTTGCGGGTCAGGGCCTCGCGGGCCAGGTCCTCGCGGTTGACGTCGATCGCCTTCTGCGCCTGCCCCTGCAGCTTGGACTGCTGCTGCTCGAGCTGCCCGATCTGCAGTTCGAGGCGCTTCCGGCTGGTGGCGACATCCGCGACGCCGCGGCGCACCTTCTGGAGGAGCTCGAGCTGCTTCTTGTACGAGTAGTCGAGTGTCTGGTTGGGATCCTCCATCCGGTCGAGGGCCTTGTCGGCCTTCGCCCCGAATATCGTCTTGATCCGCTGGAACATGCTCATGAGCGTGGGGTCTCCGTTCTGACGGCCCGCGGCATGCGCTCAGAGGCACCGCGCGCGGGCGCGAGCGATTCTCGTCTCCACACTAGTCGCTGAGCCTGGCAATTTCCGTGGTCGTTCCACGATCCGTCCGCGCGGAGAACACGGGGTCCGTCGGGTCGATCCGACGGACCCCGCAGGTCACGGCTGGAACATGCGCGTGTTCGCGTCCTCGACCTCCTGGTACTGCTGGCCGGCCAACCGCAGGGCCTCGTTGATCGAGCGCAGCGAATCATGGACTGTCAGCTGCACACCGCGCCATTCCTGGGCTGCGGCCTGGAAGCCGGAGGACGCGGCGCCCTGCCACGTGTCCGCCAGTGAGGTGAGGTCGGCCAGCAGCGCATCGACCAGCGCGGCGATGTCGTCCGAGCGGGTCTGCGCGGTGGAGGCGGTGCTGAGAACGCGGTCGACGTCGACCTGGAACAGGGACATGGGTCCTCCCGGAGGGATGCTCACCGTCGCGGGCGAGGGCCGCCAGCTCTTGGCGCCGCTCCCATGGTGCGGTGCCTCCGCCGCTCTGCACCCGCAGCGCGGCGGCCTGTGGATCCCCGGCGCGCGTCCACAGGTCGGACGTGCGCGCCGCGGCGGTCCCCGCGCACCGCCTGTGACCGTGGCGGGAACGCAGTCGGACCCCACCCGCCCGCGGGGGCGAGAGGGGTCCGGGGACTGCAGACGGGCCGCGGGTCTGCAGGCGGGCTACAGGTCAGCGCAACTCGAGCGTCGCGGACAGGGTCTCCTCCTGCCCGTCGCGCACCACCGTGAACTCGACCGGCTCGTCCGGTGAGGACGACCGGACCAGGGCCTGGAGATTCACGCCGGAGTTCACCGGCTCGTCGCCCACCGCGATGATCTCGTCGTCCTCCTGGAAGCCCGCGGTCGCTGCAGGGGTGCCGTTCTCCACCGCTGTCACGCGCGCAGAGCCGCGGGTGATCCCGTCGACGCTCACGGACGAATTCACCATCGTGACGCCCAGCAGCGGGTGCTTGGCCTCGCCGGTCTCGATGAGCTGGTTCGCGATCCCCGTCGCCTGCTCGATCGTGATCGCGAAGCCGATCCCGATCGAGCCGCTCTGCGCCTCGCTGGAGGTCGGATCCGACAGCGTCGCGGCGGACGAATTGATGCCCACGACCTCGCCGTTGCCGTTCACCAGCGGTCCGCCGGAGTTGCCGGGATTGATCGCGGCGTCGGTCTGGATCGCGTTGGTGATCGTCATCGCGACCTCCTGTTCGCTCACATCGCCGATGTTCTCCGTGGAGACGGGGCGATTGAGCGCGGAGACGATGCCCGTGGTCACGGTGTCCGCGAGTCCCAGCGGGTTGCCCAGCGCCATGACCGGATCGCCCACGAACAGGTCGTCGGAGGCGCCGATGGACAGCGGGGTGAGGTCCTCCGGGACGGTGTCGAGCTTGAGGACCGCGACGTCCGTCTCCGGATCGCGGCCCACCAGGGTCGCGGGGATCATGCTGCCGTCGGACATCGTGACCTGCACCTCGCCCCCGTCCGTGTCCGCGGGCGCGACGACATGGTTGTTCGTGATGACGTGGCCCTCCGCGTCGTACACGAAGCCGGAGCCCAGCCCGGACACCTCGCCGCCGACCCCCACCTGGATGGACGCGACGCCGGGCATCGTCTGGTCCGCGATCTGCGCCCAGTCCGGAGTCTCGGTCGACCGGTCGAGGGTCTGGTCGCCGGGGGCTGGCTCATTCGGCTCCGTCTGCTCCTGCGCGACGGGGGAGGAGTCGCCGCTCAGCAGCCATGCTCCACCACCGCCCAGTGCTCCGCCCACGATCGCGGCGGCCACCGCGGCGGCGATGAGCGCGCCCCAGCCCGGGCCTCGGCGGCGGTTCCCGGATGCGGGGCCCGCGGGCGGCTGCCCACCCGCGTGGAAGGAATCCTGCGGGTGCGGCGCACCGTCCGTCTGCGCGGGCCCTGCCGCGTACGCGACGGGGCCCGTGTGCGCGCCGTCGCCCGTCTGCGGGTCCTGTGACGCAGCTATGGCCGACTGCGAAGTCTGTCCCCATTCCTGCGGACGCTGGTCGGTCTGCTGCCCGCCGGTCGTCGTCCCGGTCGCCGCCCCCTCCTGGCGCGGTGCGCTCGCGTAGCGTGCGCCGGCCGGGCCGTAGGGGTTGGGCCTGCCGCCATCCGACGACGACTGCGCCTCGTGGCCGATCTGCGGGACGATGGGCGGCGCCGTGCGGGCCCCGGGCGGCGGCGACGACGGGCGGCGGGGTGCCTCGTCGGGGAACGTCTGGCGCGAGTCGCTGGCCCGCCGGCCCGGCGCAGGAGCCTGCGCGCCGGGATCGCGCGGGTCTGTGGGGCGCGTCGGATCCGTGGGCTGACTCATGACTGGTCCTTTCGTGGGGTGGTCTGCGGGCCGGCCTGCGCGACCGGCATGCGGACCGAATCCGGTCCGGGGATGGGCAGGTCGACGCGGAACGTCGCGCCGCCTCCCGGGGTGGGGTGCACGCTGATGCGCCCGGAGTGGGACTCGACGATCGCCTTGACGATCGACAGCCCCAGGCCCGAGCCTCCGGTGTCGCGCCCCCGCGAGGCGTCGAGCCGGTAGAAGCGCTCGAAGATGCGGTGCGCGTGCTCGGGCGCGATGCCCTCGCCGTGGTCGCGCAGCTCGAACCGGACACGGCCGTAGGGGAACTCGGACAGATCCTCGCCCAGTTCCAGCGGCCCGGTCACGAACGGATTCGAGTGGGTCGCCTGGCCGACCGCGATCGCCTGCGAGTGCTCGTCCGTCGCCGAGGCCGCGCTCGCCCGCCCGTTCACGGGTGCCTGGCCGTGCGGCGGGGTCACGGGTCCGGTGGACGTCCCCTCAGGAGTCCCGGCGGCAGGGGTCTCCGCCGCCTGCGGTGCGGTGTCCGCGGCAGGTGCGGCGGCCTCGGCGGCGGGTTTCTGGGACCACGGGGCCGGGAGCCGCAGGAACGCGGGGACCGGCGGGAAGCCGCGGCGGTCCTTCTTCCTGTCCTTCTTCTCCTCCGGGCGGTCGTTCTGCGCGGGGGCGGGGGCGGCGTCGGTCTGGCCGGGCACGCCCACGGTGCCCACCGCGAACTCGATCGCGGAGCCCTCTTGGGTGTGTCGGACCGCATTGCCGGCCAGGTTGACGACGACCTGGCGCAGGCGCTCCTCCGCACCCAGGATCGTGGGCGTGTCCTGCGCGTCCTCGCCGTGGAGACCGATGAAGCTGATGTCGCGGTCCGGGGCCTGCGCCACCGCGTCCGCGGCGCCGTCGCGCACCAGCTGGGTCATGTCGACGGGGCCGATCTCCGTGGGACGGCGCTCGTCCATGCGGGCCAGCTGGACCAGGTCCTCGACGAGGACGGTCATGCGCTTGGCCTCGGACTCCATCCGCAGCATCGCCTGCCCCACCTGGTCCGGATCCGTGATCGCGCCCTGACGGTACAGCTCCGCGTAGCCGCGGATCGTCACGAGCGGCGTGCGCAGCTCATGGGAGGCGTCGGACACGAACTGGCGGATCCGCTTCTCCGACCGCTTGCGGCCGTCGAACGAGTCCTCGATGTGGCCCAGCATCGTGTTGAGCGCGGCGGACAGACGGCCCAGCTCCGTGTTCGCCGGATACGACGGCACACGTTGGGACAGGTCGCCGGCGGCGATCTTCGAGGCCGTGTTCTCGATGTCGTGCAGGGGCCGGAACGTGTTCGTGATCGCGAAGTAGCCGATCCCCGCGACCAGCGCGAGCGCCAGCATGCCGATGCCCAGCACCGTGTTGCGGGCGCGCTCGCCCACGGCATCGATGTCCTGGTCGAACGGCACCGCGATCGCGACGATGAGCTGGGAGTTCTCGACCCGCAGTGCGCGCACCCGCCACTGCGAGGCGGTGCCGTCCGTCGTGAAGGGGGCGCCGCGCAGGGCGGTGACCGCCTGGTCGTCGATGACCGGCAGCAGCGGCTTGTTGTCCTCGACGGGGGAGACGGGGGCGTAGACCTCCGAACCCTCGCTGTCGTAGAACTGGACGTAGTACGTGCCCGGCAGCAGCTGCCGCAGCGACTCCTCCGTGGGCGACACGTCTCCCGTGCCGGCCAGCGGCGACGGGGTCACGACGGTCTCCGCCGCCTGGATCGCGAGCGCCTCCGAGGCCTGGATCAGCTGCGCGTCCGTGCGGTCGATGAGGCTGGACCGCAGGTTCTCCAGCACCCAGGCGCTCGTCCCGGACAGCACCACGAGCATGAGGGTCATCATGATCGTGAGGAGCTTCGCGGTGAGGGACCACTCGTCCCACAGCACACGACGGCGGCGCTTGACGTGGCGATTCACAGGGGGCGGTGCTCCCTCCCGCGCGGATGGGCGGCGGGGGTCACTTCGACTCGGAGGTCCGCAGCATGTAGCCCACGCCGCGCTTCGTCTTGATCATGGGGGTCCAGTCCAGCTCGATCGGATTGCCGGCCTCGTCCTGGGTGGGGGCGACGTCGATCTTGCGACGCAGGTAGGAGATGTAGGACTCGACGATGCCGGTGTCGCCGCCGAAATCGTACTCCCACACGTGGTCGAGGATCTGCGACTTCGACAGGACGCGGTTCGCGTTCAGCATGAGGTAGCGGAGCAGCTTGAACTCCGTGGGGGACAGGTCGATGAGGATGCCGCCGCGGCGGACCTCGTGCGTGTCGTCGTCCAGCTCCAGGTCGCCCACCTCGATGACGGCCGACTCCTCCTCCTCTGCGCTGTGCGTGCGGCGCAGCACGGCGCGGATGCGGGCGACGACCTCCTCGAGGCTGAAGGGCTTCGTGACGTAGTCGTCGCCGCCCACCGTCAGGCCGGTGATCTTGTCCGAGGTGTCGTCGCGGGCCGTGAGGAACACGACGGGGATGTGCTTGCCGGCCTGGCGCAGGCGACGGGTCACCGCGAAGCCGTCCATGTCCGGGAGCATGACGTCGAGGACGAGGAGGTCGGGGTCCTTCTGCTCCGCGATGCGCAGCGCGTCCGTGCCGTTCGCGGCGGAGAGGACGTCGAAGCCCGCGAAGCGCAGGCTGGTGGAGAGGAGTTCGCGGATGTTGGGCTCGTCGTCCACGACGAGCAGGGTCGCTTCGAATTCGGGGTTCGGGTTCTGATGCGAGGTCGTCATGAATCAAGTGTGACGATCAAGTCTGGAAGTCTCCTGGATCTCGCCTGAATGCGATTGTGCGGCTCATCACACTCTGGTAGCGGCGAAGGAGTCCGCGGAAGCGCGCTCCCAGTCCTGCGTCCAGGGCGCGGGGGCGTCGGTCAGGAGCTGGCCGGGGCGCAGCCAGTCGGTCAGCTCCGCGTAGGACACGACCCGGGTCTGCGAGATGCGGCGCATGAGCATGGACCGGTCCAGCTCGTGGGGACCGCGGGCGCCCAGGGTCGCGATGAGCTGGGCGACCTCCGTGACCGTCGCGCGGTGGTAGCGGAAGACGCGCTCGCCCTTCGACACGGGATCCAGGCCGCGCGTGAAGCGGGGATCCTGCGTCGCGATGCCGGTGGGGCAGTGGTCCGTGTGGCACTTCTGTGCCTGGATGCAGCCCACCGCCATCATCATGGGGCGGGCCGCCAGGCAGAAGTCCGCGCCCTGGATGAGGCGGCGGACGATGTCGTGGCCGCTGGCCACCTTCCCCGCCGCGCCGACCCGGATGCCGTCCCGCAGGCCCGCGCCCACCAGGGCCTCGTGGAGGACGGTGAGCCCCTCCGTGAGCGGGGTGCCCATGTGGTCCTGGTACTCCAGGGGCGCGGCGCCGGTGCCGCCCTCCGCGCC
Source organism: Brevibacterium senegalense (assembly GCA_020743695.1). Taxonomy (GTDB): domain Bacteria; phylum Actinomycetota; class Actinomycetes; order Actinomycetales; family Brevibacteriaceae; genus Brevibacterium; species Brevibacterium senegalense_A. The sequence continues at coordinate 4,175 of DYUK01000191.1, read as the reverse complement.
GTCGACGATGATGAAGTCCGGACGGATGCCGGTGTCCCTCATCGCCTTGCACAGGGCCAGCACGTCCCGGCGGGTGCCCACGCACAGCTTGAAGCCCACGGGCTTGCCGTCGGAGAGGCGACGGAGCTCGCCGATGAACTCCAGGAGCTCGCGCGGCGTGGAGAAGGCGGAGTGCGCGGGTGGGGAGATGCAGTCCTGGAAGGCGCGGACCCCGCGGATCTGCGCGATCTCCTCCGTGACCTTGGGGGCCGGAAGGACGCCGCCCAGCCCCGGCTTCGCCCCCTGCGAGAGCTTGAGGGTGATGAGTCTGATCTGCGGCAGGAGCGCCTTCTCCCGGAAGGCCTCCGGCGAGAAGCGCCCGTCCGCGGTGCGGCAGCCGAAGTAGCCGCTGCCGAACTCCCAGCCGATGTCCGCGCCGCTGTCCAGGTGGAACTGCGTGAGCCCGCCTTCGCCGGTCTCGTGGAGGAATCCGCCCTTCGCCGCACCGGCGCCCATCGCCTTGACCGCGTTGGCGGAGAGGGAGCCGTAGCTCATGGAGGAGATGTTGAAGAGGCTCGCGTCGTACGGCTGCGTGCAGTCGGGGCCGCCGATGCGCACGCGGTGCTCCTCCGCGGCGAGGGGTGCCGGCGCGATCGAGTGGGTGAGGAACTCGTAGCCGGGCTGGCGCACCTCCAGCTCCGTGCCGAAGCTCTTGACGGACGGGCGGCCCTCCGAGCGGTCGTAGATGAGGGCGCGGGCATCCCGATCGAAGGGCTTGCCGTCCCAGTTCCGCTCGATGAAGTACTGCTGGATCATGGGGCGGACCTCCTCCAGGAGGAAGCGCGCGTGACCCAGGAGCGGGAAGTTCCGCAGGATCGAATTGCGGGGCTGGAGGAAATCGACGACCGCGATGACGGTCAGCGCCAGGCCCACGGCTGCCAGAACCCACCACCAGGGGCTGATGGCGATCGCCAGGACGATCCCCAGGGTGAGGAGGAGGGCGGGGGCTGCGGCGAAGACCAGGAGTGCCATGCGTTCAGCGTAACGACCCGCACGCGCGGATCCGGGGACGTCAGCCGGTGGGGCCGTCGTCGGCCTGCCGCGCGCGGAAGGCCGCCACGTGCGTGCGGTTCGCGCAGTTGCCGCGGTCGCAGAACCGCTTGGACCGGTTGCGCGAGAGATCGACGAAGAGCGCTCCGCACCCGATGGCCGCGCACGTGCCGAAGCGTGAGGTCTCCCCGTCCAGGACGACGTCCGCCAGGGCGACGGCGACGTCCGCCGCTGTGCGCTCCGCGATCCCCGCTTCATTTGGGACGGCGTGCAGATGCCAGTCCCAGTGATCGTGCTTCCGCAGCTGAGGCAGGGTGCGCGTCTCCGTGAAGAGCTCGTTGGTCAGGCGTGCTACGCGGGCGGCCCGTGCGTCGTCGGCGGGGTCGTCCGGTGCATCCGCCAGGGTCGCGCGCAGGCGGCCGCGCAGATCGTGCAGGTGGTCAATGTCCGTGTCGCCGATCCGGATGGGCGGTGAGAAGGAGTGATCGATCGCGAAGGTGCGCACGTCCGCCAGCGTGGACAGCGTCTCCCCGTCGTGATCGGAGTTCACGAGCTGGGTGATGAGCGTGAGGATCGACCGGGTGTGGACGGAGAGCGACATGGCGTCGATGGTGCCACGGATTGACGTCGAATGTAAGGACCATCGCGCACTTGACTCATGACGCCGCGATTGTGTGCAATGGAGGCGTCCCCGCTCGCGCAGGAGCCGGGATCGCCCCGATGCGCGACGACCGTCGGGGCCGACGCGCGGGAGAGGAGTGCGCATGTCAGACACCGCAGTGCGGACGGACACCCCACCGGCGGCGACGCTGAATCGCACCGTCCTGGGCATCGGACTGGTGCTGGCCTCCGCGTTCTTCTTCGCGGCCTCAGGCCCGTTCGCCAAGGCGATGTACGCGGAGGACTGGTCGCCGGGCGCGGTCGTCCTGCTGCGGCTGTCCGGCTGCGCGGTCGTGCTGCTGGTCCCCACGCTCGTGTCGCTGCGCGGACGCTGGCGGGAGGTGCTGCGGGGATGGCGGACCGTCGTGTCCTACGGGGTCGTGTCGATGGCCGGCGTGCAGCTGCTGTACTTCCTGGCGGTCGAACACCTGGCCGTGTCCGTGGCGCTCCTGCTGGAGATGACCGCGCCGCTGCTCATCGTGTTCTGGCTGTGGGCGACGACCCGCATCCGCCCGGCGACCGTCACCTTCATCGGCATGGCCGTCTCCCTCGCGGGACTCCTGCTGGTGCTGGACCCCGGCGGTGGAGCGCTCTCCCTCCAGGGCGTCGTCTTCGCGCTGGGTGCCGCAGTGTGCCTGGCCAGCTACTTCCTCGTCTCCGCGAAGGTGGAGGTCGACATCCCGCCGGTGGCGCTCACGGGTTTGGGGATGATCGTCGGCACGGTCGTTGTCGCCGTCGTGCTGCTGACGGGAGTCATCCCGGCGGACTTCGCGACCTCGGACGTCCAGCTGGGGACCGCGCACTTCCACTGGTCCGTGCCGATCGCCGTCATCATCCTTATGACCGCCGGCGCCTACGTGACCGGCATCCTGGGACTGCGGATGGTCGGTGCGACCGTGGGGTCGTTCGTCAACCTCACGGAGGTGCCGTTCTCCGTCATCGTCGCGTGGCTGATCGTCGCAGAGCTGCCCACGACGATCCAGATGTACGGCGGTATCGGGATCGTCGCGGGCGTCATCTTCATCAAGTGGGGCGAGGTGCGGCAGGAGAAGCGCGTCCAGCGGCAGGCGGTGCTCCTGTCCGACCCCGCGACCGGACCCCTGACGATCGTCGAGACGGAGGAGCTGGGCGGTCCGCCGGGCCGCTAGCGCCCCGCTGACTGCCCGTCCTCAGATCTGCGTGCCGTCCGCCGCTGTGCGCGTGCGTCCCAGCAGCAGGCCGGTGTCCGCGGAGCGGGCGAAGAAGTCGTTGCCCTTGTCATCGACCACGACGAACGCGGGGAAGTCCTCGACCCGGATCCGCCACACGGCCTCCATGCCCAGGTCCTCCATGTCGAGCACCTCGACCTCCGTGATGCAGTCCGCGGCCAGGCGCGCGGCGGGTCCGCCCACGGAGCCCAGGTAGAAGCCGCCGAACTCGCGGCACGCCTCCGTCACCTGGGCGGACCGGTTGCCCTTCGCGAGCATGACGAGGGAGGCGCCCGCGGCCTGGAACCCGCGGACGTACGTGTCCATCCGGGCACCGGTCGTGGGGCCGAACGACCCGGACGGCATCCCGTCGGGCGTCTTCGCCGGTCCCGCGTAGTAGACGGGGTGGTCGCGGAAGTACGCCGGCAGCTCCTCACCGTCGTCCTGCATCTGCCGCAGCCGGGCGTGGGCGATGTCGCGGGCGACGATCATCGTCCCGCTGAGCGACAGGCGGTCGCCCACGGACCGCTGCGTGAGCGCGGCCCGGATCGCCTCCATCGGCTGGTCGAGGTCGATCGCGGTGACGTCGCCGGACTCGATCTCCTCCGCGGTGCCCGTGGCGGGGAGGAACTGGGCCGGGTCGTGCTCGAGCTGCTCGAGGAAGACCCCCTCCTCGTCGATGCGAGCCACCAGTTGGCGGTCGGCGGAGCAGCTGACCGCCAGCGCGACCGGCAGTGAGCCGTTGTGGCGGGGCAGGCGGATCACGCGCACGTCGTGGCAGAAGTACTTGCCGCCGAACTGCGCGCCGAAGCCCAGGCCCTGCGTGAGTTCGAAGACCGTCTGCTCGAACTCCCGGTCCCGGATGCCGTGGCCGGTGTCCGGGTCGCCGGTGGTCGGGAGATCGTCCAGGTAGTGGGCGCTCGCGAGCTTCGCGGTCTTGAGTGCGTGCTCCGCGGTCGTGCCGCCGATGACGACGGCCAGGTGGTAGGGCGGGCACGCCGCAGTGCCCAGGCTCGAGATCTTCTCCGCGAGGAAGTCGAGCATCCGCTTCTCGTCGAGGATCGCCTTCGTCTCCTGGTAGAGGAACGACTTGTTCGCGCTGCCGCCTCCCTTCGCCATGAAGAGCAGTTCGTAGCCCGGGGCGGAGTCCAGTCCGATGTCGATCTGGGCGGGCAGGTTCGTCCCCGTGTTCGTCTCCTCGAACAGGCTCAGCGGTGCCAGCTGGGAGTACCGCAGGTTGAGCTCCTCATAGGCGGCACGCACCCCCGCGCTCAGGTGCTCCGCATCGCAGCCGTCCGT
>DYUK01000190.1 GCA_020743695.1 Brevibacterium senegalense | reverse complement strand
TCCGCGGCCAGCACCTCCGCACGCTCCGCAAGTCAGCCCGCGTACGCGCCTGACCGGCCGACCGGGCCCCGGCGGAACCGGACCCGCGACGGTCGGTGTCCACGACCTCGGCGGCGGTCGTCTCATCCACTGGAACGGGACTGTGACCGGCCCCACCAGGTGTGATGGGCTGAGTCCGGAGACCCCTGCGACGAGGCGGGGGCTCACGATCGGCAGGAGGAACCATGAAGGTCTTCGAGGTCCCATCAGCAGGCGCGCCCGCCCAGGAGGCGGACCACCCCACTCCCGAGCTGACCGGTGCGGACGTGCTGGTCCGCGTGACGAACTCCGGTGTGTGCCACTCCGACGTGCACTGCGCGGAGGGCTATTTCGACATGGGCGACGCGGGCAAGGCGCCCGTCGAGTCCCTGGGCATGGCGTTCCCTCTGGTCCTGGGCCACGAGATCGTGGGCGAGGTCATCGCGGCCGGCCCCGACGCGACGGTGCAGCCGAGCGCGGAGAAGTACATCGTGTTCCCGTGGATCGGCTGCGGTGAGTGCGCCGCATGCGCCGAGGACCGCGAGAACTCCTGCACCGGCGCCCGCCGCAACCTGTCGCTGCAGCTGAACGGCGGGTTCTCGCGCGAGGTCTACGTCCCGCACGAGCGCTACCTCATCCCCGTGGGCGACCTGGATCCCAGCTGGGCGGCGACGCTGGCCTGCTCCGGCGTCACCAGCTACTCCGCCGTCACGAAGGCGCTCACGCCCGAGGTCGACCGTCCCATCGCGGTCATTGGCACCGGTGGCGTGGGCCTCAGCGCCGTCGCGCTGCTCAAGGCGCGCGGGCACAAGAACATCGTCGCTGCGGACGTCTCCGAGGACTCGCTCAAGAACGCCGAGGCCGCAGGCGCCACCGCGACCGTCCTCACCACCGGCGAGGACCCGTCCGGCGACATCGTCAAGGCCGGCGGCGGCAAGCTCGCCTCCGCGATCGACTTCGTCAACAACGGCGTGACCTCCTCGACCGCGCTGGGTGCGCTGGGCACGGGCGGGAAGCTGGTGAGCGTCGGCCTGTTCGGCGGCCAGCTGCAGTTCCCCACGACCCTCGTCGCGCTCCAGCAGCTGAAGATCGAGGGCAACTTCGTGGGCAGCCTGCCGGAGCTCAAGGAGCTCGTGGAGCTCGCGAAGTCGACGGACCTGCCGCAGCTGCCGATCGTCGAGAAGCCGCTCGAGGCCGACGAGGTCAACGCCGCCCTCAAGGCCATCGAGGAGCGGACGGTCTCCGGCCGCACGGTGCTCGTCGCCGGCTGAGGCACGCCTTCGGCCGGTGAGGCGCAGCGCCCGCAGGCGGGGCTGGGCATCGCCGTGTGAATGACGGACGGGGTCCGGTGCGCAGTGCAGAAGCACTGCGCACCGGACCCCGTCCGAGCGTGAGGGCTGGCCTCAGACCTGGCCCGAGACCAGCCCCGCTCTGCGTCAGGAGGCGACGGCGGCCTCGGCGTTCCGGCGGACCACCGCGAAGCCCTCGGCCCAGGCCACGAGGTCCTCGATCATGGGTCCGAAGGTGTCAGCGGAGACCTGCTCCGGGGCGAACGCGCCGTCGGCGAAGTCCGTGAAGATCGAGAAGGCGCCGATGCCGCGGACGGTCGCCGCGCGGAAGTTCGCGAAGACGAGGCGCCATGCCTCGACCGCGCGCACGCCCTTGTCCGCGCCGTAGCTCACGAAGCCCACGGGCTTGTGGGCGAACTCCTGGCCCACGAAGTCGATCGCGTTCTTGAGCGGGCCGGGCACGGAGTGGTTGTACTCCGGGGTCACGACGATGTACGCGTCGAACGGGCGTAGGGCCTCGGCCCAGGCCTTCGTGTGCTCGTTCTCGTACATCCCGGCACCGCCGGGGATGGCCTCATCGAGGATCGGCAGGTCGAAGGCACCGAAGTGGACGACCTCGTGGTCCAGGCCGCGCTCGCTCAGCTGCGCCGAGACCCAGTCGACGACCTGGGGGTTGAGGGCTCCGGGACGGCTGCTGCCTGCGATGACTCCGATGCGCATATGTCGCGACTCCTCCGCCCGGTCCACCCGGGCCATATAGTTAAAATTACAACTACATTATAGGCGCGCGTCTCTGAGCACCCAACCCCCTGCACTGGTGAGACATGCCACTCGGGGTCGGGGAATACGTGCGCCCACCTGGAAAGACGAAGATCCGCGGCGACGTGGCCGCCCAGCAGCGCGGACGCTCAGATGCGGCCGCTGCTGAGGATGTCGAGGGCCGAGGCGGCGAGCGCCTCCACGCTGGCACCGGCCTGCTCCGGGTCGACGTCGAGGTCGCCCATCCGTCCCTGCTTGAGGCGCGTGTAGACGCCCTCGCGGATGCAGGCCAGCTTCCAGACCGCGAACGCCGCGTAGTACGGCACGTCCGAGGTGTCCCGGCCGGTGAGGGACTGGTAGGTCTGCGCGATCTCCTCCGCGGTGGGCGACCCGTCCTCGACGGACGGGGTCCAGATCCCGGTGAGCGAGTCGTCGACGAACATCATCGACAGGAGGTAACCCAGGTCCGTCACGACATCGCCGATCGAGGACAGCTCCCAATCGACGATCGCGCGCACCTCACCGGTGTCGCGGTCGAAGAGCATGTTGTTGGGCTTGACGTCCCCGTGAACCAGGCCGGTCGAGGTCTCCGGCGGGATGCTGCGCGACAGCTGCGCCTGCACCTCCGCGATGACCGGAAGATCGCGGGTCGTGATCGCCTCGAACTGGCCCAGCCAGCGCCGCAGCTGCCGCTCCACGAAGCCGCCGGGCCGGCGCAGGTCGCCCAGGCCCACCGCATCGATGTCGACGGCGTGGACAGCCCCGAGAGCGCGGACCATCGAGAGCATCGAATCCCGCACGGACCCGCTGGCGGGGATGAGCGCCAGATCCTCCGGCGCATGGATCGGGAAGCCTGGGCAGTGGTCCTGGAAGACGAACGGGACCTCGAGCACGTCCGGATCGTCGACGATCTCCAGGATGGTGGGCACGGGCACGTTCGTGGGCCCCAGCGCCGCCATGATCCGTCCCTCGCGCTGGACGTCGTGCGCGCTGCCGCCCTGGTGACCCAGCGGCGGACGGCGCAGGACCCAGCGGGGCTCACCCGCGAGCGTCACGACGAAGGTGAGGTTCGACCGGCCCACGGACAGGACGGAGAAGCCCACCGTCTCGGGGTCAACGCCCTGCGTCCGGGAGATCCATCGCCGGAGCGCGGGGCCGTCGATGCCCTGGGGATCGGCCTCCGCCGGGTCGCGCGAATCCTGCTGAGTCCGGGTGCCGTCGGAAGTGGGGGTCATGGTGCGAGGGCTCCTCATGCTGGTGTCCCGTGCGGGGCCTCTCTGCCGCGCACGGGCCATGGTCCTGGGCGCGCACGGAGCGCTCCGCAGTGCGCCGACCGTCTCATCATCCAACCTGATCAAACGTTCGGCCTGTTTGCGCTTACGCTAGGAAGGCTGATCCTCAGCGTCAAGTGCCGTCCGTCCCTCGGATGCGTGCGAATGGCGGGCACCGGGGCGCACGAACACCCGTCACCTGAGGATCGCGGCCGGACCGCACCGCCGCACCCGGCCACGCGCCCCTGTGACACTGTGACCCAGCGACTCGAAGCGAGGCTCCACCCGATGACCGCACTGCCCTCCCCCTCCGGCACCCCCGCTGACCGCACCCCCGGAGCCGGGCCGCTCGACGGGATCATCGTCGCGGACTTCGCGCGGGTTCTGGCCGGGCCGTACGCCACCATGCTGCTGGCCGACCTGGGCGCCACCGTCATCAAGGTCGAGAGCCCCGGGGGCGATGACACGCGGTCGTGGATGCCGCCCACGTACCGCGACCAGGCCAGCTACTTCCAGGCCGTCAACCGCAACAAGCACTCGATCGTCCTGGACCTCAAGGACGAGGACGACCGCCAGACCGCCCGCCAGATCGCCGCTCGCGCGGACGTGTTCGTCCACAACTTCAAGCCCGGCTCGATCGAGCGCCTGGGCTTCGGCTACGAGAACGTGCGAGCGCTCAACGAATCGATCATCTACGCGCACATCAGCGGCTTCGGCACGAAGGGCGGCGCGGAGCTGCCGGGCTACGACGTCCTCGTCCAGGGCATGGCCGGCCTCATGGACATGAACGGGGAGCCGGACGGAGACCCGGTCCGCTCGGGCATCTCGCTCTTCGACCTGACGACCGGCATGATGACGGCCCTGGGCATCACCGCGGCCGTCCGCCACCGCGACCTCACCGGTGAGGGCCAGCTCATCCAGAACAACCTCATGTCGAACGCGGTCTTCACGATGCTCAACCAGTACCAGTCCACGGCCACGCACGACGCCGTGCCCACGCGCGGCGGCAAGGAGCACGCAACGATCTACCCGTACCACGCGCTGCCCACCGGGGACGGCGAACTCATCATCGTGGGCGCCAACAACGGACAGTTCGCGCGCCTGTCCGCGGAGCTGGGCCACCCGGAGTGGGCTGAGGACTCACGCTTCGACTCCCCGGAGAAGCGCAACGTGAACCGCGATGAGCTGCGCCCGCTCCTCGAGGAGGCGCTGTCGCACAAGGGCAAGGAGGAGTGGTTCCGTCAGCTGCGCGCTGCGGGCCTGCCGTGCTCGCCGGTGCAGAACGTGGGCGAGGGCCTGCGCACCGCGATCGAACTGGGCCTGGACCCGGTCTGGCACACCGAGGACCCGGACTCCGTCGCGACGATCCGCAACTCCCTTTCCATGTCCGCAACCCCGACGACGTACCGGAAGGAACCGCCCGCACTGGGCGAGGACGGCGACGCGATCCGCGCCTGGCTCACCTCGGAGTGACGCGGAGGGCCCCGACCCACGGAGACGACCGCTGAGGCCGCGGAGACTGCACGATGCAGCCTCCGCGGCCTTCTTCCTTGCCCCTCACGGGAGTGAGACCTACCATGGGACTTCAAGAACGATCGTTCTTGCGTGATGCGGGTGCACAGAACTCGGCAGTCGGGTCCACCGATGAGACCCGGCTCCCGCGCCCTCCCCCACGACCCCCTCCGATCGGAGTGACGATGAAGTCCCTCGCTGCTGGCCTGTCCCGCGCGTTCTATCGCTTCCTGCCCGAATCCCTTGTGGTGGCCGTCTTCCTGACGGTCGTCACGTTCCTGCTGGCGGTCGTCGTCGAGCGGCAGAACCCCATCGACGTCACTCAGATGTGGGGCGGGTCCGCGTGGGACCTCCTCGCGTTCTCCATGCAGATCGCGATGCTCCTACTGACCGGCTACATGCTGGCGAACACACCACTGGTTGATCGCGGGCTCAACGCCCTGGCCAGCCGAGTCAGCAGCCCACGCGTCGCCGTGGGGATCGCGACGTTCGCGGGAGCCCTGGGCACGTGGCTGAACGTGGGCTTCGGCCTGGTCATCGGCGTCGTGCTGGCCCGCAAGCTCGCGAAGACCGTACCCGGCATGCACTACCCGCTGGCCGTCGCCGGCGGCTACGCGGGCTTCTCCCTCTACGGCATCGGGCTGTCCGGCACGATCCCACTCACGATCGCGACTCCGGGCCACCTCCTCGAGGAGCAGATGGGCATCATCCCCACCTCCCAGACGATCTTCCACCCCGTGGTCCTGCTGACCAGCGCGGTCATCATCTTCGTCATGCCGTTCTTCGTCGCGTTCCTCCACCCCGCGAAGAAGGCGGAGATCATCGAGTACCAGGCACCCCCGGAGCAGCAAGAGCAGGAGGCGCACGTCGAGGAGGAGGCGCGTGAGACCTTCGCCGACCGCCTCAACCGGAATCCGGTCGTGGGCATCCTCATGGGCGTCCTGGGCCTCGTCTACATGGTCCTGCACTTCGCGGGCGGCGAGGGCGTGAACTTCGACATCATCAACCTCACCTTCCTGTCGCTGGCTCTGCTTCTGTTCGGCCGCCCCGACCGGTTCCTCGAGTCCCTGCGCACCAGCATCGGCGTGGTGAGCGGCGTGCTCATCCAGTACCCCATCTACGCGGGCATCATGGGCGTCCTGGCGGGCTCCGGCCTCATGGTCACCTTCGCCGGTCTGTTCACCGCGATCTCCACGCCCGAGACGCTGCCGTTCTTCAGCTTCCTCTCCGGCGGCTTCATCAACCTGTTCGCCCCCTCGGGCGGCGCGCAGTGGGCCGTGCAGGGCCCCATCATGATCGAGGCCGCGCAGCAGATGGGCGCGGACTACGGCGCGACCGCGCTGGGCGTGGCCTACGGCGACCAGTGGACGAACGCGATCCAGCCGTTCTGGATCATCCCGGTGCTCGCGATCTCCGGCATCAAGCTGCGCGAGGTCATGGGCTATCTCTTCCTCGTCCTCATCTTCATGGGCGTCGTCTACGGCGCCTCGATCCTGCTGCTGGGCTTCCTGTGATGACGGCCCCCACCTCCGGAAAGGACATGCTGTGACCACGTCCCTGCCCACCCTCACCGGGCCAGGCACTGCGCCGGCCCCCGGAACCCTCCTCACGACGATCGCCGTCACCAGCGGGGACGGCCCCCTGGGCCTGGCCTCGACAGCGACCGCCGAGGCCGTGCGGCCACTGCCCGGCTCGCCTCGGGTGACCGGTGCACGCCTCACGATGGCGCCGGACGTGGACGTCCCCGCGGGGACGCCGGTCACCGCCCAGGCGGAGGCGCGCGTGACCGCCCTCCTGCCCGGCCGCGCCGGCACCGTCGCCGAGGTCGCGGTCACCCTGACGGCGCAGCCCTCCTCCCAGGTCTCCGCCGCGGACGCACCGGTGCTGGGCACGCTCGACCTCACCGTCGCGACCAACCTGCCGGAACCCACCGCCGATCAGGCACCCGGATCGCGCCCGTGGGCAGCGCTGCTCCACGAGCGGCTGCAGGCGGATGCACAGTTCGCAGAACTCATCGAGACCTACGACGGGACGATCGGCCTGCGGATCGGCGGTCGCGACGTCCATATCCGCTGCTACCGCGGCCAGGTGCTGGAGACCGTCCCCCGGTCCATCCGGGGCGCGGACTTCCTCGTAGACATCAGCGGAGCGGAGTTCGTCGCGCTCATGACAGCGGAGTCGAACACCTTCATGGAGTCCGCGATGCAGCGCAGGATCTCCTCCTCTGGCTCCGGCTACGAGTACCTGCGCATGACGACCGCGCTCATCCGCATCATCGACGTCTGCCGCGCACTCGCCGCGGACGCCGGCTGGGGCCACCGCAGCGCCGCGGCCGGACAGCCGACGGGCGCGGAGACCGACCGGGCAGACGACCCCGCGACCCACGCCCCCACACAGAACGGAGCCACAGCATGACCGCGGTGACACGGACACCGGAGACGGCCTCGGCGACGGCGGCGACGACCACCGCGGCAGCCGACCCGATCGCGGCCGGCAGGCCCTCGCACACGCAGCTGCGGGCGCACCAGCTTGAACTGGACGGCCGACTGGCCTTCGTGCAGGACTGGGGGCCGGAGGACGGCGTGCCGATCCTCGCGATCCACACGGCGGGGCAGTCGGGCGTGCAGTACCGCGACGCGGCCCGCGGACTGGCAGCGCGGGGCTACCGGGTGGTCGTTCCCGACATGCCGGGGCACGGCCACTCGGAACAGGCGCCGGGTGGGCCGGTCACGGACCTGGGCGACTACGCGGTCTTCCACATCCGCGTGCTCGAGGCACTGGGCATCGAGCGCCCCGTCGTCATCGGGTGCTCGATCGGCGGGAAGATCTCGCTGGACGTCGGGATCCGGCTGGCCGACCGGGTGCGTGCGATCGTCGCGATGGCGGCGAACGCGGACCGGGGACAGGTGAACGTCGCGGCGATGCGTCGCGAGCTCAACGACATCTCCACCCCGTCCCGCTCCGACCGCACCTACTGGGGCACGCGCGCCGTCGTGGGCAGCGCGGTCCCGGAGGCCAGGCGGGAGATCATCGCGCGGATGCACCGGCGCGAGGACCCGGACATCTCGCACTCGGACCTCATCGGGTGGGGCACGCACGACATCTTCGACGATCTGCACCGGATCACCGCTCCCGCCCACCTGGTCGCCGGCAGCGGCGACCTCTGGATCGACCCCGAGTCCGTGCGGCGTGCCGCACAGCAGATCCCCGGCGCCCGCTACTCGCTGCTCGAGGGCATCGGCCACTACCCGATGGAAGAGATGGACGACTTCGCCCCGGTCCTGGACGGCTGGATCCGGGAGGCCCTCGCGGGCACGGGCGCGGACGGGCAGGATGAGACCCGGGCACCGGCGACGACGCGGGACACGCAGGAGGACTGACATGACTGCAGACATGGCGACGACGACAAGGCACGCGGAGACCACCCGCACCCTCTACGGCCACCTGACCGACTGGGCCGCGCAGACACCCGACCGCGTCCTCGTGACACAACTGGACCCCGCCCGCGACGACGCGGCGAACGGCGACGGCGGACAGCCCGATCTCGCCGCGCAGCTCACCGCGGCCACCGCCGCGCAGCTCCACGCCCGCGCCGGCGCACTGGCCGTCTGGCTGCGCGAGAGGGGGGTGGGCGAGGGCGACTGCATCGCCGTGTGGCTGCCGGCGTGGATCGACTCGTACGCGTGGCAGTTCGCGGCCTCGGCCGTGGGTGCGCACGTGATCGGCGTGAACACCCGCTACAACGTGGCCGAGGTGGGACATGTCCTTACAAAGGCGCGTCCCGCCGTGCTCGTCGCCGCGCACGGCTTCCAGCGCGTCGACTTCCTGACGACGCTCGATCGCGTGGCCGCGGAGCTGCCCGCGGACGCACCCCGCCCGTTCGTCCTCGTGACGACCGCACCGGGCGCTACCGGCGACGGCCCGGACCTGGACGCCTGGGACGTGGGCGCCGGCAGTGCGGACGCCGCGACGATCGGCACCCCCGCACCCGAGGCCGTGGCCGGCCTCCGCACCGACGGCGACGGTGACCTGCTGACGGTCGCGTTCACGACCTCGGGATCGACGGGGATGCCCAAGCTGGCCGCGCACGCGGAGGCCGCGACGATCCACCACATGCAGTCCGCGGCCGCGCAGCTGGGGATCGGTGCGGGCGACCTCATGGTCGAGCCGCTGCCGTTCTCCGGCGTGTTCGGGTACGTGGCGGGTATGGTCGCGCTGTTCGGCGGGGCCGGCGTCCTCATCCAGCCGGTGTTCGACCCCGCCGACCTCGTGCGCGTCTGGGCACATCTGGGCGGCACGCACTACGTGGGCGGAGATGACATGCTCGCGCGCATCCGCGACGCCCGGGAGGAGCTGGGGACCGACCTGAGCACGTGGCGGTGGACCGGGATCGGCGACTTCCAGGGGATGTCGGAGGAGATCGCGGCATGGGCGAAGGACCGGTTCGACACCGTGACCGTGGGCGTCTACGGGTCCTCGGAGGTCTTCGCGCTCACGTCTTTCTGGACGCTGGACGGCGGAGTGGAGCCGCGCGTGGGCGGTGGCGGTCGCCTCGTGGGCGACGGCTACGCCTACCGGATCGCGGACCCCGTCACGGACGAGGAGCTGGAGGCCGGACAGCGCGGCGAGCTGCAGCTGCGCGGCTCCAACGTCGTGAGTCAGTACCTGGGCGACCAGGGCGAGGGCGCGAAGGCCTTCAGCGCCGACGGCTGGTTCCGCACCGGCGACCTGGGCGAGGCCGTCGATGAGCGGACGTACGCGTACATCTGCCGGATCGGCGACGTGCTGAGGCTCAAAGGGTTCATGGTCGATCCCGCAGAGATCGAGATGCACCTGGCGGAGCACCCGGAGGTCGTGGTCGCGAAGGTCGTGGGGCGCCCGGATTCCGCGGGCGAGACCGAGGCCGTCGCGTTCGTCGTCACGACGCACGGGGCGACGGTCACCGGTGAGGACCTGCGCGAGCACGTGCGCGCGGACCTGGCCCGGTACAAGGTCCCCACAGAGGTGCGCATCGTCGATGACATGCCCACGACCGCCGGCACGAACGGGCGGAAGATCCGCACCGTCACCCTGCGCGAATGGGCGACCCAGCCGGCGGGGTGACGGTCCGCGGACCGGACCGGCCCTCACGGATCGAGACGATCACCTCCACGCATTGATCCATTTCGTAGAATGACCCATGATCGATTGATACCGTCATCAACGGTCGAAGGAGAGTCCGCATGACCCACAAGCCGCGTCCGCGTCCGGACACACCCCACTACATGACCGAGGACCGCGTCGAGCTCCAGCAGCTGGCCCGCCAGTTCGCCCGCGAGGTCGTCCTCCCCATCGCGAACGAGGTCGACCCCGAGGAGGGCGACTTCCCGCAGGACATGGTTCAGCAGATGGCCGACATGGGCTTCTTCGGCATCCTCATCCCCGAGGAGTACGGCGGTCTGGGCCTGGGCGTCTTCGAGTACTGCCTCGTGGCCGAAGAGCTCTCCCGCGCCTGGATGAGCGTGTCCGGGCTGCTGGCCCGCGGCAACGGGATGGGCGGCGGGTTCTCCGAGGAGCAGGAACAGCGCCTGCTGCCCAAGGTCGCCACCGGCGAGTACCTGGGCGCGTTCGCGCTGTCCGAGGCCGAGGCCGGCTCCGATGTCGCGAACATCAAGTGCAAGGCGGAGCAGGACCCGGACACCGGTGAGTGGATCATCACCGGCACGAAGATGTGGTGCACGTACGCGGACCAGGCGGACTACATCATCCTCTTCGCGCGCACCTCGTCGCCGGACGAGGAGAAGCGGCACCGGGGGATCTCGACGTTCCTGCTGGAGAAGGAGCGCGGCTCGTTCCCGGAGGGCATGACCGGCACCCCGGCCAGGAAGATCGGCTACTTCGGGTGGAAGACCTGGGACCTGAACTTCGACGGACTGCGGTTGCCTGCGGACGCGCTGCTGGGTGAGCAGGAGAAGGGCTTCTACCAGGCCGTGTCCGGCCTGGAGGTGGGTCGTGCGCACACGGCGGCCCGGTCGATCGGGCTGGCGCAGGCCGCGCTGGAGGACTCGATCGAGTACATGCAGCAGCGGGTGCAGTTCAAGCACAAGCTGGCGGACTTCCAGCATCTGCGGTTCAAGATCGCGGACATGGCCGCGCAGATCGAGGCGTGCCGGCAGCTCATGTACCACGTGTGCACGCAGATCGATACGGGCCGCCGGTGCGACCGGGAGGCGGCGATGGTGAAGTACCTGGCCGCGGAGATGGCGGAGAAGGTCACCAGCGAGGCCGTGCAGATCCACGGCGGTGCCGGTTACACGAAGGACTTCGCGGTCGAGCGGCACTGGCGGGATGCGCGGTTGACGAAGATCTTCGAGGGGTCCTCGGAGATCCAGATGCGCATCATCAGCGACGACCTCCTGGGCCGCGCCTGACGAACGAGCGACGAGGCGGGCAGTGCGATGCACTGCCCGCCTCGTCGTCTCCGGCGCGGCGGAGGCTCAGCCGCGACGGTCGCTGCGGACGAGGCCCAGCGCCAGATCGACCTGCCGCGCGACGATCTCGTCGC
Organism: Brevibacterium senegalense; assembly: GCA_020743695.1. Lineage (GTDB taxonomy): Bacteria > Actinomycetota > Actinomycetes > Actinomycetales > Brevibacteriaceae > Brevibacterium > Brevibacterium senegalense_A. The sequence continues at coordinate 9,344 of DYUK01000190.1, read as the reverse complement.
GGGACAGCTCGCCGTCGGGGCGGTACCAGTTGGACATCGAGTTGCAGACCGTCACGACGGCGCGCATCGCGAACCCCGCATCGATGACCTGGAAGTCTCCGGACCGGATCCCGTCTTCGACGATTCCACGGAAGACCGCCTCAGTCCGGTCGCGCTCCTTGACGACAGAGGCGCGTGCGTCACCGGACAGATAGCGGAACTCTGTGATGCCGACGACGGACCTGCGCGGCTCCGCGATGACGAAGTCGACGTACGCGGAAACCGCCGCCTCGAGGCGGACGGAGGGTTCGTCACCCGCCGCGCGATCCGCGGCTTCGAGCTGCTGCGCCAGTTCGCGGGCGGTCACCTCGAGCACGAAGGCCAGCAATCCGTCCTTCGAGTCGAAATAGTTGTAGAGGTTGGACTGCGAGGTGTGAGCGACTCCCGCGATCCCGCGCATGGACGCCCCGTGGAACCCGCGCTCCGCGAACACCTGAATCGCCGCATCGATCACCGTCGCGCGATCGATGTAGTGGGGCGCCGCCCTGCGGCGCCCGTTCGACTCACTCACCGCCGTCTCCCCTGATGCACCGTCTCCCACCACTGCGGGAATCGCGGCCTGCGCCCGTCAGGCCTGGGCGGGCGCTTGGGTCCCTGCGCCCTCGAACGTCTCCGTGTCGATGACGAAGCGGAACTGGACGTCACCGGCGACCACGCGGTCGTAGGCGGCGTCGACCTCGTCGACTCCGATCGTCTCGATCCAGGAGCCCAGGCCGTGCTCCGCACAGAAGTCGAGCATCTCCTGCGTCTCGCGGATCCCGCCGATGTTCGATCCGGCGATCACCTTCGATCCGCCGATCAGCGCGCCGAAGCCCAGCGGCTGCTTCTCCGGCGGCAGGCCCACGACGGCCATGACGCCGCGCGGCTTCAGCAGACCCAAGTACCGGTCGACCGGGATGTCCGCGCTGATCGTGTTGAGGATGAAGTCGAACTCGTCGCGGTGGTTCCGGAAGAAGTCCTCCTCCGTCGTCGCGAGCACGCGCGAGGCACCCAGCTTCAGCGCCGTCTCCTCCTTCGCCAGCGAACGGCTGAGCACCGTCACGTCCGCGCCCTTCGCCGCGGCGATCTGGACGCCCATGTGCCCCAGGCCGCCCAGACCCAGCACCGCGACCTTCGAGCCGGGGCCCACGCCCCAGCGCGCGATGGGCGCGTACGACGTGATGCCCGCGCACAGCAGCGGCGCGGCCTGCTGCAGATCCAGGCCCTCCGGGATCCGCAATACGAAGTCCGCGTCCACGACGACCTTCTGCGCGTACCCGCCCTGTGTGATCGAGCCGTCGACGTCGACGGAGTTGTACGTGCCCACCTTGCGCCCCTTGCCGCCGGAGCACTCCTGCTCCTGATCCGACCGGCACGCGGCGCACTCGCCGCACGAGTTCACCAGGCAGCCCACACCCACGCGATCGCCCGCCGCGAAGCCGGTGACCTCCGCACCCACGGCCTCGACGAAGCCCGCGATCTCGTGGCCCACAGCCAGGGGGAAGTGCGCCTCACCCCACTCGTTGCGGATCGTGTGGATGTCGCTGTGGCAGATGCCGGCGGCCCGGATGTCGATGAGGACGTCGTTCGGGCCCACCTCGCGACGCTCCAGGTCGACGACCTGGAACGGCTCGTGCGGCCCGGTCTTCTGCAGTGCCTTGACGGTGATGGTCACAGTAGTCCCCCTGGGATCCGTGCGGCGTCGATGTCCGTCCACAGTATGTCAGCGAGACCCGTCGCTTCGCGGATCGGTCTCATCGCGACACGTTGCGACACACATCACGACCCGCGGCGGGGATCACACGAAAAGAGGGGGCCGGGGCCAGGCATCCGCCGATCTTTTCGGGTACTGTCGGGAATAGTTCTTACCGAACGATCACTCAGACTGCGGCCACGCAGGCTGAGCCCCCACCGTTCGCGCCGGGGACATGGTACGACAACGACGCCGCACCGCGCAGAGCCCCGGCGACAGCAGCAGAAGAGGAGTTCCACGTGGCGACCACCAACGGACGCGCAGAGATCCTGCGTGCCGCGCGCATCACGTTCGCCCGGCACGGGTTCGACGGTGCCTCGATCCGTGACATCGCGCAGGAGGCCGGGCTCAGCCTGTCCGCCCTGTACTACTACTTCCCGTCGAAGCAGGATGCGCTCTTCGAGCTCATCCACAACGCCTTCACGTGGTTCAGCGCCCGAGCAGTGGAGACCGTCGAGACCACCGGCCCGGACCCGGTCGACCGCATCGCCGCGCTCGTGCGCTTCACGGTCCGCTACCGCTCGACCTACCGCCAGGTCAGCCGCGTGATCCTCCGCGACACGGAGCGCCTCAGCCAGGAGAGCTTCACGACGATCCGCGGCCTGCAGCGCGAGTCCCGCGACATCTTCGTGGGCGTCGTCCAGGAGGGCCGCGACGCCGGCGTCTTCCACGTCGACAACGCGGACATCGCCTCGCGCGCGATCCTCTCGATCATCAACTCGATCCCGCTGTGGTTCTCCAAGGACGGCACTCTCACGATCGACCAGCTGGAGGAGCAGTACACCCGCTTCAGCCTCCGCCTTCTGGGCCTCGACCCCAGCGATGCGGAGATCGAGCGGCTGATCGCCCTGCCGCTTCCCGCCATCGACGGTGCCGTGGGCGACCCCGACGCCGAGGTCGCCGCCGCCTCCCGCTGACGGCGCACCGGCCGCGGTCCGCACCCGTCGGCTCCTCCGATCCGTCGTCTGTAGCCGATCCGGCACACGGCCCTCGATCCCGCTACACGTGCGGCACGAGTGGGCCGGCCGGTCGGCGGATGCTGGAGGCATGACGCGACGTCCCGCTTCCCCGCACCGCTCCTCCCGCCTGCTCGCCCTCGCTCCCGCGACGGTCCTGGCGCTGGTCGCTCTGACCGCCTGCACGGAGGGGACGGAGACGGACACCCGTCCCGTGTCCAGTGCGGATGAGTTCTTCGAGGTCGTCGAATCCCTCGATGCGGTGGAAGGCATCGACCGCATCGCTGTGGACGCAGACGATGTGGACCCCGCCCCCACCTACCCCCAGCCGTCCTGCGGCCCGGACGATCCGACCCCGGAGCCAGCCGCTCCCCCACGGACCGTCGTCCACCTCGACGACGAGGCCGACTCCGTCGCTCTCCGTGTCGCCGAGCGCGCGATCCTCAATCTCTACTCCGACCACCGGTATCCGGACGGGCCCCCACAGATGACGATGGTGAGCGGCCGCTTCCGCGTGGACGCGCCCCGGTTCGACGGCTACTCCCGCGCCGCCGCTGGATCGGGCGACGGGACGGCCGCCCTCAATCTCCCGCAGCTGCCGCACCTGGCCGATCTGCCGGACGTCGAGGGGGGCGCCCTCGAGGACACGCAGGCCACCGCCCGTCTGAGTCCGGGCACAGATCTGCGCGACTGGTTGCTCGAGAACACGGATGCCCCGGGATCCGTCCGTCTGGACGTCACCGCCTCCGCCGCAACCGGCTCATCGTCCTGCTCAGACGACTCCGACGACGCGGCCGCGCTGGACTCCACCGCCTCCGCGGAGCCGTCGACGACCCGGTTCTCCTTCAGCCTGGGATCGGACACCGCGCCCGAGGCCGTCCGGACCCTCTTCGAGACCGCGGACGCCGGCGGGGCGACCGTGCTGGCCGGCTCCGTGGACGACCGCACCCAGCAGCGCACGGAGCAGGGCGATCTGCAAGTGCCCTCCGTCGATGACGTCTCCGCACTCCACGACGCACTCGTGACCCAGTACGGCGCCGCCGCGCAGGACGGCTTCTCCGTCCGCACCGACGACGGCCTGACGATCGAGTTGGGCGACGGCGCAGACAGCCTGGACGACGTCCTCGCGGCGCACACCCGGCTGACGGATGCCGGCGCGTCCGTGCGGAGGATCGAGATGAACAACGGCGGGGTCGCGGTCACCGTCGACGACTCGGACGGGCTGCAGGAAGTGGTCGACCTCGTGTCGGATGCGGACTGGCCGCTGGGTCCGGACGAGCCGGTCGAGGTGAGCCACCGCGACCTCCACCACTACGGTGCGGACTTCGAGGCGCAGGCGTGGCCCGCCCACCGCCAGACCATCGCGGCGCTGTGGGACGCGGGATTCACCGCCGTGCTCACCGGCAGCGGCTCACGCGGCGCCGGTTTCGGCCTCTCGATCGGCGACGCGGCCGGGCCGGACGTCTCACAGCCCGCGGGCCGGGACGCCCTGGTGACCGCACTGCGGAACGGCGACTGGCCGGGAAGAGCCTCGATCGCCGTCGAGCACGACGGCGACCGCGTCTCCTTCACGTCCACAGCGACCGGCACCGCGGACCGCACGGACGACAGTCGGTACGGCGAGGACCAGCCGCAGCCCCCGTGGGCCCGGGAGCTCCTCGCCACGTGGGACGCCACCACCGGGTGAGGCGCACGCGGGCCGCGGTGCCGGCTCGAGCCCCGCATGCGGGAGAGGCCCGCGCGTCAGCGGACCTCGCGCTTGGCGAGCGTGCGCAGGTGCACCTCGTCCGGACCGTCGAAGATCCGCATCGCGCGGTGCCAGCCGTACATCGCCGCCAGCGGCACGTCGTCGCTGATGCCTGCGCCGCCGTGGACCTGGATCGCCCGGTCGATGACCTGCAGCGCGGTGCGCGGCACGGCGACCTTCGCCGCGGACACGTAGGCGGCGGCCGCCTTGTTGCCGTGCGTGTCGATCACCTTCGACGCGTACTGGCACAGCAGCCGGGCCTGGTCGATCGCGATGCGGGATTCCGCGATGTCCTGCTGGATCGTGCCCTGCTCGACCAGCGGCTTCCCGAAGGCCACGCGCTGCTGCGCCCGGGACACCAGAAGGGCGAGCGCTCGCTCCGCCGCACCCAGCGCGCGCATGCAGTGGTGGATACGGCCCGGTCCCAGGCGGGCCTGGGCCAGCGCGAAGCCGGACCCCTCCTCCCCCAGCAGGTTCGCGACGGGGACGCGCACGTCCTCGAACACGACCTCGGCGTGCCCGTGCTGGTCGTGGTGCCCCATGACCGGCAGGTCGCGGACGATCCGCACCCCCGGCGTGTCCACCGGGACGAGGATCATCGACTGCTGGCGGTGCGTCTCCGCCTCCGTGTCCGTCTTGCCCATGAGGATGAGGATCCGGCAGCGCGGGTCGGACGCACCGGAGGTCCACCACTTCCGTCCGTTGATGACGTACTCGTCGCCGTCGCGGGCGATCGTCGTCTCGATGTTCGTCGCGTCCGAGCTGGCGACCTCCGGCTCCGTCATCGCGAACGCGGACCGGATCGTCCCGTCCAGCAGAGGCTCCAGCCACTGCGTGCGCTGCTCCTCCGTCGCGAACATGTGGAGCAGCTCCATGTTGCCGGTGTCCGGCGCCTGCCCGTTCGTGGCCTCCGGAGCCAGGTGGAGGCTCCACCCGGTGATCTCCGCCAGGCCCGCGTAGTCCAGCTGGCTCAGCCCGGACTCCGCCGGCAGGAAGAGGTTCCACAGGCCGCGCTTCCGGGCTTCAGCCTTGAGCTCCTCGACGACGGGCGGGACCGAGTGGTCGTGAGGGCCGTGCTGCGCGCGGTACTCGTCGTAGCGGGCCTCCGCCGGGAAGACCTGCTCGTGCATGAACGCGACGAGGGCCTCGCGCAACTCCAGTGCCTTCTGAGACGGCCTCAGGTCCAGCGATTCGACGTCCGGGCGGACGGGCATGCCCTTGAGTGCGGTGTCAGTCATCGGATGCGTCTCCTTGTGCGGGTGCGGGTGGATCCACCGGAGCGGAGTCCGGGGATGAAGCGGGTTCCGGGGACACGGCGGGGCCGGTGGCCGGGTCCGTGCGGGCCTCGACGAGGCCGAGTGCGAGCCGCGCGTAGCGCTCTCCCATCTGGTGGGGAGTGAGGCCGCCGCCGGGGCGGTACCAGGAGGCGACCGAGGTGCCCATCGCGATGAGGGCGCGGACGGCCTCGGCGGGGTGGGGTGTGCCGAAGGCGCCCGTCTCCGCACCGTGCTCCACGACCTCGCGGAACAGGTGCTCCTGCTCGTCGCGCAGCGCGACGACGAGGCGGCGGCCGTCCGGGTCCAGGCTGCGGATCTCCGTCGCGCCCACGACGGCCTCGTCGCGGCGCTCCGTGTGGAAGACGAGCCACGCGTGCATGAGGGCGCGCAGCTGGTCGTGCGGCAGCGCGCCCGCCCGCAGCACGGCGCTGCGCGTCGCGGCGAGCGCATCGGTGAGGATCCCGACCATGATCTCCTGCAGGATCCGCTGCTTGGACGGGAAGTGGTTGTAGATCGAGGCGACCGTGAAGCCGGCGCCCGTCGCGATGTCGCGCATCGAAGTGCCGTGGTAGCCGACCCGCTGGAAGTTCTGGACCGCGGCGTCCAGGACGGCCGCACGACCGGACCGTGCCTGCATCGTCGCTCACCGCCTCTGCCGGGTCGGGGCGACGCCGTTGCCGCCCTCCTGTTCCGCCCATCATGCGCATGCGAACACTTGTTCGTCAAGGATTCCCGGAACGCGCAGTCTCTGGGTGTAGTCTGCGCTCTTGGTCGTGAACGCTTGTTCGAGGCACGTGCGCACAACCCCTTGACGCGGCACCCGGAACAGGGCAATGCTGGCAGTCCCGGACGGATGTTCCGGAGCCGGCGCGCCCCGCAGTCGAGGCGTGCCGGACACCAGCCGTCGAAGACGCCGGCAGGCGCCAGTCTCCTCGGCACTCACCGTGATGAAAGGCGAGATCCATGGCAGATGCACCGCAGCTCACAGACCTCCTGGCGAACGCCCCCTCCAACTGGGGCCGCTGGGGCGACGACGACGAGGTCGGTTCGCTCAACTTCCTCACCTCCGACGAGGTGCTGCGCGGTGTCCGCAGCATCAGGACGGGTGAGGTGCACACCCTCCAGAGACTCATCGGCGATCCCAAGGGCGACCCGGTGTGGCCGTCCCGCCTCCCCGCGGAGCGCGAGATGGTCATCGACGAGTCCGCATGGGACAGCGACGACGCGCCCCAATTCCCGGGCGGACTCCACTACGCGGACGACAAGCTGGTCGCCTTCCTCCAGGGTTCCACGCAGTACGACGCGCTGGGCCACGTCTGGTACGGCGGTCAGATCTGGAACGGATACGACGCGCGCACGACCGTGGGCGGCCTGGACAAGGCGAGCGTCGAGCCGATCGCCCAGCGCGGCGTCGTGGGCCGGGGCGTCCTCGTCGACATGGCCCGCCACCTGGGCGTCGAGGCGATCGAGGCCAAGCGCACCTTCGACCACAACGACCTCCAGGAGGCGGCGGAGGCGCAGGGCGTCACGATCGAGAAGCACGACATCCTCCTCATCCGCACGAACCACCTGCAGCTGTTCTTCGAGCAGGGCGACAAGTTCTACGAGGACTTCTGCGAGCCGGGCCTCCAGTACAGCCCGGAGCTCGTCCAGTGGTTCCACGACATGGAGATCCCCAACCTCGTGACGGACACGATCGCGAACGAGGTGACGACGGACCCGGACACCGGTGTCGCGCTCACCCTCCACAACGCGCTCATGCGCAATCTGGGCATCGCGCTCACGGAGATCTGCGACCTGGAGAGTCTCGCCGCCGCATGCGCGGAGGACGGCCGCTGGGACTTTCTCTACGCCGCCGCTCCCCTCAAGATCCACCGCGCGACGGGCTCACCGGTCAACCCCCTGGCGATCCGATGAAGCCGTTCTCAGAATCGCTGACGCCGGCGCACCCCACAATGCTGGACGCGTGGGAGCACCGGGTCCGGGAGTCCGCGGACCAGCCCTTCCTCCACGCCTTCGCGGAGACTCTCACCTTCGGCGAGGTCGACCGGCAGGCGCAGGCGCTCGCGACCGCGCTCGCCGGGGACGGGGTGAGCCCGGGCGACCGGGTCGCGCTCTACACGCAGAACGACCCGCTCTTCGCGGTGGGCGTCGTCGCGGCGTGGAAGCTGGGGGCGGTGGGCGTGCCCATCAACCCCATGAACACGGCTCGCGAGTTGCGCTACCACCTGCAGGACTCCGGTGCCGTCGCGCTCGTGACCCTCCCCACGCTGTGGGACGACGTCGCCGCCGAGGTCGTCGCGGACACCTCCGTCCGCCTCGCCGTGATCGGCCGGTTCCGTCGGTGGGTCACCGAGGGCGACGGGATCCGGGAGGAGGCGGTCGAGGCCGTGCCCGCACAGGCGACGGCCGCACCCACCGGGGTGCGGCTGGCCTCCCTCGAGGAGCTGGCAGGCGACGGGGACGGTCAGTCGGTCGGGGCCTCGGGCGCGGTGTCCCGGCCCCAGCTGGGACCCGACGACCCGGCGCTGCTGACCTACACCTCTGGGACGACGGGCAGTCCCAAGGGTGCGATCAACACGCACGGGAACCTCGCGTTCAACGCTGAGACGTACGTGCAGATGGGCGGGCTGGAGGCGGGTCAGCCGATCCTGGCGATCGCGCCGCTGTTCCACATCACCGGGTCGGTGGGCCATCTGTCGTACGCGGTCCGGGGCGGGCACCCGCTGGTGCTGAGCCATCGGTTCCACCCCGTCGCGGTGCTCGAGTCGATCCGGCGGTGGCGACCGGTCTTCACGATCGGCGCGATCACCGCACTCATGGCGGTCGCGGACTCCGCGCAGCTGCGCGACGGCGATCTGGACAGCCTGCAGACCGTGTACACGGGCGGGGCGCCGGTCGCACCGTCGCTGTCGGACCGGCTGGAGCAGGTGTACGGGACGTACATCCACGGGGCGTACGGCCTCAGCGAGTCCGCGTCGCCGCTCACGGTCGTGCTGCGGGGCGAGCGGGCGCCGGTCGATCCGGAGTCCGGCTCCCTGTCCGTGGGGAAGGCGGTCTACGACACCCAGGTGCGGATCGTCGGCGAGTCCGGGCAGGACCTGCCCGACGGCGAGTACGGGGAGATCTGGGCGCGCGGCCCGCAGATCACGCCGGGCTACTGGGAGAACCCGGAGGCGACGGCGGCGGAGATCACCGATGGCGGGTTCTTCCACACCGGCGATGTCGCCTTCCGGGACGCCGACGGGTGGATCTACCTGGTCGATCGCAAGAAGGACATGATCAACGCGGCCGGCTACAAGGTGTGGCCCCGCGAGGTCGAAGGAGTGCTCTACGACCACCCCGCCGTGTCCGAGGCCGCGGTCGTGGGCGTCGCGGACGACTACCGCGGCGAGACCGTCGCGGCGTACGTGACGCTCAAGGCGGGGCAGAGCGCCACCGTCGAGGAGTTGACCGCACACTGCCGCGAGCAGCTGTCCGCGTACAAGGTGCCGCGGTCGATCGGTGTCCTGGATGAGATGCCCAAGACCGCGACCGGCAAGATCCTGCGGCGCATGCTGCGGGAGTAGGTCGAGTGCGGGACTGAGTGGGCG
>DYUK01000189.1 GCA_020743695.1 Brevibacterium senegalense | reverse complement strand
GCTGCGACCTTGGCCGCGCCGTCAGCCAGCGGTCCCGTCGAGTCCGCGAGGTCGCCGGCGCCCTGCTCCAACTCCTGCGCGCCCGACAGCGCGTCGTCCGCGCCGGTGGCCAGGTCATCCGCGCCCGAGGCCGCGGTCCCGAGTCCATCGAAGAGGTCACCCGCGCCGTCGCGCAGGTCCTTCGCGCCGTCGACCAATCTGTTCGCCCCGTCGTCCAGCGCGCGTGCAGCGTCCGGCAGGGTCGACGTCTGCTCGTCGAGCTCGCCCAGGCCATCGGCCAGCTGCGAGGCGCCGGTCGCGGCCGTCGACGCACCGGCCGCCAGCTGCGAGGCACCGTCGGACAGGTCGTACGCCCCGTCGGTGAGGGTGTCGAGTCCCACGACCAGGTCATCCGCGCCATCCTTCGCGGAGCCGGTGCCGTCGGAGAGATCATGCGCACCGTCGGCAGCCTCGGCGAGGTTGTCCCCGATCTCGTTGAAGCCCACCGTCACCTGTGCGAGGAACTCCTCGCTCACCTGCTGGGCGACGGAGGTCCGCACCGCCTCGCCCACCTTGGCTCCGATGTTGCCGATGACGATGTTGGACGCGTCATCGGTCTGAATGGTCAGCCGTGAGGCCGTCGCCGCCATCGGGTCCTCGTCGCCCAGGGACGCGGCGGCGGAGGAGAAGTCCTCGGGGATCGTGAGGACTGCGCGCACCTCGCCGCCCTCCAGCGCGGTCGTGGCCTCGTCCGCGTCCATCGTCGCCCAGGTGAACGAGTCATCGGAGTCGAGCAGTTCGTCCGTCAGGTCCTGACCCAGCGCCAGCCGTTTGCCGTCCGAGTCCGTCGTGGGGGAGTCCTCGTTGACGATCGCGGCTCCCATCGTCGAGAGGTCGCCGGTGGGGTCCTTGACCGACCACACGAGCAGTCCCGCGTAGATGAGCGGGATGAGCGAAAGTGCGGTGAGGATGATGATCCGCTGGACGCGGGGGCTGAAGCGGGACAGCATGTGCGGCCCTTCTGTGGGACGAAGACAGATTGCTTACAGATGTAAAACTGACAGGTGTAAAAGTATGTGGTTAGGATGTCCCTGTCAAGACGCAGGCCACGCTGCCGGAGGGGACGGATATGGGGACGGCGATGGAGAATCCGCGAGCGGAGCGGTCGCGGATCGCGCTCCTGGAGGCGGTGACGCGGGAGCTGGATGAGGGGAAGGGCGACGCTGCGCTGAGCGTGTCGATGATCGCGCGCTCTGCCGGGGTGAGCAGACCCACTCTCTACCAGCATTTCGGCGACCTGCCGTCGCTGGTCCGGTCGGCAGCGATGCGTCGACTCATCGCGCTCTTCGACACGGTGCCCGCGCCGAGCGCAGACCTGCGCGACCACTGGCGGGAGTCTGCTGCCAAGGCGCTGGGTGCTCTGCTGGCGGAACTCGACTCCCGGCGCGGGTTCTACCTCACCGTTCTCGACTCGCCCGCCGGTGACGCGGTGCGCGAGGACATCATCGAGTTCCTCGCCGCCCGGATCACGGATATGACCGCCCTGGGCGCGCACATGCGTGACGAGGAGTCGACGGACGAGGATGTGCGCGAGCGCGCGCGCTTCCTCAGCGCTGCCGCGCTGTGGCGGACTGAGCGCTGGATGCGAAGCGACGATCACGAGGCGACGAGCGCGTTCGCCATGCGTCTCAGTCGACTGCTGGCGGGCGCCGCCGGGGTGCCCCGGGACTGACGTATGCAGCTGGCCGGGGTGTCGACTGCGGCGATACCTGTCGTCTCCGCCGCAAGCGGTTGCCTATGCGATGTGCTTGGCGATCAGTGCTGCGAATCGTCGGCGGTCCAGGTAGTTCGGCACGTCGAACATGACGTGTTTTCTGGCGATACGGGCAGCGAGGTCCCTCATGATCGCAGCGGTGTCCTTGCGGAAGCCGATGAGTTCGGTGCTGTCGAGTCCCCACAGCACATCGGGATGGGATTCTCTGATCTCCAGGAGTGAGTGCAGATCGGCGATGTCTTTCTCGGAACGGCGCTCTTTCCATGCGTGAGCTTTGAGGACAGTGGCTGCCTCCACTCCTGGGATCCGCGTCTGGTAGGCGATGACGTCACCGGCGCCGAGGTCGGCTTGGACATCGAGCACGAGTGCGGGATGCATCAGTGCGAACCTCAGTTCGGGAAGGCTGTCGACCTGACCCACGTCTGGAACAGTGAGGGGCCGGACGCTGGGGGATGGCCCTTCTCGCGGGAGTAGGACATTGATCTCGATACGCTGATCTTCCCCGATCTGGCGGTAGAAGAGGTTGCCTCCTTCTTTTGTGAAGTCCTGCTCGATGAGTGTTCGTGCCAAGGGGCCGATGACTTCCACGGAGTCCACTGCGGTGTCGGCATCGATGGTGGACCGCAGGGTGGCGGCTGGTGTGGGGTAGGCGTGCAGGAGGAGGCGCACCATGTGCCCGCCGACGATCCGATAGTTGGTTCCAGTGCCTACCGCGTCGGCGATGGCTTTCTGGCCGCGGTATCCAAGGGCATCGGAGTTGCTGATCGCGCTGATCCGAATGCTGACCGGCATGTCAGCTCCGGTCATGGTTGCTCTCCGACGATGTACTTCTCCATCTGGTCCGCCGCTTCTCCGCTATCGGGGTCACCGCCGGCGCGCACGTCCCAGTAGACAAGTGGTGCGTCTGCCAGGTGTTCGGCGTATCGGGCAGTTCTCCAGACGGTGGGATCTTTGGGAATGCAGGTGACGAGTGTCGCTTCTTCGAGCGGTGCAGGGACGAAACCGTTGTCGGCGAGGTCGACTGGACTGTCGACGTATACACGTCCGCGGGTGGGAAGCTTCCAAGGCGCCAGCTGGTCCGCGGCGACGTCTCCGCTGATGAGCGGGTTGGCGTTGAGGAGTGAGGCGACGTCGACGGCTTTTCGTGTTTGCTCGACTGCGGTGTCGAGGCTGTACCAGCCGAATTCCTGTCCGCCGGTCCCGGGGTACTCGTCAGCCCAGTGCTGGAGCAGCCGGCTCCTGTCTGCGGCTTCGATGCCCTTGCCGTGGTTGGTGACGAGGCCTCCCAGCGTGCGCACGGCAAAGGAGATGGTTTGTTGACTGGTTCCGAGAAGGTCGGCGAGTGCAGCCTGCCGCAGCGGCGTAGTCGTGATGAGGAGTTGGCGTTCAACTCCCCATCGGAACCATGCGGGTCGCTGTGGTGATGGCTGTCGCCAGGTTGTTGGCGCAGGCAGATCCAGCGCGTAAGAGGTGCCGTTGATGATGAGCTGGAGGGGAGATTCTGTCAGTAGATCCAGGTGTCCGGCCTGGGCGTGGGTAATAACTCCCGTGGTGGCGGACTCGCCGACGAGCACCTGCCGGACCGCGGTGTCGTGCCGAGTACGGATATTGCGGGCCGTGTGGGCGGTGACTCGAGTGACGGGTGTCGTGAGTTCGACGTCGTAGGTCTCCCCTGTGGGGGCGCGCAACTGCCAGGACCGCGGTGTGCTGCCCTCAGCGATGGTGAAGTCGAGCTCGTGGAGCAGGTCTGCTACATCAACAGGCATGCACTCCTCCAACAAGTTTGGTCCCAGAATTCGGGTTGAGACTTGTTGGACATTACATCACGTTCTGGTGTACGAGGCTAGATTGCGTGGCGTTCTGCCGCTTTCGGTGCAGGACGCTAGCCGCGTGCGGCGCGTATCGTCGTGTGCTTCGTGGGCTGCGCTGTCGCCGGATCCTCCGGCCATGGGTGCTTGGGGTAGCGGCCGCGGTTCTCCGCGCGCACGTGCGCGTACGCACCCGCCCAGAAGCTCGCGAGGTCCGCAGTCACGGCCAGGGGCCTGCGCGCTGGTGACAGGAGGTGCAGGAGGACGGGGACCCGACCGTCAACGATGGCGGGGCTCTGCGTCGCACCGAACATCTCCTGCAACTTGACCGGCAAGACGGGAGGAGCGACGTCTCCGCTGGTTACCGCGTCGTCGTCGCCGTGCGCATCGGCGCTGGGGTACTCGAGGCGGACGGACGAGCCCGAGGGAACCTCGAGCCGAGTGGGGGCCAGCCGATCCAGGTCGGCGGCTTCGGGCCAGGGGAGCAGCCCCTGGAGGGCCTCGTGCAGACGCAGCCCGGCACTGCGACCGGAGCCCGCGGCCAGCGCCCGGGCCGCGCGGTCGAGCTCGAGCCCCAGCCAGTCCTCCGCCGTCTCTGCCAGATGGGCCGCGCGCACATCCGGCCACGGTGTGCCGATCACCGTATGCAGCAGACCCAGGCGATCGCGCAGACCGGAGAAGGACTGTGCCTCACCGGAGGTCGCCAGACCCGCGAACGCAGACTCCGGCGCATCTCCCTGCGCCAGGGCGGTCAGTGCTCGGCCGACAGCGGTGCGCAGGGCCGCCCGCGCGCCGTTCTCGGACACTCCCACCGGGGTGGA
>DYUK01000188.1 GCA_020743695.1 Brevibacterium senegalense | reverse complement strand
TACCTCCTCGCGGAGCAGTTCTACTCGACGCGGACCGGGACGGACACGGAATCGGTGCTGGGTCGCGTGCGGCAGGGACTCGAGGGACTCGAGGATCCGCAGCCCGTCGAGTTCTCCTCCCGCGGGAGCGGCTTCGTGCAGGAACTCCAGTACCAGGTCGCGGTGTCCCCGCTGCGGACCTTCGCGATCGCGATGCTGCTGGTCGTCGTCGTCGCGGCGATCCTGTGGTTCGCCATCCCGCGCGGTGCCCGGCGCAAGCGGTACCGGATCCCCAAGGCGATCGCCCAGGCGGCCTCCGCCGCGGACCGGGGCGCGATGCGCCGCGCGCTGGGCGAGGACGCGCTGGGGGTCGTCGAACGGCTGGAGAAGCTGCAGACTGGGTCCCTCGACAGCGAGACGGCGGACCTCGTGGAGCACGGCCTGGACGCGTACGGGCTGGCCCGCCGCATCGCGGACGACGGGGCCTCGCGCGAGGACGACCTCGCAGGTGCGATGGTGCTCATGGGCATCGCCGAGGCCGCGGTCACCCGCGCGGAGTCGGCACTCCGGTCCGGCAGTCGGGGGAGCCGGCGCGCGTCCGGCGGTGCGCTGAGCCTGCGCGGGGCGAAGGCTGCGGAGGCCCCGCGCCTGTGCAGCATCGATCCCCGCCACGGTCCGGCGAAGCGGGAGATCGACGTGTCCGTCACGGGCCGGACCGGTTCGCTCACCGTGCCGGCCTGCGCGAAGTGCCTGCACGATGAGAAGAGCGACAACCCGCTGCGCTGGCTCACCGTGGGCGGGAAGCCCTACGTCCTGCGCGACACCGTGTGGGCCAAGACCCTGTACGGGGGCACGCGCGAGGACGTCGTCGATGCCGTCGTGGAAGCCCGCGCCCGCGCATCCTGAGGGGTGCGTCACAGTCGCCGGATCCGGCTTTGCGCACGCTCCGGCGACTGTGTAGAGTTACGTCTCGTTGCCCCAATAGCTCAGTCGGCAGAGCGTTTCCATGGTAAGGAAAAGGTCAAGGGTTCGATTCCCTTTTGGGGCTCTCGTGGGCCCTACTGCGGTTCGCGCGCGGCGGGGTAGCTCAGGTGGTTAGAGCGCACGACTCATAATCGTGAGGTCGCGGGATCGAGCCCCGCCCCCGCTACGGGACTGAGGCCCTCATCAGCATCATTGCTGGTGAGGGCCTTCTTTTTATTCATTTCGGGCGTACGATGGCATCCGTTCGCCGCTGTCTGCGGTGCCGTCGACCTGAGGTGCGTGGTCCGTGCAGGTGTTCCGTCGTGTGGTCCTCCCGATCCTCTACCTGATCGTCCTCCTCATCATCGCGGTGTCGCTGGCCTGGCTGGCCTTCGCACCCTCCGGGGAGTCCGGATCCGATGACGAGTTCGCCACCGGTGAGCTCATCGGATCGGAGACCTACGTGGAGCGCGGCTCGATCGAGGCCTCCCTCGAGGCCGATGGCACGATCGCGATCGCGGACCCCGTCGCGGCGAAGCCGGGGCACGACGGCACCGTCAACCACATCTGGGTGCGCCCGGGCATGATCGTGGAGGAGGGTGACGACCTCTTCCAGGTCACCGTCGAGGAGGCCCCGGACGAGGCCGCCGTCCCCGATGAGTCGGAGGACGGAGACGACGCACCGGCGCCCGCCCCCGAGCCGCGGCGCACGTACCACACGGTCACGGCGCCGGCTGATGGAACCGTGGGCTCCTTCGACCTGCAGGTGGGCGACGACGTCGCGAAGGGCGCCGAGGTCCTCACCGTCACCCCGCGCACCTACAGTGCCAGCGCGGACATCGAGCCCGTCGAGCTCTACCGGCTGGGCGACCTCCCGGACACCGCCGTCATCACCATCGACCAGGGACCCGCACCCTTCGACTGCACGTCGCTGAGCCTCCTGGAGGCCGGCGCCCCTCCCACCGGCGGTGGGACCGGCGGGGACACGTCCGGTGACGACATGACCGGTGAGGGCGACATGATGGGTGACGAGGGCCTCGGCGACGACGGCTTCGATGCGGGAGGGTCCGGCGACACCGGCTCCGGCACGACGCAGCTGCGGTGCAGCATCCCGGACGACATCGAGGTCTACAACGGGCTCACGATGCGCATGACCGTCGAGGTGGGCAGCGCCGACGACGTCCTCACCGTCCCGGTCACCGCGGTCCGCGGCATGGGCGAGGACGCGTCCGTCTGGGTCACGGATGACATGGGGGAGCCCGAGGAGCGATCCGTGGAGATCGGGATGTCCGACGGCACTCGCGCCGAGGTGGTGAGCGGCCTCGAGGAGGGCGACGCGATCCTCGAGTACGTGCCGGGCACGGAGCCGGACGAGGACGAGGGCATGGACTTCGGGATGATCGGGTGAGGGACGCTCAGGTGAGCGCACCGCTGCTGCACCTGGAGGGCGTCGCCCGCTCCGTGCGGCTGCCGGACGGCTCGTGGCTGGAGATCCTGCGCCGCATCGACCTGACAGTGCGCGCCGGCGAGCACGTGGGCATCGTGGGCCGCTCCGGCACCGGCAAGTCGACCCTGCTCAACATCCTGGGGCTGCTGGACCGGCCCACCGGCGGGCACATGCTGTGGGACGGGACGCCGACCGCCCGCCTCTCGCAGCGCGCCGCCTCACGGATCCGCGGCGCGCAGATCGGCTTCGTCTTCCAGCAGTTCAACCTGCTGCCCGGGCGCACGGCGCTGGAGAACGTCGCCCACCCGCTGCTCTACGGGACCGCCGCAGAGGTCCGCACGCGCAAGCGGCGGGCCCGCGAGGTCCTCGAGCGGCTGGGACTGGGGGAGCGCGCCGACCAGGTGCCCACCCGCCTGTCCGGCGGCGAGCAGCAGCGGGTCGCGATCGCCCGCGCCCTGGTGCGGCGGCCCAGACTGCTGCTGGCGGACGAGCCCACCGGTGCCCTCGACGTCGACACCGGGCGCCTCGTCATGGACCTGCTGACCGAGGCCGCGCAGCAGTCGACGGCTGCCCTCATCACGATCACCCACGACCCGGCGATCGCGGCGCGGGCGGATAGGCGCTTCACCCTGGACGGGGGTGTCCTCACGTGATTGGCGCCCTCCACGGATCCCTCGTCGAGGCGTGGCAGGAGCTGCGCATCCACAAGCTGCGCGTCCTCCTGTCCCTGGTGGGCGTCGCGATCGCGGTGTGCTCGCTCACCCTGGTCGTCGCGATGTCGACGATGGCGCAGGACTCGCTGCGGGCCAGCTACGAGCAGATGAGCGGCCGCGCGGCCACCCTCACCCTCGAGACGGAGGACCCGCGGCTGAGCGCCGATCCCGCCGCACTGCGCCAGGCTGCGGACCCGGTGCTCGAGGAGTTC
The DNA here is from genome assembly GCA_020743695.1 of Brevibacterium senegalense. Lineage (GTDB taxonomy): Bacteria > Actinomycetota > Actinomycetes > Actinomycetales > Brevibacteriaceae > Brevibacterium > Brevibacterium senegalense_A. Next base: position 1,954 of record DYUK01000188.1, on the reverse strand, counting down.
TCGATCACGCGGACGACCGTCCTGTCGCAGACGCAGGTGCTGGTCACCGGCGAGTACGGCGACGAGTGGGCGGACACGCTGCTCATCGAGCCGGACCACGGCACGATCTTCAGCACGGAGCTGGTGGCCGGTCGCTGGTTCGCCCCCGGCGACGAGCAGAACCTCGCCCCGGCGGCCGTCGTGAACGAGAACGTCCTGGAGGACCAGGGCCTCACCGCCTCGGACCTGCCCGCCTCGATCGAGCTGGCCGCGACCGAGGGCGCGGCCCCGCTGACCGCGACCGTCATCGGGGTGACGCCCGGCAACCAGTGGGACATGCGCGAGGTCCGCCTGCTGGCCGGGGCGCCGGCTTCGACCGCGCTGGCGCAGGAGCCGCAGCAGTTCTCCCTGCAGGCGTGGGTGCCGGAGGAGATCGCCGACGACCTCGCCCAGCAGGTCTCCTCCCGGCTGAGCACCACGACGGGCGGGACGTGGTCCGGCTACCGGTCCGACGCCTTCGCCTTCGGGGACGATCCCCTGGGCGTCCTGCGGACGATCCTCCTGGCGATCGCGGGCCTCATCCTGTTCCTGGGCGTCATGGGCCTGCTCAACATCGCGCTCGTGACGGTGCAGCAGCGGGTGCGGGAGATCGGCATCCGCCGCAGCTTCGGCGCCACCGGGGCCCGCGTCTTCTTCTCCGTCATGATGGAGTCCGTCGTCGCGACGAGCCTGGCCGGCGTCGTGGGGATCGCCGTCTCCGTCCTCATCCTCCGCACGCCCGCGGTCATGGCGATCCTGACCGATGGCATGGCAGCAGCTCCCGCGTTCCCCGTGTCCGCGGCGCTCGTGGGCTTCGCGGTGTCCGTGGGAGCGGGTGCCCTGGCCGGGCTCCTGCCGGCGATCGTCGCGACCCGCGCCCGCATCGTCGACGCGATCCGGGCGTAGAGGCGCTGTGCGTCCGTGTGCCGCCGGCGGACGCCGTCCGCCCGGCCCGTCGGCTACCATGGTCGGCACACGGGAGCTTGGCGGATCCAGGCTGAGAGGAGGGCATCGAGCCCTCGACCGTCGAACCTGAACCGGATAATGCCGGCGCAGGGAGACCTTTCTTCATCACCCGTGCCGTTCGTCGAACGAAAGGCACTGCTCATGACGCACTCGTCTGCAGACGCATCCACCCCCTCGACCGCGCAGAGGACACCCGCCGAGGCCGCAGCCGGCCCCGCATCCCCGTCACCGGGACGCGCGGGTGCGGGCCGCCACCGCTGGCGCACACTCGACATCGTCATCGCCGCGGTCCTGGGCGTCGTCATCGGACTCATCTTCACGTTCTGGAACTTCGCCGGCTATGCCGGATTCCTCGCCCTCGATGCACTGACACCGGGCTTCGGCGGTCTGGCCGCCGGCATCTGGCTGCTGGGCGGAGTCGTGGGCGGCCTCGTCATCCGCAAGCCCGGTGCGGCCCTGTTCGTCGAGGTCCTGGCCGCGGTCGTCTCGATGCTGCTGGGCAGCCAGTGGGCGGTCGAGACGGTCTACTCCGGCATCGCCCAGGGCCTGGGCGCAGAGCTCGTCTTCCTCCTGCTGGGCTACCGCCGTTTCGGGCTGGTGGCCGCGGCGCTGGCGGGCATCGGCTCCGCTGTCGCCGCGTGGACGATCGAGCTCTTCCTGTCCGGCAACATCGAGATGAGTGCCCAGTTCCTCGTCATCTACCTCACGTGCCTCATCATCTCCGGTGCCCTGCTGGCAGGCGCGTTGGGCTGGGTGCTCACGCGTGCGCTCGCCCGCACGGGCGCACTGGATCGCTTCGCGGCGGGCCGGGAGATCCGGGGCCTCGCGTGAGCGCGGCTGCGCTCGTACGCTCCGCTCACGGATCCGGACCCGCCCGCGTCGTCGCGACGGGGTGGGGCTGGCGGCACGCCTCCCGCAGGAGGGCGGCCGTGGCCGGGGTCGACCTCGTCCTCGAGCCCGGCGAGCGGGT
>DYUK01000187.1 GCA_020743695.1 Brevibacterium senegalense | reverse complement strand
CGGGCGCGGCGAGGCTCTCCCGAACTCGGCTGTCGATCGTCGCGAGCTTCTTCCCGCGGGTCTCCGGTCCGGGCAGGGCGCCCAGCAGAGCGGCCGTGTACGGGTGGTCCGGAGCGGACAGGACGTCCGCGACCTTCCCGGTCTCGAGGATCTCCCCGGCATACATCGTCGCCATGCGGTCGCAGGTGTGGTTGACGACCCCCAGGTCGTGGGTGATGAAGAGGACGGAGGTCCCGGTCTCCTCGCACGCCCTGCGGATGAGATCGAGGAGCTGCAGCTGCACGGTCGCGTCGACGGCGGTCGTGGGTTCGTCCGCGATGAGCAGCTCGGGTCCGCACAGCATGGCGATTGCGATGACGACGCGCTGGCGCATGCCGCCGGACAGTTCGTGCGGGTACGAGTGGAACCGCTTGTCCGGGTCGACGATGCCCACCTTGTCGAGCATGTCGATGGACCGCTTCTTCGCCTCCTTCGGCGAGATCCGGATGTGCGCGCGGAGGGTCTCCGTGAGCTGGCTCCCCACCGTGAAGACGGGGTCCAGGGCGGTCATCGGCTCCTGGAAGACCATGGAGATGCGTGAGCCGCGCAGGGCCCGGCTGGCACCGGCGGAGCCGTTGATGAGCTCCTTGTCGCGCAGACGGATCGAGCCGCTCACGTGTGCGGTCCGGGGATCCAGCAGGCCCATGATGGACAGTGCGGTGACGGACTTCCCGCTGCCGCTCTCGCCGACGAGCGCGAAGATCTCGCCCTCGTCGATCTCGAAATCGATTCCCTTGACGACCGGAACCGGCTCGCCGGTGCCGGAGCGGCCGGAGAACCCGATGCGGAGGTCGGAGACGCTGAGAACGCTCATCTCAACTCACCTGACTTCATGGATGGTGGTGAACTTCGGCTTGCCCAGCAGGTTCGGCTGGTAGCCCTGGACGTGGTTCGCGTACGCGACGATCGAGTCCTCGAAGACCAGTGGGACGAAGGTGGAGAACTCGCGATCCAGGCGACCGGCCTCCTTGAGGCTCACGGCCCGGTCCTCGTTGTCGGTGTGCGTGTTCGACTCCTCGACCGCGTCTTCGAGTCCGGGTGGGGCGACGCTGCCGGCGTTGTAGTAGCCGGACTCTGCCAGGAGCTGCGCGTACGTCTGCGCGGGGTCGGGGCGTCCGGTCCACGCGGACAGCAGCGCGGGGTCGCGGTGCTCGTCGAAGTACTCGGTCGTCGACTGGACCAGCTCGCGGGGCTTGAGCTCCACGTTCAGTCCCACGTCGTTGAACGAGTAGCGCAGGATCTCTGCGATCCGCACGGTGTTCGCGTCGTTGGGCAGCAGGATGGAGACGTTCGCTCCTTCCGCACCCGCGTCGCTGATGAGCTCGCGTGCGCGGTCCGGGTCGTAGTCGTAGGCCGCCTCCTCCTCGACGGAGGCCCAGTGGGTCGTGGGGAAGTAGGTCGACGCGGGCTGGGCGTAGCCGAAGAAGCCCACGTTCGCCAGCTGGTCACGATCGATCGCGATGTTGAGCGCCTCGCGCACCTGCTGGTCGGCGATGAGGTCGTCGGAGAGGTCCAGGTACACCATCCGCACGCGCATGCTGGGAGACGACTCGACGGTGATGGCCTCGTTGAGAGCCAGTCCCTCTGCATCGGAGGCACCCACCTGGTAGGAGAGGTCCACCTGGTTGGTGATGAGCGAATCGACGCGGGTCTTGGGGTCCGTGAAGACGCGCAGGGTCAGGTTGGGGGTGACGTCGACGTCGTCGTTCCAGTAGTCGTCGTACTTCGTGTACTTGACGGCGCTGCCGCGATTCCAGTCGACCAGCTTCCAGGGGCCCGTGCCCACGGGGTTCGAGCCCAGTGACTCGGGGTCCTCGAGCGACTTGGGGGAGACCATCATGCCGGAGCGGTCGGACAGGATGAGGGGGAGTGCGGAGTCCGGCTCGGACAGGCGGATCTCCACGGTGTAGTCATCGGTGGCGACGACGTCGGAGATCGAGGCGAGCTCGGAGACGAGGTTGGTCCCCTCCGCGCGGGAGCGGTTCAGATTCTCGGCCACGGCCTCGGCGTTGAACTCCTCGCCATCGTGGAAGGTGACGCCCTCGCGAAGCTTCAGTTCCAGGGTGAGGTCGTCCGTGTACTCCCAGCTCTCCGCCAGTCCGGGCTTCGGCTCCGTCGTCTCCGGATCGAAGTCGATGAGGGTGTCGTAGACGGGGTAGAGGAAGACGTGGTCGCTGCCGGCGTTGCCGGTCGCGGGGTCGAACGACGACAGGTCCGACGACATGGCGACGGTGAGTTCGTCGAGCTGGGACTGGGCCGATGCGAGGGATCCGCACGCGGCCAGGAACAGACAGCTGACCAGTGCGGTGCTCCGCGCGAGCCATGATCGAATCATGCATCCTCCTAGGCGTCATTGCCGTGGCTTGCATCACCGTATAGCCGGTTGACACCACCGTCAATAGGGAATTGACGGAGATGTCAATCGAGATGCGAGGTGTCCGGGGTGGTCCGCTGTGCGCGGCGGCGTGGGTCTGTGACGGACACTATTGCGAGGGAGCTGCGGGCCGGGTCGATT
>DYUK01000186.1 GCA_020743695.1 Brevibacterium senegalense | reverse complement strand
CGCCGCGGCGACGCCGAGTTCGTCCTGCGCCGCGGCCCCCGCCCGCCCATCGCCAAGTCGACCCACGACATGATGCGCGAGGCCCGCGTGCAGCAGGGCGTCGCGAAGGTGGGCCTGCCCGTCCCGCAGATCCTCGCCGCCAGTGACGACGAGTCGATCCTGGGCGTCCCCTTCTATGTCATGGAGATGCTCGACGGCGAAGTCCTCGTCGATGAGGTCCCGGGCATGCTCGCCACGGAGGACGACCGCCGCGTCGCCTCCGAGGTCCTCGTCGACACCCTCGTCGACCTCCATGCCGTCGACCTGGAGCAGGCCGGCCTCACGGACTTCGGTCGCCCCGACGGCTACCTGCAGCGCCAGATCGCGACCTTCACCCGACTGGCTCCGATCACCCGCCGCCGCGAGCTCCCGCTGCAGGAGGAGCTCTCCCAGTGGCTGACCGACAATCTGCCCACGAGTGCACGGACCACCCTGGTCCACGGCGACTACCGCTTCGGCAACGTCATGCTGGCCCCGGACGCGCCGCCGCGCGTCCGCGCCATCCTCGACTGGGAGATGGCGACCCTGGGTGACCCGCTGGCGGACCTGGGCTACCTCACCGCGACTTACGTCGACGGCTCGCCCGGCCACCCCTCGATCATGAGCCTCAGCAACGCCTCCTCCGCTCCGGGCTTCTTCACGCGGGACCAGATCACGGAGAGGTATGCGCAGAAGACCGGCGCGGACGTGAGTGACCTCGCCTGGTACCAGGTGCTGGCCTACTGGAAGTCGTCCGTCTTCCTCGAGGACATGTACACCCGCTGGAACGCCGGCGAGCGCCCCGGCGACGACTACGCCCCGCGCATGGCCGAGGGCATCCCGGAGCTGCTCGAGGCCGCGAAGGCGCTCACCCGCTGAGGGTCAAACCCGCCGAGGCCGCGGCCGGCTGGCCGTCCCTCACACCTTCTGCTCGTACCCGTCCAGGAACGTCGCCAGGCGGTCCAGCGCCTCGTCGAGGACCTCGACGCTGGGCAGGGTCACGAGTCGGAAGTGGTCCGGCTTGTCCCAGTTGAACGCGGTGCCGTGCGAGACGAGGATCTTCTGCTCGCGCAGCAGGTCCAGCGCGAACTGCTCGTCGTCCGTGATGCCGAACTTCTCAACGTCCAGCTTCGCGAAGAGGTAGAGCGCGCCGTCCGCCTGCGTCGTGCTCACCCCGTCGATCTCGTTGAGGCGGCGGGCGGACAGCTCCATCTGCGCACCCAGGCGACCGGACGGCAGGATGAGGTCCTCGATCGACTGGTACCCGCCCAGTGCTGCCTGCACCGCGTGCTGCCCGGGCACGTTCGAGCACATGCGCATGTTTGCCAGCAGCCGGATGCCCTCCATGTAGCTGCGCGCCTCGTGCAGGGGGCCGGTGATCGCGAGCCAGCCGGACCGGTAGCCGGCGATCCGGTACGCCTTCGACAGGCCGGAGAAGGTGAGGCACAGGACGTCGTCGCCAGTGAGTGTCGCGAGATTGATCATCTCCGCGTCGCCGTAGACGATCTTCTCGTAGATCTCGTCCGCGAACATGATGAGCCCGTGCTCCCGAGCCAGGTCGACGACCTTCTGCAGCGTCTCCCGCGAGTACACCGCGCCCGTGGGGTTGTTCGGGTTGATGAGGACGATGCCCCGGGTGCGCGGCGTGATCTTCGCGGCGATGTCCTCGAGGTCGGGCACCCAGCCCTCCTCCTCCGCGCACCGGTAGTGGACCGGGGTGCCCCCGGACAGTGCGACCGAGGCCGTCCACAGCGGGTAGTCCGGCATCGGCACGAGGATCTCGTCGCCGGGATCGCACAGTGCCTGCAGTGCGAGCGTGATGAGCTCGCTGACGCCGTTGCCCAGGTACACGTCGTCCGCGTCCAGGTTCCGGATGCCCTTGGTCTCGTAATATTGGACGACCGCGCGCCGGGCGGACGGGATGCCGCGCGAGTCGCTGTACCCCTGCGCCTCCGGCAGGTGCTTGATCATGTCGACCAGGATCGCGTCCGGCGCCTCGAAGCCGAAGGGCGCGGGGTTGCCGATGTTGAGCTTGAGGATCCGGTTCCCCGCCGCCTCCATGCGGTCCGCCTCTTCGAGGACGGGTCCCCGGATGTCGTAGAGCACGGTGGCGAGCTTGGCGGACTGCGAGAACACGTGTCGTCCCTTCGGAGAGGTCATGGTCGCCCAGGTCGTGGCCCGGGCACAGCCCAGGTTACGGGCCCGCTGGGCGAAAGTCGTGCTGGAAAAGGTATGAACTGGCGTCCATTGGTCCGTGATTGCCGCACTCCTGTGGCGTGGGAGGGAGAGTCCCATTGGTATGCGGGGTGGAGGCGTGTGCGGCGAGGGACCACGTCACGGGTGCGCCAGTCCCTTCTGGATCGCGTCCGCACCTGGCACGATGGACGGTGCAGGGACGATGTCGTCGCACGGGGCCGCGGGCCGGGGAGGACGGACCATGACGAGGACTCCGAAGCGTCGCCGCGCGCGCCGCGGTCTCGTGGGGACGGCCGTCGTCCTCGTCGTGCTCGTGCTCCTCGTCATCACCGTGCGCCAGGTCAATGCGTGGCGGTTCGGGACCGCCGCCGACGTCGGCGACCCCCAGGACCTCTCGACGTACGCGCTCGACCAGGAGGGGATGAGCGTCGAGCACATCACCGGTGACTACCTCAACGGCTTCCACCTGGTGCCGGACGAAGCGACCCGCGACGGGGTCGTCGTCACGTTCGGAGGGTCGGAGGGCAGCCCCGACTACGAGCGCGCCGTGGGACTCGCCGCTGAGGGCTACGAGGTCTACTCCCTGTTCTTCTTCGGGCAGGACAACCAGCGGCCGCAGCTCGATCGTGTGCCCCTCGAGTTCTTCGATGAGCTCCTCGACCGTCTCGACGACGACGCCGGCCCGGTCACCGTCCTCGGCAGCTCCAAGGGCGCGGAGCTCGCGCTCCTCCTGGCCACCGACTACCCGGAGATCGACAACGTCGTCCTCTACGCCCCGACGGTTCACGTCTTCCAGGCGCTCGCGGGGGCGGCGGAGTCACATTCCTCATGGACCCGTGACGGGCAGGAGGTCCCCTTCCTCTCCTTCCGCGACGCGTCGCCGGGCGCGCTCATGGAACAGCTGTCCGCGACGGCATTCAACTTCCCGGTCGCGTACCGCGCGACGTACGAGTCCGTCGTGGAGGGCGCCGATCCTGCGGACGTGGAGGCCGCGACCCTCGACCCGCGGGCCGTCACAGGAGGCCTCCTCGTCTTCGCAGGCGGTGACGACGCGATGTGGCAGGGTGACACGGCCGCCCACCGGATCGATGAGGACATGCCCGATGCCCAGGTCCACGTCTACCCCGAGGCCGGCCACGTCTTCCGCGGCGACGGCCGTATCGGGATGCTCGAGACCGGCGGAACGGCGGAGGCCAACGAGGCCGCCGGCCGGGACGCCGAACAGGCGCTCCTCGAGACCCTCACGGCGTGGCACGACTGACGCGACCCCACTCGTCCGGCGCCCTCCGCCCGCCTGCCCTAGTCTGAGAGCGTGGAAACGCTCCTGCTCGTCGCGGACCTGATCGGGGTCTTCGCCTTCGCCGTGTCCGGCAATCTGCTGGCCGCGCGGAAGGACATCGACATCCTGGGCAGCCTGGTCCTGGGCATGGCCGTGGGACTGGGCGGCGGCATCATGCGCGATGTCATCCTGGGCAGGCTCCCCGTCTCGCTCGAAGCGCCGTACTACCTGATCCCCCCGGTCCTCTCGACGGTCCTCGTCTACTTCGTGGGCCGGCGCGTGGATGTGGCGCGCGGACCCATCGTCGCGTTCGACGCCCTGGGGCTGGGGGTGTTCGTCACCACCGGCACGACGATCGGCATGGCGGCGGGGGTACCCACGGCCTCGGCGATCCTCCTGGGTGTCCTCACGGGAGTGGGCGGCGGGATGATCCGGGACGTGCTGGCGAACGAGATCCCGGCGGTCTTCAACTCGTCCGACCTCTACATCCTGCCGGGCATCGCGGGAGCTGCGATCACCGCACTCGTGTGGCACCTGGGCTGGTACGGCCCGTGGTGGACGGTGGGGATCGCCGTGTTCGTCTTCGTGTTCCGCATGCTCGGATGGTGGTTCGAGTGGCGCGTGCCGCACCCCATGCGCGGCTGGTCGTACAGCAGCGTGCGAGAGCTGCCGGTGTTCCGCCGTCCAGGGGAGGGGCGACTGCGCAGTGGGCTCCGTGATCGCGGAGTCTTCGCGCCGCGTCGGCGGAAGCGGCGGGACGACTGAGGCGCCCGCTCAGATCACCACGATGAGCGCGCCGCCCACGGCGCCGGCCAGGACCGCGATGCGCGACCAGCCGCGCATCCGCGTCACCAGCTGCCGCAGCCTGCGCCGGGTCGAGAACGCGGTCTCCGGGTCGATGCCGTCCATCCGCGCCCGCGAGTCCGCGAGCGTGTCGAGTGCGACCGTGTGCGGGGCCTGCGGGTCGACGCGCACGGGGATGACGGCGCCCGTGCGCAGGCTGCCCGCGTCGACGGGGTCCAGCATCCAGTGCACGTCCGAGGAGTAGATCCGCCCGGTGGGCGACAGCACCAGCAGCGAGGCGGCCACGAGCGCCCGCGGTCCCGGTGCCGGGTCGGAGACCCGCATGACCTTCGCGATCGCGGGCCTGCCCGTGCGGCGCAGTCCCACGGCCGTGCGGCGGTCGACGGCGACCCGCGCGACCGGCCGCATCCCCACCAGCAGCAGTGCTCCCGAGGCCGCGGCCAGTCCCCACGGCCACACCGCCACGGCGCTCGCGACCTCCGGCGATGCGGTGGCCAGTGCCGGCAGGACGCGCTCGCCCGGGGTCAGCAGCTGGATGAGCTCTCCCAGCACCATCCCCAGACCCAGTCCCAGGCACCACCACAGCGCCGTGCGGCCCACGGGGACCTCACGGCGCGCGGAGGGCGCAGGAACGGGCTGCGCGGCCGTGCCGGGGGGATGCATGACGGCACCTTATGGGCCGCATATGCCGCATCGGTGGCGCCCAGGTGAACGCAGGGGGTCGAGGTGCTGTGTCCCCGCCCAGGAGGGGATCCACGCGCGATCGGAGAAGCCGTCCACGGAGGCTCAGAAGAGCCCACCACGGGTGCTCAGAGCCCGCCCAGACCCGACTGACTAGACTGGCCGCGTGACATCGCGCCCTGACTCCACGCCCCAGCGCTCGCTCGGCACCTGGATGGTGATCCGCGGCGGCCTCGCCGTCGTCTTCGGGCTCGCCACGGTGTTCTGGCCGCGCGAGCAGATCGGGTCGCCCGCCAATCTCAACATCACGGTCGACACCGCCGACTACCTGCTGCTGGCCTACCTGATCCTCCACGGGCTCCTCGTGCTGGCCCAGGGCCTGGGCACCCGCACGGACATGCGGATGCCGCTGCTGGGCCAGGCGGTCGTCGTCATCCCCGGCGTCCTCTTCCTCCTCGTGGCCGACGCCCCCAGCCAGCTGCGCGCGGCGATCGCCGTGTGGGCCCTGCTGCACGGCCTCCTGGAGCTGTGGATCTGGCGCGGCCACCGGGACGAGGGCATGAGCTCCGACTTCCTCATCACCGGCGGCATCCACGTCCTGCTGGGGGTCATCCTCTTCGCCGGCACGGACATGAATGCCCTGAGCGTCCTGGGCTTCACCGGCGCCGTGGCGCTGGTGGCGGGCGTCTTCTCGATCGTGGGCGGCGTCGCCCGCCGGTCCGGCCGGTCGCAGACGCACCCGGAGGACGAATACGCGGATACCGCAGGAGGCGACGAACCGTGATCCCCGGCCCGGCAGGAAGCTCCCGTCCGGCAGGCAGCGCCCGTTCTGCAATGACTTCCGGACTCATGATCGACCTGGCCGCGGCCGCCCGCACCCTGGGCGACGGGCTGTACTCCCGCCTCGTCGCGCTGGCGCGCACTCCGCGCCTCCTGGTCGCGACCGACTACGACGGGACGATCGCCCACCTGGTCGACCGCCCCACCCGCGCGTTCCCGCTGGACGACAACGTCGACGCGATGCGCGCGCTGGCCGCGCTGCCGTCCACGGACTCCGCCGTCATCTCCGGCCGGTCCCTGCGCGACCTCGCGGCGATGTCCCGCCTGCCCCGCGAAGTGCACCTCGTGGGATCGCACGGCGGCGAGTTCGGCATCGACGACTTCGACGACATCGCCCCGGACACGGAGCAGCGTCTCACCGCCCTGCGCGCGGATCTGCTGGACCTGCACCGCGCGCACCCGGACATCGTCATCGAGTACAAGCCCCTGGGCGCGGCCGTCCACCTGCGCGGACGCCCCGCCGACCAGCGCCGGGCCGTCTCGGCGTGGGTCCGCGAGACGTCCGCGCGGCTGGGCATCGAGCCCGTCGAGGGCCGCGACGTCTTCGACCTCACCGTCATCCCCGGCTCCAAGGGCAGTGCGCTCACCTCCCTGCGGGAGCGCCTCGAGTCCTCCGCCGTCCTCTACATCGGCGACGACGTCTCCGATGAGGCCGCGCTCGCCACCCTGCGGGACGGCGACCTGGGTCTGCGGGTGGGCGACGACGGCGACACGGCCGCGTTCGCGCGCCTGGCCGACCCCCACGCCGTCGGCACCGTGCTGGCGGCGCTCTACGAGCTGCGCCGGTCCTGGCTGTTCGGCCGCTCCTCCGTCCCGATCGAGCGGCACAGCCTCCTGGGCAACGGCCACTCGACCGCCCTCGTCGACCCCGACGCGCGGATCTGCTGGATGCCCCACCCTCTGCCACACTCGGCGAGCATGTTCTCGGAAGTCTTGGGGACCTCGGCGGCGGGGTACTTCTCCGTGGGCCCGGCGCCGGCGGCCGGGACCCAGCAGGACGGGAAGGCGCGCCCGCGGCCGCTCACGCAGCGGTACCGCGGGGACTCGATGACGGTCGAGACGCGGTGGGCCGGCCTCGAGGTCGCCGACTACCTAGCGCCGGTGCCGGAGGACAGCCAGGACACCGTGCTGGTGCGCGTCCTCACCGGCACCGCTCCTGCGGAGATCCGCTTCGCGCCGCGGCTGGACTACGGCGCCGTCCCCACCGCGCTGGAGGCTGAGCCTGGCGTCGTCCGCGTCATGGGCACCAGTGAGCCGATGGCGCTGCACGCCCCCGGCCTCGACTTCGAGATCGTCGAGGAGAGCGGCTCGCACACCGCCGTCGCCCGGGTGACGCCCGCGGACCAGCCGGACGGCCGCGTCGTGCTCGCGTTCGTGTGCGGCGGGACCTCGGACCTCCTCGACTCCGTCCTGGCCGGCCACGAGGACACCGTGCGGGCGCTGGCGGAGGGATTCTGGGAGAACTGGGCGCGCTCGCTCGTGCTGCCCGCCCAGTTCCGCGAGGGCGCCGTGCGTTCGGCCCTCACCCTGCGCGCGCTGTGCCACTCGCCCACCGGCGGTGTGCTGGCCGCGCCCACGACCTCGCTGCCGGAGGGGATCGGCGGCGTCCGCAACTGGGACTACCGGTACACGTGGCTGCGCGACGGCTCGATGACGGTGCGCGCGCTGCTGGACCTGGGGTCGACGGCGGAGGCGGAGGGCTTCGTCCAGTGGCTGCGGGGGATCCTCGCCGAGGCCCCGGGACCGGAGTTCCTCCACCCCCTCTACGCGGTCGACGGGTCCGCCCTCACCTCCGAGGCCGTGCTGGAGCACCTGCCCGGCTACGCCGGGTCCCGACCCGTCCGCGTGGGCAACGCGGCCGAGCACCAGGTGCAGCTGGACGTGTTCGGTCCGGTCGCTGAGCTGCTGCGGGACATCTCGATCGCGCGGGGCGGCCTCGCGGACGACGAGTGGGAGCTGCTCGTCGCGATGGGCCGCGCAGTCGAGGCCCGGTGGCACGAGGAGGACCACGGCATCTGGGAGGCCCGCCGTCCGCCCAAGCACAACGTGTACACGAAGGTCATGTGCTGGGTGACCCTCGACCGCGCGATCGACGTCGCGGACCGGACGGGCCGCGACCTGCCCGGTGCGTGGCGCGGGCTGCGCGAGCAGATCGCGGAGGAGGTCATCGAGCGCGGCTGGAGCGAGCGGGTGCAGTCGTACACGGTCGCGTACGACGATGACGACCTGGACGCCGCGAGCCTGTTCGTGGGACTGTCCGGCATGCTCCCGGCGGACGATGAGCGGTTCCTCAAGACCGTCGACGCGGTCGAGCGCGAGCTGCGCGAGGGGCCCACCGTCTTCCGCTACCGCTACGACGACGGTCTGCCCGGCCTGGAGGGCGGCTTCCACATCTGCACGACCTGGCTCATCGAGGCGTTCCTGCTGGTGGGGCGCCACGAAGAGGCGCGCACGCTGTTCCGGCAGCTCGACAAGCTGCGCGGGCCCACCGGTCTGCTGGCGGAGGAGTACGACCCGCTCGCGGAGCAGCACCTGGGTAACCACCCACAGGCGTACTCGCATCTGGGCTACATCCGCGTGCTGCGCCTGGCGGAGCGGCTGGGCCACGACCTGTCGTGAGGG
>DYUK01000185.1 GCA_020743695.1 Brevibacterium senegalense | reverse complement strand
GTCGCCGCCTCGAACGCGCTCAAGTCCGGGCAGATCGACGTGGTCGGCAACCTCCAGACGCCGGAGCTCACGCCGGAGTTCGAGGCGGACGACACGAAGCAGGTCCAGGAGGGCACGACGAACGGCGAGGTCGTCCTGTCGATGAACAACGCGGAAGGAATCTTCGCGGACCAGCAGGCCCGTGAGGCCGTGCTGTACGGCATCGACGAGCAGGCGGTCCTCGACACCGCGTGGGGCGGATACGGCACGCTGATCGGCGGCATGGTCCCGCCCACGGACCCGTACTACGAGGACCTCACGGACGTGTGGCCGCACGACGTGGAGAAGGCGAAGGAGCTGGTCGAGGAGGCCGGGATCGAGGGCGAGGAGTTCCGCTTCACCGTCCCCAACCGTCCGTACGCGCAGGCCTCGGCGGAGATCGTCGCCGCGCAGCTCGAGGAGATCGGCCTGCAGCCCACGATCGAGACCCAGGAGTTCCCGGCCGTGTGGCTCGAGGAGACGATGACGAACCACGACTACGACATGTCCGTCATCAACCACGTCGAGGCGCGCGATCTGCTCACCGTGTTCGGCGACGGCTACTACACTGGCTACGACGCCTCCCGCATCGAGGACACCGCCGCCCAGGCGGACGAGGGCACGGAGGAGGAGTACAACGAGGGCATGCAGGAGGTCGCCCGCACCATCACCGAGGACGCGGGCGCCGGCTTCCTCTTCCTCTTCCCCAACCTCATCGTGGCCGACGCGGCCGTCGCGGGCCTGCCCGTCAACGCGGTGTCGGACTCCTTCCAGATCTACGACCTCGCCTGGAACTGACCGTCGAGGGGTGCGCCGGGGTCTCCGGACCCCGGCGCACCCCTGATCGTTCCCGGCCCACCCACTGACGACCGAAGGGCGGCATCCCCGTGCGCGCACTCGCCTTCCGGCTCCTCCAGTTCGTGCTCACCGTGTGGGCCGCGACGCTGGCGGTGTTCGGACTCATGCAGATCCTGCCCGGTGACGCGGCCCGCGTGGCCGCGGGCATGAGCGCGACGGAGGAGGACGTCGCGCGCATCGAGCAGCAGTTCGGCCTGGACCGCCCCCTCGCCGTCCAGTACTTCGAGTGGCTGGGTGGGATGCTGCGCGGCGACTTCGGAATCTCCTACGTCACCGGCGCACCCATCACCCCGCTCGTGGCGAACAGCATCCAGGTGACGCTCATCCTCGTCATCAGCGCGATGGTGCTGGCCCTGTTCATCGCCCTCCCACTGGGGACCGCGGCCGCCCTGCTGCGCAACCGCAGTCTGGGCACCCTGCTGTCCGGGCTCAGCCAGGTGGGCGTCGCGATCCCCAACTTCCTGGCCGGCATCCTGCTGGTCATGGTGTTCTCGCTGGGCCTGGGCTGGTTCCCCTCCTCCGGCTGGCAGGCGCCCATCTTCGGTCTGGGCGGGTTCCTCTCGCACCTCGTCCTGCCGGTGTTCGCCCTGGCGCTCGTCCAGGCGGCGATCCTCACCCGCTACGTGCGCTCCGCCGTCCTCGAGGTGATGCGCGAGGACTACCTGCGGACGGCCCGGGCCAAGGGCCGGACGACGGGTGCCGCCCTGGTCGTCCACGGCCTGCGGAACGCGGCGATCCCCGTCGTGACGGTCGCAGGCGTCCAGCTGGCCACCCTGCTGATCGGAGCCGTCGTCATCGAGCAGGTGTTCGTCCTGCCGGGGATGGGGTCCGAACTGGTGCGCGCGGTCGCCAACCGCGACCTGCTGACGGTCCAGGCGATCGTCATGGTCCTCGTGTTCCTGGTCCTCACCCTCAACCTCATCATCGACCTGCTCTACTCGCTCCTCGACCCGCGCGTGAGGAATGCCGCATGACCGCCCCCACCGCCCCCGCCCGTCGCCGTCGCAGGTCGCTGGACCTCACCTTCCCGGTGGGCGTCGGCCTCGTCCTGCTCATCGTCCTCCTGGCGCTCGTCTCGTTCGTGTGGACCCCGTACGACCCGACCGTCCCCAACCCGGCCGACCGTCTGCAGGGCGGCAGCCCCGCCCACCCGATGGGCACCGACCGCTACGGCCGCGACACCCTCACGTGGATCATGATGGGCGCGCGGATCACGCTGCTCGTGGGCGTCGTCTCCGTGGGCATCGCGATGGTGATCGGCGTCCCGCTGGGCGTGCTGGCCGGGATGACCGGCGTGCGCTGGCTGTCCGGCCTCATCATGCGCGGCAACGACCTGCTGCTGGCGTTCCCCGCGCTGCTGCTGGCGATCGTGTTCTCCGCCGTGTTCGGCGCCGGCGCGGGACCCGCGATGATCGCGATCGGCATCGCCGCGATCCCCGCGTTCGCCCGGGTCGCCCGCTCCGGCACACTGCAGATCATGAGCCGCGAGTACATCCTGGCCGCTCGCAGCGCGAACCGGACGTCGCTGCAGATCGCGATCCAGCACGTGCTGCCCAACATCGCGGGCCTCATCATCGTGCAGGCCTCGGTCACCTTCGCCCTGTCCGTGCTGGCCGAGGCCGGACTGTCCTTCCTGGGGCTGGGCACCCAGCCGCCCACCCCCTCGTGGGGCCGCATGCTGCAGGAGTCCCAGCAGTTCCTGGGCTCGCGTCCGGAACTGGCGATCTGGCCCGGACTCTTCATCGCGCTCGCGGTGCTGGGCTTCAACCTGATGGGCGACGGCCTGCGCGACAGGCTCGATCCGACACTGAGAGGACGGAGCTGATGGCTGACCCGCTACTGCGCGTTCGCGACCTCACGATCTCCACGTCCCAGCGCGAGCTGGTGCACCCGCTGTCCTTCGACATCGCCCCCGGCGAACGGGTGGGTCTCATCGGCGAGTCCGGTTCAGGCAAGTCGCTCACCTCCTCCGCCGTCATGGGGCTCCTCCCGCAGGAGCTGTCCGCCGGCGGGTCCGTCGAACTCACGGGGGAGGAGGGCAACCTCCTCGACCGGTCGGAGCGGTCCCTGGCGGGGCTGCGCGGACGCCGGATGAGCATGGTGTTCCAGGAGCCCATGAGTGCGCTCAACCCGCTCATGCGGGTGGGCGACCAGGTCGCGGAGGTCATGCGCCTGCACCGCACCGCCACGGGCGACGCTGCGAAGCGCCGCGCCGTCGAGCTGCTGGAGCAGGTGCAGCTGCCGGACCCCCGGACCGCCGCACGCGCCTACCCCCACCAGCTGTCCGGCGGTCAGCGGCAGCGCGTCATGCTGGCCATCGCGCTGGCGAACTCCCCGGACCTCCTCATCTGCGACGAGCCCACGACCGCGCTGGACGTGACGGTGCAGGCCGCGGTCCTCGACCTCATCGACGAGCAGGTGCGTGCCCGTGGCACCGGTCTGCTCTTCATCACCCACGATCTGGCGGTCGTCGCCCGCGTGTGCGAGCGGGTCCTCGTCATGACGCAGGGCGAGGTCGTCGAGTCCGGCACCGTCGAGCAGATCTTCACCGACCCCCAGCACGAGTACACCCGCGGACTGCTGGCCGCCAGCGACCTCACAGCCACGGACGAACGCGGCCGCCTCTTCACGATCGCGACGGCCGCGCAGTATCCGGGCACGGCAACGGACGGGACCACGGCCTCGGGAACGGACCCGGAGTCCTCGCCGGCCTCCGCTGCCCCGGCCACGGAGGGTGCCCGGACAACGGGTGCCGCCGCGGCCTCGGCGATGGGGACGGACGCCGCCGAGGCCGAGGCCGGGGTCGGCTCGGACGGCACCGGCACCGCGGGTGCCCGGGACCTCATCGAGGTGACGGGCCTCGTCAAGACGTACACGCGCCGGGCGGGCCTGTTCCGCAGCCACGAGGTGCACGCGCTCAAGGGCATCGACCTGCGCGTGCGCGAGGGCGGCCGGATGGGCGTCGTGGGGGAGTCCGGCTCCGGCAAGTCGACGCTCCTGTCGCTGCTGTCCGGCCTGGCGACCCCCACTGCGGGGCGGATCCGGGTGGGCGACATCGTCGTCGACCCCACGGACGACCGGGGACTGGCCGCGATGCGCCGGGACCTGCAGATCGTGTTCCAGGACCCCTTCGCGTCGCTGGACCCGCGGATGAGCGTCGCGGACATCATCGGCGAACCGCTCCAATCGCAGGGCGCGTCCCGCTCGGAGCGGCGGGCGCGGGCGGAGGAGCTCATCGAAGCGGTGGGGCTGGACCGGGACTCGCTCACGCGGTTCCCGCACCAGTTCTCCGGCGGGCAGCGGCAGCGGATCTCGATCGCCCGGGCCCTCGTGACCCGCCCGCGCATCCTCGTCGCGGACGAACCCGTGTCCGCCCTGGACGTGTCCGTGCGCGCGCAGGTGCTCAACCTGCTGGCCGACCTGGTCGACGAGTACAGCCTCACCCTCGTCTTCGTGTCGCACGACCTGGGGGTCGTGCGACACCTGTGCTCGGACGTGGCCGTCATGCGGTCCGGCGAGATCGTCGAGCAGGGCACGACCGACCAGGTCTACGACGACCCCGCCCACGAGTACACGCGCGCGCTCGTCGCCGCGACCCCCACCCTGCAGGGGGCGTTCTAGCCCCGTGCCCCACCCCGAAGGAGACCCCGCCGTGACGTCCCAGACCCCAGCCCCCGCAGCATCCGCAGGCGCTCCCGCACCCACGCTCGCCGACCTGTCGGTGGAGCAGCTGACGGACGGGTTCCGCCGCGGCGGGTTCACGCCGGTCGACGTGCTGGACGCGGTGCGCGAGCGGGTCGAGCAGTGCGAGCCCACGCTGAACGCGCTGTGGTGGCGGGACCTGGGACCGGACGGGGGCGCCGCGCGGGCCGCTCAGGACGCGGCTGCGCGCTGGGCGGCCGGTGCTCCGCTGGGGCCGCTGGACGGGGTGCCCGTGACCGTCAAGGAGAACGTCGCGGTGCGGGGCGTGCCCATGCCCGGCGGCCACGCGGCGGGCGACCCGCAGCCGGCCGTACAGGACGCCCCCATCACGCAGCGGCTGCGGGAGGGCGGTGCGGTGCTCTTCGGCGTCACCGTCATGCCGGACTGGGGCATGCTGTCCTCCGGCGTCTCCTCGCGGCACGGCATCACGCGCTCGCCGCTGGACTCCGGCCTCACGACCGGAGGGTCGTCCAGCGGTGCCGGTGCGGCGGCCGCGGCCGGCTACGGTCCCGTGCACATCGGCTCCGACATCGGCGGATCGATCCGACTGCCCGGGACGTGGCTGGGGCTCGCGACGCTCAAGCCCAGCTTCGGCCGCGTCCCCCTGGACGTGCCCTACCTGGGCCGGTGCGCGGGACCCCTGGCACGCCGGATGGCGGACGTGCGGGTCGCGATGCAGGTGATCGGGCGCCCCGACGCGCGCGACGTCTCCGAGTTGCCCCCGTACACCGGCGACTACTCCCGTGCCCTGGGTGCGGGGGAGGGCACCGGCGGCGCTTTCGCCGGGCTGCGCGTGGGCGTGCACACGAGCGCCGGCTGCGGGGAGGAGACGGACCCGGACGTGGCGGCCGTGACCCGTGCGACCGCGGACGCGCTGTCCGACGCGGGCGCCCAGGTCGTGGAGATCGACCCGTTCATGGACGAGGAGCTGCTGCGCGATGTCGACCGCTTCTGGCGGGTGCGGTCGTGGGAGACCTATTCCGCACTGCCGGTGGAGGAGCAGCGGAGGATCCTTCCGCACGTCGCCCAGTGGGCGCAGGCGGGGGCGGACGTTCCCGGCGTCGACCTGTTGCGCTGCTACCACTCGATCCAGCGGATGCGCTCCGTCACGATCGAGGCGACCCTGGGCGTCGACGTCGTCCTCTCGCCCGTCGCACCCATGGCGGCGTTCCCGGCGGAGCAGCCCATGCCGTTCAGCGACCCGACACTGCCCATGCAGCACATCGGTTTCACCGTGCCCTACAACATGTCGGAGCAGCCGGCGTCCACCGTGCACGCGGGGCTCACCCCGGACGGGCGGACCGTGGGCGTCCAGATCGCCGGTCGTCGGTTCGACGACGCCGGCGTGCTGACCTTCTCCCAGCGGCTCGAGGAGCTCCTCGACGTCGCGCTGCCGGCGCGCACCGTGGGAGTGCAGGAGGACTGAAGACGGCCGGCTGAGGGGCAGGAGGACGCGGAAGGGGCGTGCAGCGATCCGCTGCACGCCCCTTCCGCGTCCGGGGTGGCCCACTCAGGGGCCGGGAATCAGCCGTTGAAGAAGTAG
The DNA here is from genome assembly GCA_020743695.1 of Brevibacterium senegalense. GTDB lineage: Bacteria > Actinomycetota > Actinomycetes > Actinomycetales > Brevibacteriaceae > Brevibacterium > Brevibacterium senegalense_A. The sequence goes on along the minus strand of DYUK01000185.1, from coordinate 18,169 downwards.
GTGATGACGATCTCGTCGTCCTCCACCGTGACGGTGCCGGACGGCATGAGGTCCGTCGTGAGCTCGTAGCGATCGCCGCCCTCCGTGCGGACCACGGCCTGCACCTTGCCGGGCTGCTCCGAGTCCGTGTAGAAGGACCCGGTCGTCGCGGCGCCGTAGTCCGTCACGACGATCTTCGGCTCCTCCGTCATCTCGAAGTCGATATCGTCCGTCCGGAGCTCGTCGTAAATCTCCTTGTCCTCGTCCGTCTCGAAGCCGTCGCGGGAGAAGAAGCCGCACTCGGTCTCGAGCTTCCCGGACTCCAGGCACTCGTCGAGGTGGTCCTCGACGGCCGCGATGACGTCGTCCTTGTACTCGTCCGTCACGGAGATCTGGACCGACAGCTCCGCGGGCTGCGGCTGCTCCTCGGGGGAGAAGCCCACCGTGATCCCGGCGTTGCCCTCCTGGGTGTACTTCGTCTCCGGGATCGCGACCTCGTAGGCGCCGGGCAGGACGGCGTACTCCGTCGCACCCATCTCCAGGTCGACGGGCTCGCCGTTGACCGTGGCACCCTCCGTCTGCGTGAGGTCGAGGTACAGGGTCTGGAGGGTGGGGGCCGTAAGCTCCCACTGGTCGAAGAACAGGCCCTGGCGTCCGGTCTTCGTGGCGGTCAGCGGCAGCTCGTACTCCTGGCCGCCCAGGGCGTAGGTGGCCGTCATCGTCGCGGTGTCACCATCGATGTCGGCCTCGCCGATCGAGACCTTCTCGATCGTCTCGCCCGAGGCCGCGAAGATCTCCGGGTTCAGCAGGGTCTCGTTGGCGCCGTTGGGCACGGTGGGCTTCGCCACATCCGCCGCCGCGTCCATGTCGCCTGCGGCGATGGCGTCGAAGTACTCCTGTGCGACCGTCTCCGGGCCGTACTGGGTGCGGTTCATGTTCATGATGACGAGGGCACCCACGACCACGAGGACCAGGACGACGCCCACCGCGGACAGGGACAGGATGAGCGGCAGCTTCGACTTGCCGGACTTCGTCCGCTCCCGCTTGGGCGCGTTCGCATCCGGCGCATAGCCCGGAGCCGGCGCCGGCTGGGGGACGGATCCCGTGTCCGCGTGCGCCGGACCGCTGCCGGCGGCGGGCGCCGCGGCGTACCCGGCCGTGGAATCGCCGAAGGCGGGGCCGGCGCCGTAGGAGGGGGCGGGGCCGCCAGCGGGATCGGACCCGCCGTATCCGGGTGCGGAGCCGTAAGCGGCATCCGGCGCGGAACCGTAGCCGTACTGGTGTGAGCTGTACGGGTCGGACGCATACGGCTGCGCGGTCCAGGACTCAGCGGACGTATCCGTGCCGTCCGCATCCATCTGTTCGGGGGTCCACGCCGCGGTGGGCTCCGAAGACTCCGGCTGGACGGGATCGGCCCAGGAATCACCCGGCGCCTGCTCGGGCTCTCCCGACGGCGCTGGATCCGCCGCGTCCGGCTGCGCTGTGTCCGACTCCGTCGATTCCTGCTGCGCCGCGTCTGACTGTGTCGACTCCGGCTGTTCGGACTGGGGCAGTCCCTGGGAGTCGTACTCCTGCTGCGCCTCCTCCGGAGTGCGGTCAGGCCTGGGCGGGATCTGCGGGTCGGGTTCTCCAGCGCTCATCGCCAGGGGCTCACCTTCAGGACGTCGACGACAGGGTACGGAGACAGGAGTTGTCTCCGGTCGCTCCAAGGTACCACTCGGAGGTGTCACGGAGGGTGTGTCGAGCGCCGCGACCGCGGGCCGGGACGGGCACAATGGTCCGCGATGCCCTCGACTCCCGCCTTCCCCCGGATCTCCAGTCGTCACCCGGTCGTCATCGGTGCACTGGAGGCCCTCCGCGTCGTGCTCGCGCTGGGCCTCACGGTCCTCCTCGTCGCGGTCGTCGCGTGGTTCATCGCGATCGCCCAGCTGCAGCCGCTGCGGATGGTCCCGGTGTGGGCCGGCACCCTCCTGGCGGCGTCGTCCGGCTGGGAGCTGTCCGGCGGGTGGGGCCTGCCGCCCACACTCCTGAGCCTGGGACTGTTCGCGGTCCTCGTCTCCGGCCTCCGGCGGACCCGGCGCGCGCTCGCCGCGAACGAGGTCCTCGTCCGGTCCGGATCGCTGCCCGCCACCCGGTACGCCGCGACGACGGGACTCGTCACCTGCCTGGTGCTCGTCGTCGCGTTCCTGGTCCTCGCGGGACTGCTGGTGGGAGCGGGACGGTTCACCGGCCTCGGTGTCGTCCGCTTCGTCCTCCTCCTGGCGGCCGCGTCCCTCGTCGCGGTGCTGGGACCGGACCGGCGTCGCGGCGCGGCCAGCCGGTGGGCGATGGCGCTGCTCGACACTGTCTCTGACCGTGCGGGTGCCGCGTGGGCGGACGCGATCGAGGGCGCGGTGCTCGTCCTGCGGCGCGTGGGTGCGGCCGCCGTGATCGTCGCGGCGGCGGGTCTCCTCGTCGCGCTGGCGACGGGGTGGTCCGCGATGGGTGAGGCTCTGTCCGGGTACACGGACCCCACGGCCGCGGGACTGGGGCTGGGCGCCGTCCAACTGCTCTTCGTGCCCACGCTGCTGCATCTGGCGCTCAGCTGGATGGCCGGCGCGGGGATCCAGCTGAGCACGGTGGCGGTCGTCTCGCCCTTCACCGATCAGGCGGCACTGGTGCCGGCGGTCCCGGTGCTGGCGGCGATCCCCACGGGCTCGCCGGTGTGGGGGTGGGCCTTCCTCCTGGTCCTGCCCCTGGCCGCGGGTGTCGCGACGGCGGGACGACGGCAGTGGGTGGACGTCCTCGACTGGCGCACGGTCGTCCTGACCGCCGGTGGCATCGTGTGCGTGACGGCCGGTCTCAGCCTGTTCGCGACCGGGGCCGTGGGGCCTGCGGGACTCGAGGCCTTCGGGGCTCCGGTGCTGACGACGACCGGGCTCGTGAGCGCCGGCGCGATCGTGGGGGTCGCCGGAGCGTGGGGACTCAGCCTGCTGGCGAACCGGGCAGCGGCTGACCGGTGAGGTTCTCGAACCAGTCGCCGATCTGCGAGTTGTAGTCCCCCTGGCACTCGGCGCGGGACTGCTCCGTGATCGCGTCGGAGATGCACTCCTCGTACTCCGCGCGGATGTCCCAGATGAACGCGGTCGAGACCGCGGAGACGAAGACGTACCCGCCCACGATGAGGCCGATGACGCCGGTCACGATCGCCTGCGGCACCTGACCCGCGCGGATGCCCACGACGAGGCAGATGACCGCGCAGATCATTGCGGCGACGGCGAGCACACCGGACAGCATGACGAGCGGCAGGCTCAGCATCGAGAAGAGGATCGCACCGGCCAGCAGTCCCGTCAGCGCCAGGCTGTAGCGGACGACCGCGCGCTGGGGGCCGGTGGGCTTCTGGGGATCCTTGCCGTCGGGTCCCTTGCCGTTCTGGCCCGAGCCATTCGGACCCGTGCCGTTCGGACCCCCTCCGTTCGGTCCCGAGCCTGCGGGACCGCCGGACCGCGGGTCCGAGGGCGACTGTCCGCCCGGTCCGGAGCCGCCTGCGGGCGGCGGGGTGCGCGGGGTGTCGTCGACGGGGCTGGGAGTGCTCACGGCACCAGTCTCGCACACGCGTCCCCGCCGGCGGTCCCGTGGCGGACCGGTGCGGGGACCGGTCCTCTAGACTGTCCCGCGTGCGATGCGTGATCCTTGCCTCCGGCTCCGGAACCCTCACCCAGGCCCTCCTCGACGCGTTCGGGGACGGACGGGCCGGTGTGGAGATCGTCGCGGTCGGCTCCGACAAGCGCACGGCGGGCGTCCTGGACCGCGCCCGGGCCGCAGGCTGCGAGACCTTCGTCGTCGCGCCCGCGGACCACGACTCGCGCGAGGCCTGGGACGCCGCACTCACGGAGGCCGTGCGGGCCCACACACCAGACTGGGTCGTGTCAGCCGGGTTCATGCGCATCCTGGGCCGGACCTTCATCGAGGCCTTCCCGGACCGCGTCCTCAACACCCACCCCGCGCTGCTGCCCGCGTTCCCCGGTGCCCACGGCGTCCGGGACGCGCTGGCCCACGGGGTGAAGGTGGCGGGCACGACCTTCCACCTGGTCGACGCCGGTGTGGACACCGGCCCGATCATCGCCCAGTTCCCGCTGGACGTGCACGACGACGATGACGAGGACTCCCTCCACGAGCGCATCCGCGCGGTGGAGCGGGCCCGGCTCGTCGAGCTCCTGGGCTTCCTGGCCCACGGCGCACTCCGCGTCGACGGTCGACGGGTGACGGGCTGGACGCCCGCGCCCGCAGGACCGTCGGCCCCCGTTCCATCCACCCCGCAGTCCCCGACAGCCATCTGACCAGGAGGCACCAGACCCGTGCAGAACGCCCGTCCCATCCGCCGCGCCCTCATCAGCGTCTACGACAAGACCGGACTCGAGGAGCTCGCCGCGGGCCTCCACGCCGCCGGCGTCTCCCTCGTGTCGACCGGCTCCACCGCCGGCCGGATCGCGGAGGCCGGCGTCCCGGTCACCCCGGTCGAGGAGCTGACGGGCTTCCCGGAGACGCTCGAGGGCCGGGTCAAGACCCTCCACCCGCGCGTCCACGCCGGGATCCTGGCCGACACCCGCAAGCCGGAGCACCTCGAGCAGATCGCGGAGCTGGGCATCGAGGCGTTCGACCTGGTCGTCGTGAATCTCTACCCGTTCACCCAGACCGTCGCCTCCGGCGCCGGCTTCGACGAGTGCGTCGAGCAGATCGACATCGGCGGTCCGTCGATGGTCCGCGCGGCGGCGAAGAACCACCCCAGCGTCGCGATCGTCACGGACCCGGCGGTCTACAACGAGGTCGTCGAGGCCGCGCAGGGGGAGGGCTTCACCCGGCCCCGCCGCACGCAGCTGGCCGCGGACGCGTTCGCGCACACGGCCGCATACGACGTGGCCGTCGCCGGCTGGATGGCGGAGCAGATCGCCCAGGACGACGACGCACTGCCGGAGTTCACCGGCTCCGCCGTCCGCAAGGCCGCGGACCTGCGCTACGGGGAGAACCCCCACCAGCGCGCCGCGGTGTACGCGGTCCCCGGTGCCGGGGGAGTCGCGAACGCCGTCCAGCTGGGCGGCAAGGAGATGTCCTTCAACAACTACCAGGACATCGACGCCGCGATCCGCGCCGCCTACGACTTCACGGAGCCGGCCGTCGCCATCATCAAGCACGCCAATCCGTGCGGGATCGCGGTGGGCGAGGACATCGCGCAGGCCCATGCGCGCGCGCACGCGACGGACCCGGTCTCCGCGTACGGCGGTGTCATCGCCGCGAACCGACCCGTCACCCTGGCGCTGGCGGAATCGATCAAGCCGATCTTCACAGAGGTGCTGGCCGCACCGTCGTTCGAAGCGGACGCGCTCGAGCTGCTGTCGACGAAGAAGAACCTGCGCCTCCTGGAGCTGGGCGAGCACGCCGCTCCGGTTCTCGAGACGAAGCAGATCGGCGGAGGACTGCTCCTGCAGGAGCGCGACCTGCTGCAGGCCGACGGGGACCGGCCCGAGTCGTGGACCCTGGTCGCGGGGGAGGCGGCGGATGCGGCGACGCTGCGCGATCTCGACTTCGCATGGCGGGCCTGCCGCGCGGTCAAGTCGAACGCGATCCTCCTGGCCCGTGAAGGCGCGGCCGTGGGCGTGGGCATGGGACAGGTCAACCGCGTGGACTCCGCCCGCCTGGCCGTCGAGCGCGCAGGTGCGGAGCGCGCGGCCGGCTCCGTGTGCGCCTCCGATGCCTTCTTCCCGTTCGCGGACGGCCCGCAGGTGCTGTTCGACGCCGGTGTGAAGGCGATCGTGCAGCCGGGCGGCTCGATCCGCGACGAGGAGGTCATCGCCGCGGCGCAGGCCGCCGGCGTGACCATGTACGTCACGGGTGCCCGTCATTTCTTCCACTGATCGACCCGCACCGGCCCGGCCCTCCGGACGTCATCGGACGCGGAGGGCCGGGCGCGGGTGGTTCTCGAAGCGGTGGATCTACTGGAAGCGCCGCTTCTCCGACCCGACCCTGCGGGACTGGGTCATGCTCGCGGAGCTCGTCTGCCTCGTCGCGGCCGTCGTCGCGGCGACCGTGAGCTTCCGCCTGTCCGGCACCGTGCTGGCTCTCGTGTGCGCGACGGCTGGGATCATGAGGCTCCTGCCGGAGCCGTGGTGGGCGACGGTCCGCAACCGCGGCCGCGGCTTCGACGCGACGCTGTTCTTCTGCGCCGCCATCGCGATGTTCCTCTTCACCTGGTCCATTCCCGGGTGAGCTCCTCCTGGGCGACGTGGGGTCGTACCTCCCGCGCACTCATGGAGCCTTGGAACGTGCGACCTCCGTGCAGACTGACTGCGACCTGTGCGCATCCTGAGATGCAGGCGCAGGTCTTGCGCCCCTCCTGTCGATGATGGAAGTGTCGAACACGAAGCCGCCGTTCGAAGGCGGAAGTCGCGACAGAGGAGGAACAGTATGGGACTCGGAGATCTGGCCGGCAAGGCGCAGGACGCAATGAACTCCGAACAGGGTCAGAAGGTCGCAGGCGAGGGCCTGGACCGTGCGGCCGACGCAGCCAACAACGCGACCGGCGACAAGTACAGCGACCAGGTCGACCAGGGCAAGGACGCAGTGTCCGACCACCTGGGCCTGGGCGACAACGACGAGAAGGGTGGGAACAAGGACCAGCAGCGCTGATCCTTCCCTCACCCGGACGGACCCCCGATCGCAGCGGCGATCGGGGGTCCGGTCTATTCAGAGCCTCAGAGCCATCCAGGACCTCAGAGCTTCTCGACGGGTGCGTAGCGCATGAGCAGGCGCTTGGTCCCCTCCGACCCGAAGTCGACGACCGCGACGGTCTTGTCGCCGGTCCCCGTGACCTCGACGACGGTGCCCAGGCCGAACGAATCGTGCGAGACGCGATCGCCCGCCTCCACGGCGACGACCTCGCGCTGCGGACGGATCCGGTTGGGGAATCCGGTGCCGGGACTGGTCGACGCCGCCCGACCGCCGGCACCCCCGCTGCGGCCGCCGCCGAACGCGGACCCGCCCCCGGACGAGCCGCGACCCGCGCCGTAGGCGGAGCCGTACGGCCCCGACCCGCCGCCGAGGCCGCTGCCACCACCGCTGCCCAGTCCGGCACCGCTGCCGGTCGACTCCCAGTCGATGAGCGTCTCCGGGATCTCCGCCAGGAAACGGCTGGGCGGGTTGTACTGCGGTTGCCCCCACATGCTGCGCGTCTCCGCACGGGTGAGGACGAGCTTCCGCTGGGCGCGCGTGAGGCCCACGTACGCGAGCCGACGCTCCTCCGACATCTCCTGCGACGAGGTGAACGAGCGCTGGTGCGGGAAGGTGCCGTCCTCCATGCCGGTGAGGAACACGACGGGGAACTCGAGGCCCTTCGCGGTGTGCAGGGTCATGAGCGTGACCTCGCCGTCGTCCTCGTCTGGGAGCGCATCCGAATCGGATGACAGCGCGATGGCCTCGAGGAACTGGTCGAGGGTCCCGTCCTCCGTCCCCGCGTCGTACTGCTCCGCCACGGCGACGAGCTCCGCCAGGTTGTCGACTCGGGACTCGTCCTGCGGGTCCGTGGACTCGTTGAGCGAGGCGAGATAGCCGGTCTGCTCCAGCACCGCCTCCAGCGAGGCCGCGACACCGCTGCCCTCCGCCACTCCGGCGAGGTCTTCCAGCAGCGAGAGGAACGTGCGGACAGGGCCCAGGGACCGGGTCGTGATGCCCACCGCATTCTGCGCGTCCTCGAGCGCCTCCCGGAACGTGGTCCGGTGGCGCTCTGCGTGCGCGGCGATGAGGGCCTCCGTCCGGTCGCCGATCCCGCGCTTGGGCTCATTCAGGATCCGGCGGAGGTTCACGTCGTCCGCCGGGTTCGCCAGCACGCGCAGGTAGGCGAGGGCGTCCTTGATCTCCTTGCGCTCGTAGAAGCGGGTGCCGCCCACGACGCGGTATGGCATGCCCGCCCGCACCAGCGCGTCCTCGATCGCGCGGGACTGGGCGTTGGTCCGGTAGAAGACCGCGACGTCCCCGTACGCGAGCCCCTCGTCGTCGCGCAGTTCGTCGATCCGCTCGACGATGAAGCGGGCCTCCGCCTGCTCCGTGTCCGCGACCCAGCCGGTCACCTTCTCCCCGTCGCCGCTGTCCGTCCACAGGCGCTTGTCCTTGCGATCGTCGTTGTGCGCGATGACCGCGTTCGCGGCGGACAGGATGGTCTGCGTCGACCGGTAGTTCTGCTCGAGCAGCACGACGTGCGCCCGCGGGAAGTCCTCCTCGAACTCGACGATGTTGCGCACCGTCGCACCGCGGAACGCGTAGATCGACTGGTCCGCATCGCCCACGACCGTCAGTTCCGCCGTGGGGCCGTCCGGCAGGTCCGCGCCGGCCAGCAGTCGGATGAGCCGGTACTGCGCCGGGTTCGTGTCCTGGTACTCGTCGACGAGGATGTGGCGGAACCGCGCCCGGTAGTTCTGCGCGACCGCGTCGAACGCGCCCAGCAGGTGGACGGTCTCCATGATGAGGTCGTCGAAGTCCAGCGCGTTCGCCCGCCTCAGCCGGTCCTGGTAGCGGCGGTAGACGGTCGACACGGCCTGGTCGTGGGGTCGGTGCTCCGACACCGTCGCCGCGAAGTCGTCCGGGGTCAGCAGGTCGTTCTTGAGCCCGGAGATCCGCGACCGCAGCGCCCGCGGAGGGAACTTCTTGGGGTCCAGGTTCTCCTCGCGCGCGATCTGCGTGAGCAGCCGCAGCGAGTCCTGCGCGTCGTAGATCGTGAAGCTGGAGGTCAGCCCCAGCGTCTTCGCCTCGCGGCGGAGGATGCGCACGCACGCGGAGTGGAAGGTCGAGACCCACATCGTGCGGGCCGCGGGCCCCACGAGCGCGGCGATCCGCTCCTGCATCTCCTTCGCCGCCTTGTTCGTGAACGTGATCGCGAGGATCTCGCCGGGGCGCGCCCGCCCCGTCCGCAGTGTGTGGGCGATCCGCCGGGTCAGCACGCTGGTCTTCCCGGAGCCCGCACCCGCGACGATGAGCAGCGGTGCACCGCTGTGCAGGACCGCTTCCCGCTGGGCCGGGTTGAGACCGTCCAGCAGATCCTCTGCGGACCCCGCCGCCGAGGCCGCCCCCGGTCCCGCACCCGCGTCCCCGCCCGCAGCGGCGGGGGAGGTCGACGGAGTGGCGACCGCGGCCTCGGCGGCGGTGTCCCACAGCCCGGGGGCAGCAGCGGCGTCGTCGACGGCACGGTCGTCCGAGGTGGGGGTGTCCGCCGCAGGCCGCGGGGAGAGGACGGAGAGGAAATCGAAGGGTGAGCTCATAGCAGGGCGAACCTATCAGCCGGAACGGACGCGGCCCGGCTCAGTCGAGCCGGGCCGCGGGAGGGAGCGCTGAGGGGGCGCATCGGGGGAGTGGGGAGTGTCAGCCCACCACGGTCCCCGGCACGCTCACGGCGACGATGACGGCGGCGATCGCCGCCCAGCCGGTCGCGTGCGACATCGCGGCGGAGGCGCCCTGGTCCGGGTTCGCCTTCTCCTTCCGCTTGCCGATGATCGCGAAGACCGTGACGGCGATCGCGAGCAGCAGCTTGATGCCGATCTTCATGTGGTTGACGGAGTCTCCCTCGTCGACCATGGCCTCGGCGAGGCCGGTGAGGGCGAGGCCGGTGACGAGCTGCAGGTACGAGCCGTGCAGCATGCCCGGGGCGACCTTGGGGGCCTTGATGGAGGCGAAGTACCCGCCGATGATGATGGCCATTCCCAGCAGATGCAGGATCACGAGGATGATGCGGAGGATTTCCATACCCTCGAGTCTAGTGGCAGGATTGCACCCAGCGCCCGCCGCCCCGGGGAGCGCGGTCCGCCCTGGTGTAATGGCAGCACGCCGGCCTTTGGTGCCGTGTGGTCTAGGTTCGAATCCTAGGGGCGGAGCGGGATGAAGCGATCCGCGACACAAGGAGCCCCACACATGCCGCAGCACAGTCCGGCAGCCGTGATCGTCCTCGCCGCAGGTGCGGGGACCCGGATGAAGTCGGCGACGCCCAAGGTCATGCACCCGATCGCCGGCCGGTCCCTCCTGCACCACGCGATCAGCGCGGCCGCGGGGACGGTGCCCGAGCACCTGGTCGTCGTCCTGCGGCACGCACGCGAGCAGGTCGCGGAGCACCTCGAGTCGATCTCCGGCTCGATCGACCGGTCCGTCCTCGTCGCGGACCAGGACGACGTGCCCGGCACGGGGCGCGCGGCGGAATGCGCGCTCACCCAGCTGCCGGAGGACATCGGCGGCACCGTCGTCGTCACGTACGGCGATGTCCCCCTCCTCACGACGGACACGCTGCTGGCGCTCGTGGAGCACCACGAGGCGCACACGAACGCCGTGACCGTCCTGTCCGCGAACGTGGCGAACCCCACCGGGTACGGCCGGATCGTGCGCGATGCCCAGGGCGGCCTCGAGCGCATCGTGGAGGAGAAGGACGCGGACGACGCCGTCAAGCTCCTCACGGAGATCAACTCCGGCATCTACGCCTTCGACGCGCAGGTGCTGCGCAGCGCGCTGGCGGAGGTCAGCACGGACAACGCGCAGGGTGAGAAGTACTTGACGGACGTCATCGGGATCGCACGCGGGGCGGGTTCCCGCGTCGCGGCCCTCACGACGGACGACGTGTGGCAGGTCGAGGGCGCCAACGACCGCGTCCAGCTGGCGCAGCTGGGCCGCGAGCTCAACCGCCGCATCGTCGAGGCGCACATGCGCGCGGGCGTGACGGTCGTCGACCCGGAGACCACGTGGATCGACGCGGACGTCGTCATTGCCCCGGACGTGACGATCCTGCCCGGCGTGCAGCTGCACGGGGCGTGCGACATCGCCGCGGACGCCGTCATCGGACCGGACTCCACCCTGTCGGACATGGAAGTGGGCGCGGGCGCCACGGTCGCGCGCACGCACGGATCCCTGTCCGTCATCGGCGCGGGCGCGACGGTGGGACCGTTCGCCTACCTGCGGCCGGGCACGGAGTTGGGCGCACAGGCGAAGATCGGCACGTTCGTGGAGACGAAGAACGCGCAGATCGGCGACGGGACGAAGGTCCCGCATCTCACGTACGTGGGCGACGCGACGATCGGCGAGCAGTCGAACATCGGCGCCTCGTCCGTGTTCGTCAACTACGACGGGGTCAACAAGAACCGCACGACGATCGGCTCGTACGTGAAGACGGGCTCCGACACGATGTTCATCGCACCGGTGACCGTGGGCGACGGCGCCTACTCCGGTGCCGGCACCGTCATCCGTGAGGACGTCCCCGCCGGGGCGCTCGCGATCACGGAGGGCCGCCAGCGCAACATCGAGGGGTGGGTCGCGGCGAAGCGGCCCGGCACCCCCGCGGCGCGGGCGGCGCAGATGGCGGCGGGCACCGCGGAGGCGGATCCCGCGACAGACTCTGCAGGACCGAACCGGCCCGGCAGCACGGACGAAGCGGACATCGCTGAGAAGGAGTCGTGAACGTGAAGTCGATCACCACCGCGGGCAACAAGAAGCTCGTGCTCGTCAGCGGACGGGCGAACAACGAGCTGGCCGAGCAGGTCGCGGACTGTCTGGGCACGGAGCTCCTGCCCACGGACATCTACAACTTCGCGAACGGCGAGATCTACGTGCGCTTCGGGGAGTCGGTGCGCGGCACGGACGTCTTCGTCATGCAGTCGCACACGACGCCCATCAACGAGTGGATGATGGAGCAGCTCATCATGGTGGACGCGCTCAAGCGCGCCTCCGCCAAGCGGATCACGGTCATCGCGCCGTTCTTCCCGTACGCGCGCCAGGACAAGAAGCACCGCGGCCGCGAGCCCATCTCCGCGCGCCTCATGGCGGACCTCTTCAAGACCGCCGGTGCGGACCGCCTCATCACGGTCGACCTGCACACCGCGCAGATCCAGGGCTTCTTCGACGGTCCCGTCGACCACCTCGTGGCGCTGCCGCTCCTGGCGGACTACGTCAAGGAGAACTACCCGGAGGACCTGGCGGTCGTGTCCCCGGACGCCGGCCGCATCAAGGTCGCGGAGAACTGGTCCTCCAGTCTGGGCGGCGTCCCGCTGGCGTTCATCCACAAGACGCGCGACATCACCCGCCCCAACGAGACGAAGGCCAACCGGGTCGTCGGCGAGGTCGAGGGTCGCCACTGCGTGCTGGTCGACGACATGATCGACACCGGCGGCACGATCGTGCAGGCCGCGGAGGCGTGCATGGCCGCGGGTGCGAAGGGCGTCATCATCGTCTCGACGCACGCCGTGTTCTCCGGCCCGGCCGTCGAGCGCCTCAAGGACTCTGTCGCAGAGGAGGTCATCGTGACGAACACGCTGCCGCTGCGCGAGGACCAGACGTTCGACAAGCTCACCGTGCTCTCCATCGCGCCGCTGCTGGCCCGCGCGGTCCACGAGGTGTTCGAGGACGGCTCCGTCACGAGCCTCTTCGAGAACGTCGACCTCTGAGCGCACTGGACGTGTGAGCGCACGGACGACTGAGCGAGCGAGCGGCCCCGGGGAATCCCCCGGGGCCGCTCCTGTCTGCCGGGCCGCGTGTCGGGCCGCGCTGATGTGCGAGCAGCCGCCTGAAATCTGCAGATCTCAGGCGTGTGGTCGCACATCAGCGTTCCGTGCCGGCTCGTCGCGGATTCGGTGCCGGCTTGTCGCGGATCCAGCCTCGGCTTGGAGGGCGGCGGCGGAACGCGTACCATGGTCGGGTCACCTCGGCGAGGGAGGCCCCGACGGCCTCCGTGATCGACGCGGTCCTCATACTCTCGAGCAGCCCACGGGCGCATGCTCCGAGCCGGTGGGGTTCTCCGTCCGTACGAGGCACCACCAGTGAAGAAGGAGCACCATCATGGCTGACGCCACTCTCGATGTCACCCGCCGCGAGGAGTTCGGCAAGGGCGCCGCCCGCCGCTTCCGCCGCGAGGGCAAGATCCCCGCCGTCCTCTACGGCCACGGCATGGAGCCCGTCCACCTCCTGCTGGACTCCCACCCCACGATGCTGGCGCTGCGCACGCCCAACGCGCTGCTGAAGCTCACGAACCCGGAGTCCGGCAAGAGCGAGATGGCGCTGGCCAAGGACGTCCAGATCAACCCGGTCACCCGTGTGATCGAGCACCTGGACCTGCTGCTCGTCAAGCGCGGCGAGAAGGTCGAGGTCGACGTCCCGGTCGTCGTCGAGGGCGAGGCCGCACCCGGCACGATGGTGTCCGTCGACAACCAGTCGCTGCTCATCTCCGCGGACGCGACGAAGCTGCCCGAGTCGATCGAGGTCTCCATCGAGGGCCGCGAGGTGGGCGAGCACGTCTACGCCGCCGATGTGACGATGCCCGAGGGCACCGAGCTGGTCTCCGACGGTGAGCTGCTGGTCGTCAACATCTCCGCCGAGCTCTCCGAGGAGCAGCTCGAGGCGGAGCTCGAGTCCGACGCGGTCGATGAAGAGGCCGCGGCCGCGACCGGCGCCGAGCCCGACGACGCCCAGGAGTCGTCCGACGACGAGGCCAAGGCCGAGGAGGCCGGCGAGGAGGAGTGATCCTCCCGGAGGAGAGATCCTCCTGACGGAGAGGCTCATCACCGAGCACTCCGCACGCTGCTGCACGGCGGGGCGGGACCAGTTATGGTCCCGCCCCGCCGTGCGTGTGCGGGGACCGGTGCCGATGGGCGAAGATGTCCTGGGTGCACGGACAGGCGTGCGCGGAGACAGTGGACCCTGCGGAGACGACGCGGGCGTCATGGACGGAGAGAGGCGGCGACACCGCATGGCGGCTGACACGTGGCTGGTCGTGGGCTTGGGCAATCCCGGTTCCCGCTACGAGGCGACCCGGCACAACATCGGATACCTCGTCGTCGACGAGCTGCTGGGCCGTACGGGCGGGAGGCTGGCGCGCACGAAGGCGCGGGCGCAGGCCGCGACCGTCCGGATGCCCGGCAGCGGGGGAGTGCCCGGTGCCCGTGCGGTGCTCGTGCGTCCCGCCACCTACATGAATGAATCGGGTCAGCCCGTGGGCCAGCTGGCGCGCTTCCACTCGGTGGGAGCGGAGACGGTCATCGCGATCCACGACGACGTGGACCTCGACTACGACACGGTCCGTCTCAAGCGGGGCGGCGGCGAGGGCGGCCACAACGGACTGCGCTCGATGACGAGTCACCTGGGCACCCGCGACTACCTGCGCGTGCGCGCGGGCGTGGGCCGACCGCCCGGGCGGATGGACACGGCGGACTACGTGCTGGGGCGGTTCACCGCACAGGAGAGGACGACCCTGCCGATCTTCGTGTCCGATCTGGCGGACGCGGTGGAGGCGCTCATCGCAGACGGCCTCGAGGCGACGCAGCAGCGCTTCCACTCCCCGCGCTGACGTCCGTGCGCGGCCGCGTGAGGACTGCGGCGGCCGCTCCGCCCAATGCACCGAAGAGGTGGCCCTGCCACGAGATGCCCACGTGCACGGGCAGCACGCCCACCAGCATCGATCCGCCGTACATCGAGAACACGACGAGCGCGACGACGGCGTAGAGGATGCGGTGGCCCATGCTGCGCGCCGTGAACACGCGGACCATGAGGTACGCGAAGTAGCCGAACACCAGGCCGGACGCGCCCACCGTCACGGTCCCCGGCAGAGCGAGGAACCAGGGCCCGATCCCGCCCACGACGGTCGCGATCGCCGTGACCGTCCAGAACCGGCGCGCACCCTCCGCCGCGACGAGACAGCCCAGGATCAGGAACGGGACGGAGTTCGAGATGAGGTGCGCCCACGTCGAGTGCAGCAGGGGCGCGAGGACGATCCCGGGCAGGTGGGTGACGTCCCACGCCCGGATGCCCAGGGACTCGAAGCGGCCGGGCAGGAGCAGGTCGGCGAACTCGATGGCCCACATGAGGGCGAGCAGGACGAGTGGATGTCCGAAGCGGGCGGCGAACGGGGTGCGCGTGGCTGCGGGGCTGGACGACATGACTCGAGTATCCGTCATGAAGCTGGAGGAACAGTCCGCACGGGCGGTCGGCGGCGTCCGGACCGATGCCGTGGGCCCGTGTCTGCGCCGCCCCCTAGACTGGTCCGCGTGCTGACTGGATTGACCTCTGCCCTCACGCTGCCCGCCTTCGACGACGTCCGCCGGGCCGTCGCGGACCCCACGTCGCCGGGCGGCACCGTGTCGCTGGTGCGGGGGCTGCTGCCGGCGCTCATCGCCCGCACCGCCGCGACCGGCACCGCGCTGGTCGTCACGGCGACGACGCGGGAGTCGCAGGATCTGGCCCGGGCACTGGAGGACCACCTGCCGGCGGAGTCGATCGCCGTGTTCCCCTCCTGGGAGACGTTGCCGCACGAGCGACTCTCGCCGCGGTCCGACACCGTGGGCGAACGGCTCACCGTCCTCCACCGCCTGGCCCACCCGGAGGCGACGGAGACCGGCGAGACCCCGCTGCGGGTCGTCATCGCCCCCGTGCGCGCGGCCCTCCAGCCGCTGGTCAAGGGCCTGGGGGAGCTGGAGCCGGTCGTGCTGCGCGCGGGCGACCGGATGGATCTGACCCAGCTGGCGGAGACGCTGTCGGGACTCGCGTACTCGCGCGTCGACATGGTGTCGCGCCGCGGTGAGTACGCGGTGCGCGGCGGCATCATCGACATCTTCCCGCCCACGGCGGACACCGCGCTGCGCCTCGAGTTCTTCGACGACGAGGTCGAGGAGATCCGCCCGTTCGCGGTCGCGGACCAGCGCTCGCATCCCGTGGAGGACGGACAGCCCGCACCGGTGCTGCACGCTCCGCCGTGCCGCGAGGTCCTGCTCACTCCCGCGGTCCGCGAACGCGCCGCGGCACTCGCGGCGACGACACCGGCGGCTGCGGACATGCTCGAGCGCATCGCTGCGGGCGTCGCGGTCGAGGGCATGGAGTCGCTGGCCCCGGTGCTGGCCGACGGCATGGAGCCGCTCGTCGCGGTCATGCCGGAGGAGACGCGCGTGCTCGTCGTGGAGCCGGAGAAGGTCGCCCGCCGTGCGGAGGACCTGGTCCGCACGTCCGACGAGTTCCTCGCGGCCGCCTGGGAGTCCGCCTCCGACGGGGCGCAGGCGCCCGTGGACCTCTCCGCCGCGAACTTCCGCACCCTCGAACAGACGCGCGAGGCGGCCGGGATCCTGGGCCACCCGTGGTGGGAGGTGGGTGGCTTCGCGGTCGACGAGGAATTGGTCGCCCCCGGTTCCGAGGACTTCACGGTCCCGGCGCGCGAACCCCGCGGCTACCAGGGCGATGTCGAGGCTGTCCTGCAGGACGTCCACGGCCTCATCCGCGACGACTGGGCCGTCGTCGTGCTGACGGAGGGCCAGGGGCCGGGTGCGCGCCTCGTCGAGGTCTTCGCAGACGCCGAGGTCCCGGCCGCGTTGGTCGACGACCCGGACTTCACCGCCGCGGGCCGCGTCGAGGTCTCGACCGGGGCGGGCTTCGGCGGATTCGTCGTCGAGGACCTCAAGCTGGCGGTCCTCACGGAAGCGGACGTCCTGGGGCGCGCAGCCGCGGCGTCCACCCGTGACATGCGGAAGCTGCCCGCTCGTCGGCGCCGCAACCAGGTCGACCCCCTCAACCTGGCACCGGGCGACCACGTGGTGCACGAGCAGCACGGCGTGGGCCGGTTCGTCGAGATGGTGCAGCGCACCGCGGGGCGCGGGCGCGATGCCCACACCCGCGAGTACCTCGTCATCGAGTTCGCTCCCTCCAAGCGCGGGCATCCGGGCGACCGTCTGTACGTCCCCTCGGATTCGCTCGACCAGGTGACCCGTTACGTGGGCGGCGAGAACCCCACCCTCAACAAGATGGGCGGCTCCGACTGGGCGAAGACGAAGTCGCGTGCCCGGAAGGCCGTCAAGGAGATCGCGGGCGAACTGGTCCGCCTCTACTCCGCCCGGCAGGCCACGCAGGGCCACGCCTTCGGGCCGGACACGCCCTGGCAGCGGGAGCTGGAGGACGCATTCCACTACGTCGAGACCCCGGATCAGCTCACGACGATCGACGAGGTCAAGGCCGACATGATGAAGACGGTCCCCATGGATCGCCTCATCTGCGGCGACGTGGGGTACGGGAAGACGGAGGTGGCGGTCCGCGCCGCCTTCAAAGCGATCCAGGAGGGCAAGCAGGTCGCGGTCCTGGTGCCCACGACCCTGCTGGTCCAGCAGCACTTCGAGACGTTCTCCGAACGGTATGCGGGCTTCCCCGTCACGGTCGCAGCGCTGTCCCGCTTCCAGTCGAAGAAGGAGTCCGATCGGGTCGTCGCGGGTCTGAAGGACGGCACGATCGACCTGGTGATCGGCACGCACCGCCTGCTGTCCGGTGAGATCTCCTTCAAGGAGATGGGGCTCGTCATCATCGACGAGGAGCAGCGGTTCGGCGTCGAGCACAAGGAGACGCTCAAGGCGATGCGGGCGGACGTCGACGTGCTCGCGATGTCCGCGACGCCCATCCCGCGCACCCTCGAGATGGCGGTCACCGGCATCCGCGAGATGTCGACGCTCGCGACCCCGCCGGAGGAACGGCACCCCGTCCTCACGTACGTGGGCCGCTATGAGGACCGCCAGGTCGCCGCGGCGGTCCGTCGCGAGCTCATGCGCGAGGGGCAGGTCTTCTACATCCACAACCGGGTCCAGGACATCGAGCGCGTGGCCGGTCACCTGGCGGAGCTGGTGCCGGAGGCGCGCATCGCGATCGCGCACGGCAAGATGGGCGAGAAGCAGCTGGAGCAGGTCATCGTCGACTTCTGGGAGCGGAAGTTCGACGTCCTCGTCTGCACGACGATCGTGGAGACCGGCATCGACATCGCGAACGCGAACACACTCATCATCGACCGGGCCGACCGGTTCGGTCTCTCGCAGCTGCACCAGCTGCGCGGCCGGGTGGGCCGCGGCCGCGAGCGCGCCTACGCCTATTTCCTCTACCCGCCGGACGGCACGCTCACGGAGACCGCGCACGACCGGCTCAAGACCCTGGCCGAGCACTCCGAGCTGGGCGCCGGCATGCAGGTGGCGATGAAGGACCTGGAGATCCGCGGCGCCGGCAACCTGCTGGGCGGTCAGCAGTCGGGCCACATCGAGGGTGTGGGCTTCGACCTGTACGTCCGGCTGGTGGGCGAGGCGGTCGCGAACTTCCGCGGTGAGGCCCAGGAGGAGGAGAAGGAGATGCGCATCGAGCTGCCGGTCGACGCGCACATCCCCACGGACTACGTCGACCACGAGCGCCT
>DYUK01000184.1 GCA_020743695.1 Brevibacterium senegalense | reverse complement strand
GCGCCCTCCTCCCAGAGGATGCCGGTCTCCGTCGTGCTCACGTTCTCGTCGTCCTCGACCGCGCCCGAGGCCCCGGTCGCCACCGCGTCCCCGCCCGCCTCCGCGGTCCAGGCCGTGGCCCAGTCGCGCACCGCGGCGGTGAGGCGCTCGCCACGGGCGTGCTCCTCCCCGGCCCCGTCGCCGGGGGAGCGGGGCAGGTAGGTGACCGCGACCTCGGCGGCGGTGTCGATGTCCATCGCGTCCGCGGGCGCCGGCACTTCGAGGAATGCGGCCCCGGTCACATGCGCGGGCAGACTGCGGAGGATGTTCGCGATGGCGGGCTGGGCGGTCTCATCGCCGACCAGCAGCACGGTGGAGGCGCCGCTTCGACGCCAGGCCAGGCCCTGCGTGTCCGCCTCCGGGTGGTCCGCGTACGCGCCCACGAGGAGTGCTCGGTCGCCCACCTGTGCCTCGAGTGCGAAGCGGCTGGCGGGACCGCTGGTCCCGTGCGTCACGAAGTCGACGTCGACCTCCGCCTGCTCCCGGCGCACGAAGCGGGCGGTGTAGGTGCGCATGGTCGGGCGCTCGTCGTCGGGCTGGTCGCGCCACCAGTCCATCCACGACGGGGCCGCGCCGGCCGAAGACAGCTGCGCATCCGTGCCCAGGACCAGCTTGATGCGCTGGTCCAGGCACGTGTCCGCGAACTCCGCCAGATCGGGGCCCGCGAAGGTGAGGCGGACGAAGTTCTCGCTGAGCCGCTGCCTCCCCGCGAGCGTGACGGCGAAGGGGCGGTAGGCGGAACGAGGTGCCATGGGCGGGGGTCTCCTGGGATGGCGGGGGAGTGGGAGCGCACTCCACACTAAGGTACGCCTCACCACCGTGGCCAGGGGTGCGGGTGAAGGCACCCGGCGAAAGTGGGCGCTGGTACGTGGCGACAGCGGATGCGCCGCTGTGTGACAGATCGTGACGGAACATGACGTTCGTGGGCGCGGCAGTCGTGCGGGCCGGGCACCCTTGTGAATCGACACCCCCGCGGGCCGCTGCGCTCGCGAGCCGATACATCCTGCACGACCGCCCTCGGAGGCTCCCCATGACGACCACTGCGCACACGTCCGCCGCGCACCCGCCCACGCCCGGCGATGCTGCGCGCGAGGCGCGCCGCACCCAGCGCAAGTCCTTCGCCGCGAGCATCGTGGGCCAGCTCCTCGAGTGGTACGAGTGGAGCGCCTACGCGGTGTTCGCCCCGTACATCGCGGCCGCGCTGTTCAACCCGGAGGACACGGTGTCCGGGCTGCTGGCGACCTTCGGCGTCTTCGCGATCGGCTTCCTCTTCCGTCCGCTGGGCGGCATCGTGTTCGGCCGCATCGCGGACCGTCGCGGTCGTCGCTTCGTGTTGGTGACGACGATGCTGCTCATGGCCTCGGCGTCCGTGCTCATCGGACTGCTGCCCACCTTCACGACGATCGGCATCGCCGCGTCGCTGCTCCTCCTGCTGGCCCGCATCGTGCAGGGCTTCGCCCACGGCGGCGAGTCCGCGACCGCGAACTCCTACATCGCGGAGATCGCGCCGGCGCGCAGCCGCGGCCTGTGGGGCTCGGCCGTGTTCATGACGATCTTCGGCGGTGCGTTCCTCGCGTTCATCCTGGGCGGCGTCATCACCGGCGTCCTCACGGAGCCGGAGGTCCAGTCCTGGGGCTGGCGCATCCCGTTCCTGCTGGGCGCGGTCCTGGCGGTCGTCGCCCTGTGGCTGCGCGTGGGCATGGTCGAGTCCGATGTGTTCACGGCGGAGGACGAGGACGCGGAGGCGGCCGTGGGTGCGGACGCCGCGACTGTGGCAGGCGGCGAGGGAGCTCCCCGCACTGAGGCTGCAGCGGGTGCAGGCACGGACACCGGCGCCGCTCGCCGCGACCCCGGCCAGGACGGCCTGGGCGCGGACTCCTTCTCCGCCCGGACGCTCCAGCCGCTGAGCGCCGGTCTGTCGATCGTCCTCATCTTCTTCCTGGTCTCCGGTGTCGCCGCCAGCAACTACACGTGGACCTCGTACGTGTCGACGTACGCGCAGACGCAGGAGGGCATGGACCCCAACGGCGCGTACTGGTCGCTCGTCGCCGCCCTCGTCGTGGGACTCGCGTCGCTGCCGTTCTGGGGCTGGGTCTCCGACCGCGTGGGCCGCAAGCCCGTCCTCTACGTGTTCAGCCTGGGCATCATCGTGACGATCTTCCCGCTCATGGGATTCATCGACGACCGCCCGTGGACGCTGTTCGTGTCGACGTCGATCGCGCTGTTCCTCCTGTCCGCCGGTGCGGGCCTGCTGGCCAGCGTCATGGCGGAGACGTTCCCCACCTCCAGCCGCACCGCGAAGATCGGGTTCGCGTACTCGCTGGCGACCGCCGTCTTCGGCGGCACCACCCCGTACGTCAACCAGCTGGCGGTCGCCTGGGACGTCCCGTGGGCGTCGAACCTCTTCATCGCCTTCGCCGCGGTGCTGGCGCTGTGGGCCGCCTGGCGCCTGCCGGAACGGAAGGGCATCGACCTCACGATCGTGCGCTGAGGCGATGACGCGCTGAGCGGCCGACGTCGTTTTCACGACGGGACGGGTTGATGTTCGAAGGGACTCCGTACGCGGGGTCCCTTCGAACATCAATCCGGCGTGTCGTGTCAGGGGAAGGTTGGTGGGAGGTCGAGGGCTACGAGGAGAGCGGGGCCTGGCCCGCCGTCAGTCCTCCGGCGCGTGGCGCTCCAGGAACGAGTAGACCTCCGTCGTGTCCACGCCGGGGAAGACGCCGGGCGGCAGCGCGGCCAGTAGTGAGGCGTGGGTGCGTGCGGACGGCCAGCTGGCGTCCTCCCACTTCTGCGCCAGGTCGTCCGGAGCCTGCCGGCAGCACGTGGGGTCCGGGCAGTTCGAGGCCGACCGCTTCGACGTCTCCCGCCCCTCGAACCAGCCCACGTGCGCGAAGGGCACGCCTACGCTCACGGAGAAGTCGCCGCCGGGCAGCACGCGGGCGGTGCACCAGAACGTGCCTGCGGGCGTATCCGTGTACTGGTAGTACGGGCTGAACCGGTCCGCCACCCGATGCACGGTGCGCGACGTGAACCGCTTGCACGCGTACTGCCCCTCGATCGCACCCAGCGGATCCGTGGGGAACGGGAGGCCGTCGTTGGAATAGGCCTTGTGGACCGTTCCAGAAGAATGGACCTTCATGAAGTGCACGGGCAGCCCCAGATGGGCCGTCGCGAGGTTCGTGAAGCGGTGCGCGGCCGTCTCGTACGAGACCCCGAACACGTCACGGAGGCCCTCGATGGAAATCTCGCGATTCTTCTTCGCCTTCTGGAGCAGCGGGACGGCCTCGGACTCCGGCAGCAGGAGAGCCGCCGCGAGGTAGTTCGCCTCGACCCGCTGGGTCAGGAACTCCTCGTAGTCCGCAGGCGCGGAATGGCCCAGCAGATGCGATGCCAGGGCGGTGAGCAGGTGCGAGCGCGGGTCGTGCCCCGTCACGTCGTCGTGCGACAGGTAGAGGCGCTGGTTGCGCGTGTCCGACACCGCGCGAGTGGACGACGGCAGGTCCGACACGTAGTGGAGCGAGTACCCCAGGTGATCGGCGATCCGCGCGGTCTGCCGCTGCGACAGCGGCCCGCCGCTGTAGCCGATCCGGTCCAGCACCTCCTGCGCCACCTGCTCCAGCTCCGGGAAGTGGTTCCCCTGCACGCGCATCTGCTCGCGCAGCACGCGGTTGACGCGCCGCGCCTCCTCCGGGGTCGCGGCCCGCCGCCGCACCATCGTCGAGAGCTGGCGCTGCAGGCCGGCGATCGCCTCCAGCGCGTCCTGTGGCAGCGACTTCACCTTGACCGCTGGCAGGTGGAGCGACGTGTACAGCGGGGACAGCTGGTTCCGCTCCACCTCCAGTTCCAGGGCCTGCCGCGCATCGACCGGGGTGGGGTCCAGCAGGTCGTCCGTCGTGACGCCCAGCGCGGTCGCGAGGTCCCGCAGCTGGCCCAGTGCGGGCTCCCGCTTGCCGTTCTCCAGGACGGAGATCTGCGAGGCTGCGCGGCCGATCCGATCGCCCAGCTCGCCCAGGGTCAGGCCGGCCTCGGTCCGGAAATGCCGGATGCGGCGGCCGATGCTCAGGGCATCCGCCGTGGGCTGTGAGCGGGCCTCGTCCTTGCCCTCTGTCGCGCGTCGCACGCGTGCGGAGATCACCATGCCACCACTGTGACACAGACCACCGACTGTTCGAAAGAACGTGGATTCTTCATTCATGCAGAAGAACCGCTGAACTTCCTCGAGAATTCTTCCCACCAGCCGGTTCTGCTCCGGAAGACTGGATGTCACAACGCAGCACCCCGCCGCACCGATACGACGCAGCACCGCCCCGGCGGAGCACGGAGGACCGGCAGCGGCCCACCCCAGAAGGAGACAGACGCATGACGCAGCAGCAGGACATCCACGACGCACAGGCCATCCAGCGCGATTGGGCCACGAACCCCCGGTGGTCGGGCATCGCCCGCGACTACACCGCCGAGGACGTCGTCAAGCTCCGCGGCTCCCTCATCGAGGAGCACACGCTGGCCCGTCACGGCGCGGACCGCCTGTGGGACCTCCTCCACACGGAGGACTTCGTCAACTCCCTGGGCGCCCTGACCGGCAACCAGGCCGTCCAGCAGGTCAAGGCCGGCCTCAAGGCCATCTACCTGTCCGGCTGGCAGGTCGCGGCGGACGCGAACGTCGCCGGTCAGACCTACCCGGACCAGTCGATCTACCCGGCCAACTCCGTCCCGCAGGTCGTGCGCCGCATCAACAACGCACTCATGCGCGCCGACCAGGTCGAGCGCTCCGAGGGCGACCTCAAGGTCGACGACTGGTTCGCCCCGATCGTCGCGGACGCGGAGGCCGGCTTCGGCGGCACCGCGAATGTCTACGAGCTCATGCGCGGCATGATCGCGGCGGGTGCGGCCGGCGTCCACTTCGAGGACCAGCTGGGCTCGGAGAAGAAGTGCGGTCACCTGGGCGGCAAGGTTCTGGTCCCCACGTCGCAGCACATCCGCACGCTCAACACGGCCCGCCTCGCGGCGGACGTGGAGAACGTCCCCACCCTGGTGGTCGCCCGCACGGACGCCGAGGCCGCGACGCTCATGACGTCCGACATCGACCCGCGCGACCAGAAGTACGTCACCGGTGAGCGCACCGCGGAGGGCTTCTACAAGATCACGAACGGCATCGAGCCCTGCATCGACCGTGCGCTGGCCTTCGCCCCCTACTCGGACCTGCTGTGGATGGAGACCTCCACGCCGGACCTCGAGGTCGCGAAGCAGTTCGCAGAGGCCGTCCACGCGGAGTACCCGGACCAGATGCTCGCGTACAACTGCTCGCCGTCGTTCAACTGGAAGAAGCACCTGGACGACGCGACGATCGCGAAGTTCCAGCGCGAGCTGGGCGCGATGGGCTACAAGTTCCAGTTCATCACGCTGGCGGGCTTCCACTCCCTCAACCACTCGATGTTCGATCTGGCCCACGGCTACGCCCGCGAGCAGATGAAGGCGTACGTCGAGCTGCAGGAGGCGGAGTTCGCCTCCGAGGCCCGCGGCTACACCGCGACCCGCCACCAGCGCGAGGTGGGCACCGGCTACTTCGACCTCGTCGCGACCGCCGTCAACCCGGACTCGCAGACGACCGCGCTCAAGGACTCGACCGAGTCCGCTCAGTTCACGAGCTGAGCCCCGCAGCCGAGGTCCCGGCCACCCGGCCGGACACCTCACCGCCCGCATCCGTCGACTGAGCCTGTCGGCTGATCCGGGCCAGGCGGATCGGCCGGTCCCGCGCAGGGTTTCTGGGGTTTCCCTGCGCCGGACCGGCCGATTTCCACACCCGCTCGCACGGTCCCACCCCGACCGTCGCCCACACCTCAACTCCGGCCCCACCACTCTCCCCACCACGAACGTCTCGTCCAGGAGTCATCATGTCCACCATCACGGCCCCCTCTTCGCAGGAGCTGACCCCGTCCTCGTCCGCTCGGACCGCCGGCGGCCGCATGGTCGTCGCAGGTCCCATGGAGCCCACGTTCGACACCGTCCTCACGCACGAGGCCCTCGACTTCCTCGCGACCCTGCACTCCGAGTTCCTCACGGAGCGCCGCGTGCTGCTGTCGGAGCGCGAGGCCCGCCACCAGGCGATCGCCCGCGGTGACCTGCCGGGTCACCGTGAGGACACCCGCCACATCCGCGAGGATGCCGCCTGGCGCGCGGTGGGCCACGAGGGCGCTCCGGGCCTGTCCCGCCGCCGCGTGGAGATCACAGGTGCGCCGGACGGCCGGACCGCGGTCAACGCGCTCAACTCGGACGCGGACTCCTGGCTGGCCGACTTCGAGGACGCGATGTCCCCCACGTGGCGCAACGTGGTGCTGGGCCAGGTGAACCTGCGCGCCGCCGTGCGCAACCGCCTCAAGCACGTGACAAGGGTGGGCAAGTACTACGAGCAGCGGTCCAGCCGCCGCCCCGAGGCGGCGCAGCCCACGATCGTCGTGCGGCCGCGCGGTCTGCACCTGCCGGAGGCCCACCTGCGGTACGTGGACCGGAACGGAGCGGAGACCGCGGCCTCAGCGTCGCTCGTGGACTTCGGCCTGTACTTCTTCCACAACGTGGAGGAGCTCGTGGCCCGCGGCAGCGGCATCTACTTCTGCATCCCCAAGATCGAGGGCGCCTCCGAGGCTCGCTGGTGGAACCGCCTGTTCCACCGCGCGCAGCAGCTGATGGGGATCACCCCCGGCACGCTGCGCACGACGGTCCTCATCGAGACGGTGGGTGCGGCGATCGAGATGGAGGAGATCGTCTGGGAGCTGCGCGACCACTGCGCCGGCCTGCACGCCGGTCGCTGGGACTTCATCTTCTCCATGACGAAGGCCTTCCGCCACGACCCCACGTTCCTCCTGCCGGACCGCAAGGAGGTGACGATGGAGCTGCCGTTCCTCACGCACTACGCGCAGCGCATCATCGACGTGAGCCACCGCCGCGGCGTCCACGCGCTGGGCGGCATGGCGACCGCGTTCCCGGACCGCGAGGATCCGGAGCTGACCGCCACGGCCCAGCAGGGAGTCCGCGAGGACAAGGAGCGCGAGGCCGCGCAGGGCTTCGACGGCACGTGGGTCGCGCACCCCACCCTCATCCCTGTCGCCCGCACCGCCTTCGAGGAGGTGCTGGGCGAGGCCGACCACCAGATCGATCGCATCCCGCAGACCACCGGTTCGGGTGAGGGCGGCCGCATCCGCTCCGAGGACCTGCTGTCCCGCGATGGGCTGCCCACGCCGGAGGACCTGCGTGAGCACGTGAGCGAGGAGGGTGTGCGCACGAACATCCGCGCCTGCCTCGCCTACCTGGACGCGTGGCTGTCCGGGAAGGGAGCGCTCAAGGTCGACCACCTCGTGGAGGACGTCTCCAGCGTCGAGATCTCCCGCGCGCAGATCTGGCAGTGGATCCGCCGCGGCGTGAAGATGGACAACGGTCGCGTGCTCACCCGCGTGCTGGTGGACCGCTACGTGGCGGAGGAGCTGGCGATCACCTCGCGCAACCCGCTCGACCACTTCTGCGACTCCGCGGACCTGCTGCGCTGGGGCGCGCTGGGCGACGACCTGCCGGACTCGTTCACGGTCGAGGCGTACCAGCGGTTCATGATCGACCGCACGGTGCGCGAGGGCGGCCGCACCGCCGCCTGAGCCCCGCCCGGGCGCACGGAGGGTCCCGCCAGGGTCGGCCGGTCCGTGGGCACAGGCACACCGCCGCCGAGGCCCCGGTCCCGTTCGCGGGACCGGGGCCTCGGTAGGATGTGGCGGACACCACCGCCGTTCTCGTGAGGAGCCCGATGAGCCAGGGCATGCAGTCGATCGACCGCGCTGCGGCACTCCTGACCCTCATCATCAACGCATCGACGCCGGTGTCCTTCACGGAGATGGTCGAGCAGTCGGGGCTGGCCCGGTCGACGGTCTCGCGCCTGCTCACCTCCCTGCACGAGAACGGACTGCTCGAGCGGATGGCGGACGGACGCTACCGCGGCGGGCCGCTGTTCGCCGCGTACGCCGCCCGCTTCGACCGGACGGAGGCGCTGGCCGCGGCCGCCGCCCCCACGCTCGAGCGGCTGGGGGAGAAGACCGGCGAAACCGTCAATCTGGGCCTGCCCAGCGGGGACCGGGTCGTCCACGCGGCGCAGGTCGATTCGCAGTACGTGCTGGGTGCGACGAACTGGGTCGACATCGAGGTGCCCTCGCACTGCTCTGCGCTGGGTCTGGTGCTCCACGCCTACGGCGTCCTCGACCTGCCGTCGGGACCGCTGGCCCGCTGCGCGGACGGCGTGCTCGTGTCCGAGGCGGCGCGGGAGGAGGAGGCGCATGCGATCCGGACGCGCGGCTACGCGATCACCCACGGGGACTTCGAGGAGGGCCTCGACGCGGTCGCCGCCCCCGTGCGCGGACCCGGCGGTGCGGTGCTGGCCGCTTTGGGGATCTCCGGGCCCTCCGTGCGCCTGAGTCCACGCATCGACGAGCTGGGCCGCCTTCTGGTGAGCGAGGCGACCGAGCTGGCCCGCGGTCTCACGAGCCTGTCCGCCGCCGGCGACTGAGCGGGCAGGAGGACAGGGCGGGACCCGCACCCGCCCGTGCGGGTCCGCGCGCTCAGTCCTCGCCGGAGGCCAGCCACGCCTCCGTGCGCTCGATCTCGTTGAACGTGTAGACGTGGAGACCGGCGATGTCCGCCGCGGGATCCGCGAGGAGACCGCTCATCCGGTCGACGAGGCGCTGCGCGGCGAAGCCGCCGGGCGTCAGCAGGCGGGCGACGGTCCCGGCCTTCCCACGGACGAAACGCAGGGACTGGCTCACGCCGAT
The DNA here is from genome assembly GCA_020743695.1 of Brevibacterium senegalense. Classification (GTDB taxonomy): domain Bacteria; phylum Actinomycetota; class Actinomycetes; order Actinomycetales; family Brevibacteriaceae; genus Brevibacterium; species Brevibacterium senegalense_A. Next base: position 5,624 of record DYUK01000184.1, on the reverse strand, counting down.
CCGCGCACCCACGCGCGCCAGGCGCGCCGCGTCGACTCGGCCGGGGACGCCCAGCCGCAGCGGCAAGGTCACGCCCTCCCGGCGGATCCGGCTCACCCAGTCGCAGACCGTGTCCGGATCGAAGCAGAGGTTGCTCACCATCTCCGTCGCGACCGCGTGCTTGGCGGTGAGCGCCCGGGTGACCACGGCCTCGGGAATGGTGGGGTGCGGCTCCGGGTAGGCGGCCACGCCCACGGTGGTGAACGGGTGGTCCAGCTGCGCCAGGTCCTCGAGCAGCTCGAGCGACGAGGTGTACGCACCCGGGCCCGGGGTCGCGTCGCCGCCGGGGACGAAGAGCGCGTCGACCCCCGCGGCGGCCAGCCGGTCGACGATCTCCTCCAGGTGCGCGCGGCCCGCGACCATGCGGGCGGCCACGTGCGGGATCACAGTCCGGCCGTCCGCGCGCAGCGTGCACGCCAGCGACAGGGTGGCCTCGAGGCCCAGCGACTCCGACGCGGTGATCGTGACGGTGCGGTGGACGGGGGAGTGGGCGCGCAGCTCGTCGAGGATCCCGCGGGTGGGGATCACCTCGAGCCTGGCGGTGCGCAGCAGCGGCTGCACTGTCGCGGCGGGAGTCTGGTCCTGTCCTGATCCGGGAGCCATCATCACTCCTTCGGGGCGGATGACTGCGGGGTCCGGCCCTTGCCGATCCGGTCAGGTGGATCCTACACTGGAGACCCGGACAATGGGAATGGTGTTCCGGTGGGCAGGACTCGAAGGTGAGGAGTGCGCCATGAGTTTCAACGTTCCATCGATCGATCAGCGCGACCGTCTGGTCCCCATCAATCTGCGCCAGTCCGGGCCCACGCCCGTGGAGATGCTCGTCGACACCCGGGTGCGGAAGTCCCCGTACTGGGCCCTGTCGATGCAGCACGGCTGCTGGCGCGCGTCCGTCTACAACCGCATGTACCACCCGCGCGGCTACGTGCGGCCGGAGGACGGCGGGATGATGGTCGAGTACGACTCACTCGTCCACGACGTCACCCTGTGGAACGTCGCCGTCGAGCGCCAGATCCGGGTGACGGGGACGGACGCGGAGGCGTTCGTCGACCGGGTCATCACCCGGGACGCGACGCGGATCCCGGTCATGCGGGCCCGCTATGTCATCCTCTGCACGGAGGAGGGTGGGATCCTCAACGACCCCGTGCTGCTGCGGGTCGCGCAGGACGAGTTCTGGTTCAGCCTCTCCGACTCAGACCTGATGTTCTGGCTCAAGGGCCTGAACGTGGGCTGGCGGATGGACGTCGCGATCGCGGAGATCGACGTGGCGCCCGTCCAGATCCAGGGGCCCAAGTCGGTCGACCTCATGTGCGACCTCGTGGGCGCGGGGATCGAGGAGGTGCCCAGCTACGGCCTCATGCGCGCGACGATCCAGGGCTGTGAGGTCGTCATCTCGCAGACCGGGTTCTCCGGTGAGAAGGGGTACGAGATCTACCTCCAGGACGCGACGATCCACGCGGAGACGCTGTGGCACGCGATCGTGGCGGCCGGCGAGAAGCACCATCTGCGGGTCGTCGCGCCCGCACACCACCGTCGGATCGCCGCCGGCATCCTGTCGTGGGGCCAGGACATGGACGCGGAGACGCTGCCGTTCCAGGTGAACCTGGGCTATCAGGTGCCGCGCGACAAGCCGGGCGACTACGTGGGGCGGGCGGCGCTCGAGGCGGCGCGCGCTGCGTTGGAGGACGGTTGTCCACCCTTCTCGCTGCAGCTCGTGGGCCTGCGTCTGGCCGGGCGTCCCATCGACGACTACGCCCCGGACTTCTGGCTCATCAGCGAGCAGCAGCACGGGGAGCCCGTGGGGTACGTGACCTCCCCGTGGTTCTCGCCGGAGCTGGAGACGAACATCGCGATGGGCTTCGTGCCGCTGCGCAGCACCGCGCTGGGCACCCGGCTGTGGGTGTGGCTGCCGGACGGTTACGCGGAGACCCCTGGCACGCCCGTCGAGGCGGAGGTGGTCCCGATGCCGTTCCGGCCGTCGACCAACCCCAACCAGCGGGAACGGCTGCGGGAGAAGGGGCTGGACTCCGCTGTGTGAAGTCGGCTGTCGTGGAGTGACGTCGGGGCGCCCGCGGGGGCGGGCCCGCACGCCCCTGCGTGAGACGGCAGGTGAGGGTATGCGGACCTCGCTGTCGGAACCTGCGCTGTCGCGCTAGTCTTGAGTCATTGAAGATAACGGGGGTCCGCCGCACGCGCGCGGCGCCACCCGCCGCTCATGACAGGGAGGACGCGCACGATGGACATGATCGACAACGGCCCCAACCCCAACGCCTTCGACATCGAGGAGGCGACCCTCGCGAACGACGACTACCGCCGTGTCGTGTGGACCGGACGCCACCTGCAGGTCACGCTCATGTCGATCCCCGTGGGACAGTCCATCGGTCTCGAGGTGCACCCGGACAACGACCAGTTCCTGCGGATCGAGGGCGGCGAGGGACGCTGCGTCATGGGACCCGCGGAGGACCAGCTGAACTTCCAGCAGGACGTCTCCGACGACTGGTCGATCCAGGTCCCGGCCGGTGTGTGGCACGACGTCATCAACACCGGTTCGGAGCCGCTGCGCCTGTACTCCGTCTACTCGCCCGTCCACCACGCGCACGGCCGAGTGCACCCCACCTTCGAGGACGCGGAGGCCGACGAGGAGTCCGGCGAGGACGAGCCGCCGGCATGGACCGGCCACGAGCTGCCCCAGTGGACGGTGGGCCCCGTCCGCTGACGGACCCCACCCCCGCGGCACCCTTGACTGAGCCGCACCTTCGAGGCCCGTCCCAACTGGGACGGGCCTCGAGTACGATCGGGCCCCCTCTACCTCACACTTCTCTCGCGTTATGCGTGCGAGCATTCCTGCAGTTGGCGAGAGAAGTGTGAGGTAGAGGGTTTCTCGGTGCTGCGGCGTACCCTCGGACTGGACGTACTCCCTGTGCTGGAGGGGTTCTTCCGGGTGGAGGGATCGCGCCCTTACAGTACGACCTCGATGAGGGCCGGGCCGTCCGCGGCCAGGGCGCGGTCGTAGGCGGCGGCCAAGTCCTCCATCGTCTCGACGCTCTCCGCCGGCACGCCGAAGCCGCGGGACACGGACACCCAGTCGACGACGGGCCGGTCGAGGTCCAGCAGGGTCGCGGCGGTCTCGCCCACGACCTCGACGCCCACGTTCGTCATCTCGTTGCGCAGGATCTGGTACTTCCGGTTCGCGAGGATGAGCGACACGACGCGCACGCCCTCGCGCGCCTGCGTCCACAGCGTCTGCGGCATGTAGAGGCCGGACCCGTCGGACTCGAGCGCGATGACCGTCCGGTCCGGGCACGCGATCGACGCGCCGGTGGCGACGGGCAGCGCCCACCCGATCGACCCGCCGGTGGGGTTGAACCAGTCGTGGGGCCGCGCGTTCTGCGTCGCCTCCGGGAAGGTGCGGCCCGTCGTGATCGACTCGTCGACGACGATCGCATTCTCCGGGATCGCCTCCGCCAGGAACACGCCCAGCTTCTCCGGTGTGATGGGGCCGGTGGGCCGCTGCGGCAGCTCCAGGTCGACGGGCTTCGCCTCCGCCGCCTTCGCCCGGGCCGCCTGCGGCAGCGAGTCGAGCACCGCCTGCAGCGGGAGGTCCGCGCGCGTCGTCTCCGGGGTCAGCTCGATGAGGTGCGTGCCGGGTGCCTCGAGTCGGCTGCGCTTCGTGGGGTAGGCGAAGAACGCGACGGGCGGCTTCGCACCCACCAGCACGATCGTGTCGAACTGCGCCAGCACCTGCTGCGCCTCGTCGACCGAGTACGGCAGCTTCTGCGCCGCGAACCGTCCCGCACCCCGGGTCACCCGGGGTGCGAAGGTCCCCGTGAACACCGAGGCCCCGGTCGCCTGCGCGATCCGACCGGCCGCCGCCAGTGCGTCGGCACGGGGCGTGCGCCCGCCCATGAGGATCGCACCGCGGGAGCCGGCGTCCAGCAGGGCCCGGGCCGCGGCCTCGGCGACGGGGGCGTCGACCACCGGCAGCGGTGCGGGCTGCGCGGTGGACGGGGCGGGGGGTGCGGACAGGTCGTTCCAGGCGGCGTCGGCCGGGAGGATGAGGGAGGCGACCTGACCGCGGCGGGCGACGGTGACGGCGTCCGCGACGTCGTGGGACAGCGCCTGCTCGTCGATCGAGGTGCGCACCCAGTGGGAGAACGGGCGTGCGGTGCCCTCGATGTCGCTGGTGAGCGGCGCGTCGAGGGCACGGTGGTAGCTGGCGTGGTCGCCGATCACGTTGACGACCGGGGAGTGCGCGCGCAGCGCGTTGTGCAGATTCGACAGGCCGTTGGCCATGCCCGGCCCCAGGTGCAGGAGGGTGGCGGCGGGCTCGTCCGTCATGCGGGCATAGCCGTCCGCGGCGCCCGTGACGGCGCCCTCGAACAGGCCCAGGATGCCGCGGACGCCGGGCGTCCCGTCCAGGGCGGCGACGAAGTGCATCTCCGAGGTTCCGGGATTCGCGAAGCACGTCGTCACTCCGTTGTGCTCCAGCGTGGCCAGCAGGGAATCGGCACCGTTCACGGGGGCTCCTCTCAGTCGGCCGGCGGGACCGACCAGCGGGTCGGAGTGCGTGCGACTGTGCGCGCGTACCGGCGTGTGAGGCCATCGTCGCACAGGACGTGCGACGATGAGGGCGTGATCCCACTCTTCGCAGATCCCGTCCTGGACGTCGCGCGGGAGACCGCCCTCATCGCCACCCAGCGCATGCTGGCCTGGGCGGACCGACTCACCGCCGCGACGATCGATGCGAAGGACGGCGGCAACGACCTCGTGACCGCCGCGGACGCGGAGATCGAGGCCCTGGTCCGCCACCACCTCTCCGTCTGCCGACTCGGCGACACGATGGTGGGCGAGGAGGGCGCCGCTGCGCGTGCGCTGGCGGACGTCGAGGGCGGCGAGCAGGTCGAGGGGCTGCTGGCGCAGGCCGCCGAGGCCGGGGCCGCGCTCCGGTCCCAGCAGCGCCCGGGTGAGGATGCGTCGGTCGGTGGTGCGACGGGCGTGGAGGCGACCGGGGCCTCGGCGGATTGGTCTGACCTCGTCTGGCACGTCGACCCCATCGACGGGACGGTCAACTTCGTCCGCGGCATCGAGCACTTCTGCTTCTCCGTGGGTGTCCGCCAGGCATCCGCAGACCCGGCGGCACCGGACGACGGGTGGGTCGCGGGACTCGTCGCCGCACCCCTGCTGGACCGCGTCTGGTTCGCGGTGGACGGCCGCGCGTGGGCCGCGCCGCTGGCGATCCTCACGGACCCGACCACAGCGGCGCGGGAGCTGACCGGGGGAGGGGCGCCGGCCTCGGGCAGGGTCGTCGCGACCGGCTTCGGATATGCGGCCGAACGGCGCGCTGTGCAGCTGGCCGCGCTGGGCCGCGTCATGGAGGACTTCGACGATGTGCGGCGGTGCGGCTCCGCGGCGATCGACCTGTGCATGGCCGCCGAGGGCCGCGTCAACGCCTACTACGAGCGCGGCCTGGGCGTGTACGACTACGCGGGCGGCGCCTACATCGCCCAGTGCGCGGGACGCTTCGTCCACCGCCGGGCGGACTCGTTCCTGCGCGCGGACACGGGGGCGACGATCGCGGTGCCGGA
>DYUK01000183.1 GCA_020743695.1 Brevibacterium senegalense | reverse complement strand
GATCCGCTCCCAGTCCCCGGTCTCCTGGGCTTCGTTCCCGTCGCGGACCGGCGGTCGCGGTGCCACCCAGTACGTGCCCAGCGCATCGCGTTCGAGCAGGCGGTAGTCGATGAGTTCGCGCCGCAGATATGCGACGTCGTCGTGAACCGGACGCAGGATCGCGTTCACCTGGGTCTCCGTGTAGGTCTCGCCGGGAACGAAGCGGGCCAGCAACTCCAGCAGCACTGCGAATCGGGGGCGTCTGCGCGCGGGGATCCGAAGAAGGCGCAGGTGCTCACCGGCCCCCTCGACATGCGGGCGGATGAGGCGCTCGTGTGCGATCCGCGCGGCCTCGCGATCCAGCTCCAGCGCTGCGCGGGCGGTCGTGTAGTTCTCGCCGGTGCGCGCCATGCGAGCGCGGACGATCGTCTTGAAGTCACTCCGAGTGGTCATGTGCGGTCTTCCCGCGCCGCTCGCATCCCCAGCCTGCACGGCGCGTGACTCGTCACTGGTCCCACGGTGGTCGTGCTTGTGCTGTGATCCGAGGATCTGCTCCCCTTCACCTGCGCGTCCGAGCTGGGGTCGGTGCGATGGCTGGGCGATGGATCGAACGCCGACAGCCAGATTCGCATGACCGCGCGACGGCGTCAATCACGCGAGTCGCTCAGCTCGCACAACCCACCGCCATCACATTCACCAGATGCGCTCCCAATGCTCACACGGCTTCACCGATCCCCGGGGCACTCCCGCGCACGGAGGCATCGAAGCCGGGGGCGAGGACTCGATGAACTCCACGAAGCCATCTGGGGCCTCCACCCGTCGATCCGGAGTCCACAGATTCCATGCGGGCCGGTAGGCGTTGAGGAAGATCTCGCAATCGCAGCAGCACGCCCCCATCCGAGCGAGCCGTTTGACGAGCGCCGTGTGCCGCGGCGCCGACGCCGCGCGGTACTGCTCCGTGAACCGATGCGTGTTGTCGCACCCGTGCTGCTCGAGGAGCCTGTCGACGTAGCAGACCAGGCATTCGGCCGCTCTGGGCGCAAGCACCTGACGGGCAGCATTCTGGACAATGGATTCAGCCTGCACGATTGCCATGTTCGTTTCCATATGGGAACACTGCCACGGCCCACGGACACAGCCTGCGCTACCGCCCCCTCACTCCAGCACGATGTCCGTCCGCGGCACCGAGCAGCACGGCAGGATCTTCCCCTCCCGCACCTCCCGCGGCCGGATCCCGCCCTGGTGGTCCATGTCCACCTCGCCACTCACCATCGTCGCCCTGCAGGTGCCGCACACGCCCTCGGCGCACGACGACGGGTGCGCGACCCCCGCCTCCCTGGCCGCCGCCAGGATCGTCGTCCCCGCCGGGCAGGACACCGTCCGCCCCGCACCGCGGAACTCGATCGAGAACACCCCCGCCGAGGCCTGGACCGGCACCCGCGGCTTCTCCCCGAACACGTACGACTCGAGGTGGATGCGCTCGGCCGGAACGCCCAGATCCACGACCATCGCCACGACCGCCTCCATGAACGCGGTGGGCCCGCACACCAGGACCTCGCGCTCCATGAGGTCCGGCACCAGGACCGCCAGTTTCTGGGCGGTGAGGCGGCCGCGGACGCCGGCCCAGGCCTCGGCGGGGGAATCCGCGGAGCAGACCGGGATGACGGTGGTCTCGTGGCGGTCGGACAGGCCCATGACCTCGACGCGGTGGACGAGGTCCGCCGGCGAGTGCGCCGCGTGCACATGCACGACCGACGACCACAGTGGCAGGCTCCGTTCGCCCTTCTCCAGCAGCACCGCCCGCGTCCGCATCATCGACAGGAACGGGGTGATCCCGCTGCCCGCGGACAGGTACAGCGCGCCCGCGCCGGGCCGCACGTCGGAGCCGAACACGCCGTACGGTCCATCCGCGCGCAGCGTGTCACCCACGCGCAGGCGCTCGTGCACGAACGCGGAGACCGGCCCGCCCGGCACCCGCTTGACCGTGATCGTGAGCTCCTCGACGCCCCCGCCGGTCACCGCCGCCGCCGAGCTCACCGAATAGCACCGATCCACACCTTCCCCGCCCGGCCCCAGCCCCGGGAAGGTGAACGTGTAGTACTGGCCCGGCGAGTACGGCAGCGTCCCGCCGTCGGCCGCCCGCAGCGTCACGTCGAGGACGTCGTGCGTGACCGGCGTGAGGGCGGTGCAGACGAGGTCGCCGGTGAACTCGTCCCGCGGCAGAGCCGTCGAGGCACCCCACGCCGAGGCCGTCGGCACCTCGGTCGTGGGCGTCCCCGACCCGCCGTCGTAGTACGTCGTCATGAGGCCGCCTCCGCTCCGCTGTCACCAGCGCCGGAACCCGCGGCCGCACCAGCGGCAGCAGCACCAGCCGCACCAGCACCCGCCACACCCTCGAGCCCGCCGTAGTCCCGCAGCCGCTCCAGGTACCAGGCGATGAACTCGTCGACCTGGTACTCGTGCGGCGCGTAGGGCCCGGGCACGTAGGCGGGGCTGCTGACGCCCAGCTGCGCGCGCTCGCACAGCACGGCATCCTGCGCGTTCGTCTGGTGCCAGACCTCGGTCATGTGCGGGATGTCGTAGTCCTCGCCCTCGACCGCGTCCTCGTGGACGAGCCACGTCGTCCGCACCAGCGTGCGGTCCACATCGAGCGGCACCAGCGCGAACGTGACGACGTGGTCGCCCAGGAAATGGAACCACGTGTTGGGCTGGACGTGCAGGGACAGTCGCCCCAGCACAGGGGTGTCGAACTCGCCCAGCAGCTTCTTCGACGCCGCCGCCCCGTCCTTCGTGTACGACTCGCCCGCTCCGTCCAGGGCCTCCCGCTGGATGCGGAATCCGGTGGGGCGGCCGCTCAGCTCCTCGATCGCCTCGGTCAGCAGGCCGTTGCGGTCGGCGTTGACGGACAGGAGCTGCTCGGCGGCCAGGTAGCGGTCGTGGGCGGGCATGAGCCGCGGCGGGATGTCCTCGACCCGGTAGCCGTACGTGGGGAAGAACGTGCAGGTGAGCTCCGGGTGGCCGGCCTCGCAGTGGTAGCACTCGCGGTTGTTCTCCATGACGAGCTTCCAGTTGGAGTGCTCGATGAGGTCCTCCTGGAAGGCGACCTTCGTCCGCTCCAGCGCGTGCGGCCCGATGTAGGGGCTGATCCGCTCCGCGACCTCGTCGATGTCATCCGGCGCCTCCGCTCCCAGGCACACGAAGATGAGGCCCGCGATGACGCGCACGTGCACGGGCCGCAGCGAGAACTCCTTCCGGTCGAAGCCCGGCGCCTGCACCCCGGCGTGCATGAGGTCGCCCTCCGGCGAGTACGTCCACTGGTGGTACCCGCAGACGATGTTGCCCACCGACACCGAGCCCTCCATCAGCAGCCGAGCACCCCGATGCCGGCACACGTTGTGGTGGGCGCGGATCTCCTCGTCATCGTCACGGATGATGATGACGGAGGCCCGCCCCACGTCGAGGGTGACGAAATCGCCGGGCTCCGGGACCTCGGCGACGGAGGCGGCGAAGATCCAGGTGCGCAGGAAGACCGCCTCGAGGTCCTTCCGGTAGAACTCCGGGTCCGTGTAGAAGGGCGCCTCCAGCGAGTATCCGGGGCGCCGGTTCACGACCGCGTGCTCCCAGGTGCCGGGCTGGGCGGCCGCCGCCGAGGCCGTGGCCCGGGCACTGCCCGCGCCCGCCGCGGTGCCGGGCCGGGCCAGGGTCTCTGTGGGGGTTTCTGTGGGACGTGGGATCGTCGTCATTGTCGGTCCCTCCTTGCGTCGATGCAGTGAGTCCACCAGGGTGCGATGCCGCCGCGTGCCGATGCGGAGGCCCCGTCGCCCCGGTCCGTATCTTCAGTGTCCGCCACTGATGCTGGAAAGATAAGCGAACGGAATTCCATGAGATCGTGCAGACTGGTTGCATGATCGATCGCAGACTCACGGTGCTGCGGATGCTCGCGGAGAAGGGCACGGTGACGGCGACGGCACAGGCGCTGTCGTACACACCTTCCGCGGTATCGCACCAGCTCAAGACCCTGTCCGAAGACGTGGGTGTCGCGCTCGTGGAGCAGCGAGGGCGCACGCTGCGGTTCACCGCGGCCGG
>DYUK01000182.1 GCA_020743695.1 Brevibacterium senegalense | reverse complement strand
CACCCCAGTGGGAGCCGCGGCCGGGCGCCTCGTCCGAGCGGGCCAGGGCCGTGCCCAGCATGACGGCGTCCGCGCCCATCGCGAAGGCCTTGACGATGTCGCCGGAGCGGCCCAGACCGCCGTCCGCGATGACGTGAACGTAGCGTCCGCCGGACTCGTCCATGTAGTCGCGTCGCGCGGCGTGGATGTCTGCGAGCGCGGTCGCCATGGGGACGCGGATGCCCAGCGCGCGGTGAGTCGTGGAGGACGCACCGCCGCCGAAGCCCACGAGCACGCCGGCGGCGCCGGTGCGCATGAGGTGCAGCGCGGTCGTGTAGGTCGCGGCGCCGCCCACGATGACAGGGACGTCCAGCTCGTAGATGAACTGCTTGAGGTTGAGGGTCTCCTCTGCGCTGGAGACGTGCTCTGCGGACACGGTGGTGCCACGGATGACGAACAGCTCCACGCCCGCCTCGACCACCGTGCTCCAGTGCTCCAGCGTGCGCGCCGGCGACAGCGCGGCGGCGACGGTCACGCCCGCGTCGCGGATCTGCTCGATGCGCGCGGTGATGAGTTCCGGCTTGATGGGCTCCGCGTAGATCTCCTGCATGCGGGCGGTCGCCGCGTCCTGCTCCAGGCCAGCGATCTCGTCCAGCAGCGGCTGCGGATCGTCGTAGCGCGTCCACAGGCCCTCGAGATCGAGGACTCCCAGCCCGCCCAGCCGGCCCAGGGCGATCGCCGTGTCCGGCGACATGACCGAATCCATGGGGGCGGCGATGAACGGCAGGTCGAAGCGGTAGGCGTCGATCTGCCAGGACAGGTCGACGTCCCGGGGGTCCCGTGTGCGGCGTGCGGGGACCACGGCGATGTCGTCCAGCCCGTAGGCGCGACGACCCCGCTTCCCCCTGCCGATCTCAATCTCTTGGCTCACGCCCCAAGCCTACCGTTCGGTCCGGACGCGGACTCCGATGAGTCCATCAGGGAGAGATCCGGTGATCCGGGATGCGGGACGGACCGGATGCCCCGCGCCACCGCGTCATTGCGCCGCCGCGAGCTCCTCGAGCTTCTGGGCGACCTGCGCACGCGACGGGTTCGTCTGCGTCGTCCCGTCCGCGAAGAGCAGGGTGGGGACCGTCTGGTTCCCGCCGTTGGCCTCCTCGACGACGGCCGCGCCGTTCTCGATCTCCTCGATGTTGACCTCCGCGTAGGCGATCCCCGCCTGATCCAGCTGCGGCTTGAGGCGCTTGCAGTAGCTGCACCACGTCGTCGTGAACATGGTCACCTCGCCGGCGCTGGGCAGGAACTGGTCGACAGCCATCGGTACTCCTTCTGTGTGGGCGCACCGGCGTGTGCGGGTGCGCGCGAACGGGCCGCGGCACGGCCCTCACCAGTCCCAACAGCACGACGGGCGCACGTGTTCCCGCACCGCGCGGCCCCTGGTCGAACAGGCATGTCGTCCGGACCGCACGCCGTCACATCCGCGCGTGCCGTCAGTCCTCTCCTGCCAGGTCGACCAGGTGGTCGACGGGCCCGCGGGCTCCGTCCGGGTTGCGCGACAGCTCCCACCCGGCACCCGAGCGGATCGCCCGGGCGAGGTAGTCGAGGGAGGTGACGACGGCCTCGGCGAGGGTGTCCCCGTGCCGCGGGTCGCGGCCGGCGCGGACGGCCTTCGCGACCTCGGCGGTGATGGCGGCGGACAGCGTGCAGCCGGTCCCGTGCGTGTGCGGTGTCCCGATGCGCGGATGCGGGAACTCGCGCAGCTCGATGTCGTCGCCCGCGCGCACGGCCAGGACGTCGACGACCTCGTCGCCGAGGCCGTGGCCGCCTTTGAGGAGGACGGCTCGGCTGCCGCGGTGGACCAGTTCGCGGGCCTGCTCCCGCTGCTGGGCGAGGTCCGCGGCCGGGGGCACATCGTCGCCCAGGAGCAGGGCGCCCTCCGGCAGGTTGGGGGTGAGGAGGTCCGCGGCCGGTGCCAGCAGGTCGCGGACCGCGCTGACCGCGTCCTCCTCCAGCAGGCGGTGGCCGGAGGTCGCGACCATGACGGGGTCGACGGTGAGGAAGCCCAGCAGGCCGCCGCCGGCGCGCTCGACGGTCATCTGTACGAGGGTGCGGGTGCCCAGCATTCCCGTCTTCGTCGCGTCGACCGGGATGTCGTCGAGGACCGCATCGAACTGATCGGAGACGAAGTCCGTGTCGATGGCGTGGACGCGGCTGACGCCGTGCGTGTTCTGCGCGACGAGTCCGGTGATGACGGTCGTGCCGTAGGCGCCGCGGGCCGCGAAGGTCTTGAGGTCCGCGTGGATGCCGGCACCGCCGGACGGGTCGGTGCCGGCGATCGAGAGTGCGACCGGTGGGCGGTGGGCGGAGTGTGCAGGCATGGGAGGAACAGCCTTTCGGGGATGGCGGGGCCATCCGGGTCGTGTGTGGCAGAGAGGTGTGTCACTGGCGTCCGGTGTGCGCGGGACGACGCGGTTGTCTGGAACGAGCCCGTGCCGCGCGAGGCGACCGGGACGCGCCCCGCAGGTCAGTCGCCCCGGTAGGCGGAGCGGATCGCTGCGGCGGCCGCGCGGGGGTCGGGGCTGGCGCAGATCGCGGACACGACGCAGATGCCCAGCACCGGCGCGTCCCGCAGTGCGGGTGCGCGCTCCGCCGTGATGCCGCCGATCGCGACGGAGGGCAGTCCCATCTGCGCCGCGATCTCCGCCAGCGCGGCGAGCCGCCGGGGTCCGATCCCCGCGGGGGCGCCGGCCTTCGTGAGGGTGTCGTGGACGGGTCCCACACCTACGAGGTCGACGTCCGCCGCACCCGTCGTCTCGTCGCGCAGCGCCGCGGCGGCGGAGAACTCGTCCGGCGTCTGCGCGGAGAGTCCCACGAGCGGGTCCGGGCCCAGCACCTCGCGCACCTGCGGGACCGGGGTGTCCGTCTGGCCCACGTGGAGGTGGATGTCGAGGCCCTCCGCCCGCAGTGCCCGGACGACCTCCAGCCGATCGTCGATGAAGACGGCGACCGGCCGTGGGTCGGAGTCAGGGCCGGCGGGCGTGATCGATCGTCCCGACCGTCGGAGCGCGGCGACGGTCTCCCGCGTCATCCGCGCGACCTCCGCATCCGAGGCGTCCTTGTCGCGGATCTGGACGATGCCCGCTCTCCCGGCCACAGCCTGGGCGACGGTGTCCGCCACGGTGCGGCCGGCGGCCTCGCACATCGCGGTGTCCGTGACGAGGTAGAGGCTCCAGTCGTACGGAGCGAGGCGGGTGGGCAGGGCGTTCATCGTGCTCCTCCCGCTCCGGTCTGCACCGTCATGTCCACGGCGGCGATCCGGTCCGCGGTGACGGCGTGCAGGGCGTCGACGAATGCGACGGCGAAGGAGCCCGGCCCGGCACTGTCGCGACCGGCGTCCTCGCCCGCGGCCGCGAAGTGGGCGTGCGCGGCGGCGACGGCTGCGAACGGGTCGTCCGGCGAGGCCCCCAGATAGGCCGCGGTCAGCGCCCCCAGCGAGCAGCCGGTTCCCACGACCAGCGGCATGAGTGGCGATCCGCCGCCCACGCGCGCGATGCGCACGTGCTGCGCGTCGTCCGGATCGACCGCGACGATCGCGTCGATCGGACCGGAGACCGCGACGACGGAGCCGGACCGGCGGGCCAGGACACCTGCCGCGTCCAGGACCGCATCGACCTCGTCCGTCGACTCGATGCCGCGGCCACCCGCACCCTGACCCGCGAGTGCGGCGATCTCCGAGGCGTTGCCGCGGATGCAGGCGGGGCCGGACCGGGCCAGACGGGCGATGTGCTGCGAGCGGAAATCGACACCGCCGTACGAGACGGGGTCGAGCACCCACGGGGTGCGCATGCCCGACACGGCGGTGGTGGCGGCGTCCGCCGCGAGCAGCTGGTGGCTGGTCGCGGTGCCCAGGTTCACGAGGATCCCGTTTGCGATGCGGGCGAACTGCGCGGCATCCGCCTCGTGGTCGAGCATCGCGGGTGAGGCACCCGCGGCCAGGAGCACGTTCGCGCTGAACTGCTGGACGACCGTGTTCGTGATGCACTGGACGAGCGGCACCTGCGCGCGCAGTCTCTGCAGTGGGCCGGTGAGGTCGAGCGTCGTCATGACGATCCCTTCGCTAGTACTGACTAGATCAGGTTCGATGGGTGTGATCTCAGCCCCGCCGTGCGGAGCACCCCATGTCACTGCTGAGAAGTGTAGTGGAGGTCACGGACGCTGGGAGGTGCCGGGGTCGGTGCCGGTTGCGGCGGTGGGCGGTCGGCATGGGGGCCCGGACGGCCTCGGGATGGTCCGCCGGGGCCGCCTGCAGAGGCGGGCCGCGACCGCATAGGATCAGGTGACGTCCCTCACCCGCCTGCACGCGCCAGGCCCTCTCCCTCATCCGTCGATCGGAGGCCTCATGCCCGAAGTCCAGTTCTCGCACCCCGCAGAGATCGAGGGCTCCTTCACCCAGATGATGGCGCTCGAGGAGATCGACACGAACATCTACCGCGGCGGCTACGTCTTCGAGGAGCCCTACGCGCTGTACGGCGGTCAGGTCGCCGCGCAGTCTCTGCGCGCGGCCGGTCTGACGGTCGAGTCCGATCGTCGCCCGCACTCGCTGCACGGCTACTTCCTGCGCCCGGGCAACGCTGCGAAGCCCACCGTCTTCCAGGTCTTCCGCGACCGCTACGGTCGCTCGTTCTCCGCACGCCGCGTCGTCGCGCTGCAGGAGGGCAAGGTCATCTTCAACATGTCCGCCTCGTTCGCCCGCGCCGTCGAGAGCCCCGAGCACGGCGACCCGCTGCCCGTCGCGGACGCGCCGCTGGGGACCCCCACCCGACTGCCGCGCATGTTCGGCTTCGAGTCCCGGACGACGGAGCAGGTCTACGACTCCCCGGACTACCCGCTGCGCTTCTGGGCCCGGTGCACGGAGGACCTGGGCGACGACCAGTTGCTGCACCAGTGCGCGCTCACGTACCTGTCGGACATCTCCTCCGGCGTGGGCGCGTACAACTCCGCGGACTACAAGTCCGATTCGAGCCTGGACCACGCGGTCTGGTTCCACCAGGAGGTCGACCTGAACCGGTGGACCCTCATGGACCTGCATCCCGAGGCCGTCTCCCACGGCCGCGGTCTGTACCGGGGCCGTCTGGGCACCCAGGACGGCGTCCACGTCGCGACGATCGCGCAGGAGACGCTGTTCCGGCCGGTCAGTCGGGGCTGAGCCCGCCTCAGAAGTCGATCGTCTCCCAGCCGCGCCGCTGGGGCTGGCGCAGCGCGTCCTTGGACCGGTACACGATGTACGGACGGGTCAGGTACCCCAGCGGCACCGTGAACACGTGCACCAGGCGCGTGAACGGCCACACCGCGAACAGCAGGATCGCACTCAGCACGTGCACCTGGAAGCCCGGGGGCGCCGCCGCCATGAGCGCGATGTCCGGCTGGAACGCCCAGAACTGGCGGAACCACACGGAGATGCCCTCGCGGTAGTCGTAGTGCCCCATTCCGGATTCGACGATCGTCGCGTAGATGCCCGCGAGGATCGTGACGGCCAGCATCGCGTACATGAGCTTGTCGAGCTTCGTCGTCGCACCGAAGACGCGTCGGTTCGACCGCCTGCGGTAGATGAGGAGCGCCAGTCCTCCCACGGTCGCGGCGGCGGCGCCCAGACCGATCGTGATCGCCATGAAGTGGTACATCCCGTCCGTGATCCCCACGGCCGCGGTCCACGTGTTGGGGATCCCCAGGCCCACGACGTGGCCCAGGAACACGAAGATGATGCCGTAGTGGAAGAGCGGCGATCCGATCCGCAGCAGCTTCGACTCGTAGATCTGGCTGGAGCGGGTGGTCCAGCCGAACCGGTCGTAGCGGTAGCGCCAGATGTGGCCCAGCACGAACACCGCCAGGGCCAGGT
Source organism: Brevibacterium senegalense (assembly GCA_020743695.1). Taxonomy (GTDB): domain Bacteria; phylum Actinomycetota; class Actinomycetes; order Actinomycetales; family Brevibacteriaceae; genus Brevibacterium; species Brevibacterium senegalense_A. The sequence goes on along the minus strand of DYUK01000182.1, from coordinate 411 downwards.
ACGGGATGATGAGCCAGAGGACTGTGTCGAGTGCGGTGGGCGAGCTCATGACCTGCGACCTTTCACCTGACTGAGCGGGATGAATGCCTGACCGGACGGCTGCGGCGGCGGAAAAGCCGACGCCGGCGGGCCCGCCGCGTCGATCGCGTACGGACTCATGTCCGCCGGCGGCATGTCCGCGGAGCCGTCCTCGTAGCCGTAACCGGACAGGCCCACGTACTCCTCCTCGACCCCTTCCGCGATGAGCCGTTCGACCGCGCGGACGTCGTCGCCGTCCAGCGGTGGCAGCGTCGCGCAGACGGCCCGCAGGACACCGGCCCAGGACGATCCGATGTCGTCGAGGTGGATCCGCAGCAGTTCGATGCCCGCCCGGTTGGACAGGAGGACGGAGAGCCCGCTGCGCAGGCTGTG
>DYUK01000181.1 GCA_020743695.1 Brevibacterium senegalense | reverse complement strand
TCGGTGGGGACCTGGGACTCGCCGAAGAGCTCGGACAGGCGCCCGGCGGTCATGTGCCGACGGAAGTCCATCTCCCAGAAGCGGTCCTGCGCGTGGACGTATCCCTGGGCGCGGAACAGGTCGTCCGTGCTGGTGGCGGTGAGGGTGGGGATGCCGTGACCGTCGCGCTGGACGGTGACGTCCGCGGCGAGACCGTCGACGGCGACGGTCCCGTCCGTCTGCGGGAAGGCGCGGTTGACGGACCAGACGAGGACGGCCGTGACCACGACGGCGAGTGCGACGGCGGCGGCGAGCGCGCCCAGGAGCACGCGCCGCAGGACGAGGAGGAGACGGCCCGTGCGCGTCCGACCGGAGTCCGTCGTGTACTCTGATCGACGGTGTGACGCAGGACTCATTCCTTGATCGTACTGCACATATCCGCCCTGGTCAGTGGGGACACAGCAGTACCCGCGGTAGTGACCTGCGGGCGGTGCGGGTGCAGGCCGTGCTTTCGTGGGATCGCGTCGCACCATTCGTGTTCGACCCGACTCCTGGAGACACCATGACCTCCCCCGCCTCCACTCCGCAGAAGCAGCGGTTCATCGACCGCTACCTCGCCTGGTTCGTCCGCTGGATGCCCGACTCGTTCGTCATCTGCCTGGCCCTCACACTGCTGGTCGCGGTGCTGGCGGCCATCTTCACGGACACCCCCGTCTGGTCCGGCGACCCGGAGGCGGTCTCGCTGGTGGGCGCCTGGACCGGAGCGTTCTGGAACCTGCTCGAGTTCACGATGCAGATGGTCGTGCTGCTGGCGACCGGCACTGCGGTCGCCACCTCGCCGCCGGCCAAGCGCGTCCTGGCACGACTCGCAGGTCTGCCCCGCAACCGCGCGCAGGTCATCATCCTGGGCAGTGTCGTCGCCGGCGGACTGGGCTTCGTCCACTGGGGCCTGGGCATGATGGGCGGCATCGTCCTGGGCAAGGAGCTGCTGGTCCAGGCCAAGCGCAACGGCATCAAGATCCACGCGCCCGTCCTGGTCGCCGCGCTCTTCACCGCCCTGGTGCCGGGTGCCGCCGGCATGTCCGGTGCGGCGGTCCTCTACGCGGCCACACCCGACTACCTGCGCAGCCTGGTGCCGGAGTCGCACGTCGAGCAGACGCCCGTGTCCGTGCCGCTCACGGACACTGTGGTGCGCCTGGACTTCGGCCTGCTGCTCCTGGTGTGCATGATCATCGGCATCACGTTCATGCTCCTCATGCACCCCAAGGACGATGCGCCCATGACGGACGTCGAGCCGGAGGTCCTCGAGGCCGCCGCCGCGTCCGCGAAGGTCACCGTCCCCCGTGACACCCCTGCGCAGAAGGCGAACGCCAGCCGCTGGATCATGTACCTGGTGGGCGGCGTGGGCCTCATCTTCAGCATCCTGCACATCGTCTCCGTGGGCGTGGCCGGGCTGGACCTCAACGCGTACAACTTCCTGTTCCTCAGCCTGGGCGTCGTCCTGTGCGCCAACTGGGGACCCGAGTACTACGCCGGCCTGGTGCGCGACGGCATCGCCGGCACGTGGGGCTTCATCCTGCAGTTCCCGTTCTACGCGGGCATCTTCGGCCTCATCGGGGCGACGGGATTGGGCATCGTCATCTCGAACGCGTTCACGGCGATCTCGACCGCGACGACGTGGCCGGTCATCGCCTTCCTGTACTCCGGCCTGCTGAACATCGCCGTGCCGTCCGGCGGGTCGAAGTTCGTCATCGAGGCGCCCTACATCATCCCCACGACGATCGACCTGAACGCGGACCTGGGCCTCATCATGCAGGCCTACCAGATGGGCGATGCGGTCACGAACCTGCTCATCCCGTTCTTCGCGCTGCCGTACCTGGCGAACTACAAGCTGAAGTTCAGTTCCGTCGTGGGGTACACCGTGCCTCCGGTGCTCATCATGCTGGTCGTCGTGTGCCTCTACCTGCTGGGGATGGCCGCCCTGCGGTGAGGCGTGGCGGGTTGGGCGCGGGGAGTCAGCTCTCGTCACCTACCTACGCCGTTCCTCGCGTTGTGTATGAAAGAAAACATGCACAACGCGAGAACCGTTTCAAGGGGACTGGAGGCGCAGCACCCAGCGTCGGTCAGCGGGGAGGGCCTGTTCTGCGATGAGGAGGTCCCGTCCGGCGGTGAGGCGCCTCACCCGGCAAGACAGCGGGAGTCGCAAACTGCAGTGCCGTGGCGTTGCAGTTTGCGACTCCCGCTGTCTGTGTGCGGACGGCCGAATGCGGCTGTGCTCGACTGACGCGGAAGCTCGCGGCGTCCGGCCGGACCGTCAGGCGGTCTGCCGCTCTTCCTTCGCCTTGACCGTCCTGTCCGTCCGGGCGAGGACGAGGGTGATGACGCCCGCGATCGTCATCGCGGCACCCACCGCCCACATGCCCGCGTTCGAGGTCCCCGTCAGGTCCGTCAGCCAGCCCGTCACGTAGGGGGCCAGGAAGCCGGCCGCATTGCCGATCGTGTTGATGAGCGCGATGCCCGCGGCGGCCGCGGCACCCGTGAGGAACGCCTGCGGCAGCGGCCAGAAGCACGGCAGGGCGCAGCAGATCGACATGCAGGCGATCGTCACCGCGATCATCGTGGTGAACGGCGAGGTGAGGTACAGCGCGGCGGCGATCGCGACCGCACCGATGAACAACGGCGCGGCCACGTGCCACACCCGTTCCCCCGTCGTGTCGCCGTGACGCGACCACAGGTACATCGCGATGGCACCGAACGCGTACGGGATCGCAGTGATGAGCCCCACCTGGACGAACGAGTACTCCGTGCCGAAGCGCTCGGAGAAGCCCGCGATGATCGTGGGCAGGAAGAAGCTCAGCGAGTACAGGCCGTACACCGCACCGAAGTACACGAAGCCCAGCGCCCACACGCGCGGCTGGGTCAGGGAGTGGCGCACAGAGTGGGTCTGGGTGGTGCTGGCAGTGTCTGCGGCCTCGGCGTCCATGCGGGCCTGCAGCCAGTCGCGCTCCTCGGGCTCCAGCCACTTCGCGTCCTTGGGACGCTCGGTGAGGTAGAAGATGCACATGATGCCCAGGATGATCGCGGGCAGGCCCTCGACGAAGAGCATGAAGCGCCAGCCGGACCAGTTCGCGATGAGGTCGTTGCCCACTTGGACCAGCCACGTCGACACGGGCGCGCCGATCACGCTGGAGAGCGGGATCGCGATGAGGAACAGTGCGGTCGCCCGTGCGCGGAACGTCTTGGGGAACCAGAACGTGAGGTAGAGGATGATGCCGGGGAAGAAGCCGGCCTCGGCGACGCCCAGCAGGAAGCGGACGATGTAGAGCCACGTCGCATTGGGCACGAACGCCATGAGCGAGGCGAGCGCGCCCCAGCTGATGAGGATGCGGGCCAGCCAGATGCGCGCACCGAACTTGTTGAGCGCCAGGTTGGAGGGGACCTCCAGCAGCAGGTAGCCGAAGAAGAAGATGCCCGCGGCGAACCCGAACTGGGTGGCGGAGAGCCCCAGCTCCTCATTCATGCCGCCAGGCCCGGCGATGCCGATGTTCGTCCGGTCCAGGTAGTTGATGAAGTACATCGCCACGATGAACGGGATGAGTCGCTTGGTGATCTTCCCGATCACCTTCTTCTCCATCACCGCGTCCTGGGCGGTCGCGTTACCCGTCACCTGCGGGCCGTCAGCAGAGGGCTTCGTCGCCACGGTCGTTCCTCTCGATCGCTGGCACGACGCCAGCCGGTATCAGACCGGGTGAGTATAGCCTCAGGGTTGAAAGGTCTCGACACCCGTCTCACAAGCCGTACGGCGCCATCACGACGACCGACTCAGAGGTTCGCGACCGCACTCTCAGTTGACTCGCGGAAGCGGCGCCACGATGGGAGTTCCGCCAACGGACCGTCGATGTCGAGGAAATCCATGATCGCTGTCCTCAGATCCGAGAACTTCGATTTCGTCCGCTTCCGCGCTCGGCCCGATTCCTTCGTAGCAGCCACGAGTGCCTGCTCCAGCACTTCCTTGGGCGACGCGGTGTTCTCCACCTGATCCAGCGCAGGTATGCCGAGGTCCCGACGACTCATCGTGGTCTTCGCCCTCCCCACGACCGACTGGATTAGTTCCTCGTCCGCCAGCAACCATGCCTCCGTCTCCTGGACCGGGATGACCGCGACGACACTATCCGGTCGGGGAAACTCCTGAGCTGCCGCAGCGATCTCCGAGACGACACCTGAATCATCACGTGCGTCCGAGTCGTGATGGACGAAGAGCAGGTCCACGTCGGGCCCGGTCTCGTCGCGGACCGCAATCACCTGTGAGGCGGGTCTGCCCTTGTAGTCACGAGGCTCACCGATGACCACAGCCCCATCGTCGACGCACGCGATGATCACTTCGCGGATCAATCGGACAAGTCCGTCGTCCGTGGGACCTTCCCTCACGAGGGCGAAGGTGATCGTGTTGCCCGTCATCGACCGACTCCCGTTCTCACTTCGCGCCACCGCTGTGGACCTGAGGGGCGTCAGGACGAATCGACAGGTACGAGTCGATCGTGTTGCGCGGCACGGTGTATCCGCCGGTTCTGCCGTGAGCGTCGTCAGTGACTCGGGCTCTCCACGTCTCAGCTACCGGCGCCAGCACGAACGAATCGACGGTCGTCTCAGCCACCCGCCTGCTGGCGTGAACAGCGACCAGGATCTCGGAATCCTCGTGCTCGGCGACGAAATGCGGGGAATGCGTGTTGACGATGACCTGTCGGAGGACATTGTCTTCACCCGGCGGCAGGTCCACGTCGAACGCCAGGTCGTGCAGCAGCTCGACCATGTCAGGGATCTTCGCGGGGTGAATCCCGTTCTCCGGTTCTTCCATGCAGATCACGCGACCGAATTCGGGGTCCAGTTGGATGATCGCCAGAGCGAGGAATCGGAGTGTCCCTTCCGACAAGACACGAGCCGGCAGGAGCGGCCCCTTCCCCAACCGCGCCGACAGTGTCACGATCCGGCGCTCATGATCGACATCGGCACGGACCTCGGACACATCGGTCAGTGAGGTCGCGGTCGCGCGGACTTCAGCCGCAGCATCGTCATCGGTCTCCAGCAGTCGGGACAGCGCAACAGCGAGGTGTGACCCGTCCGAGCCCACTCCACCCTGTTCGGAGACATCATCCGGAGTCCGCATCGCGGACGGTTCGAGCGCGAGCTTCTTCCAGTTCTCCATCTCTCGCCGCGCGGCAAGAATGGTCGGGCGCTCAGCCGTATTGGTCGTCGACACCACAGTCCTCTGCGTCGACACGACACTGACCATCCGTGCGCGCCCCTGGGTGCCCTCCGTGTGGATCTTCACGACGGAGGAATCACTGGAATCTTCACCCATCGAGATGAATGGGTTGCGCCTGCGACCGCGAACCAAAGCACCGATCAGCCCCACGTCGTGTGCTCGCGTCCACGCCAGCCTCGCCTTGGCATGGGTAGCGGTCAGCGGAATGAGTGATTCGTGCGTCAATCGGATTCTCTCGACCGGAGCTCCGGAAGGACCGAGCACGACGTCGATCCGAAGCTCGAGCTCGTAGCGGAGGTAGGTGCTCGATGCCGCGACATGTTGCCCGAAGTCGTCATGCGCGTCGGGATCGACGATCATCTCCGCTGCGATGCGCATCGGCTCGTAGGTTCCGTCCTCATGACGGAAGAAGAGGAGCGTAGGGTCGATCGACTTCTCGCCGCTCAGACGGATCTGCTGCGCAGCCTCGACGAAGCTCGAGGAAGCGAGGTGCGACAGGAACTCAATGGCATCGAACAGGTTGGACTTGCCCACCGCGTTCGGGCCCGCAATGCACGTGTACGGACCAAGATCGACGACGATCCCGAACAGATTCTTGAATCCGTTGACCTCCAGACGCGTGAGCATGCCTCGAGTCTGTCACATCACACCGACGCGCTGCCGGGACACGTCAGTGCATCGGCACCGGCTGTGCACTCGTACCGGTAGCGGATACCGGTCGACGGAGACCACGCTGGCCCCATGGACTCACGCGCACTCCTGACCGACCTCGCCCAACGACCGCTCCAGGAACTCGACCTCATCTGGGACTCGATCGACGCGGCCGATCTCAACTCCCACCCCGCGGGGCACCCGAACTCGATCGCCTGGCTCCTCTGGCACACCGGGCGGGAGATCGACCTGCAGGTGGCCCACGCGTCAGGCCGGGACCAGGTCTGGACTCAGGACTGGGCGGATCGGATGGGACTGCCCTCCGATCCCCACTCCCTGGGGCTGGGCCACACAGACGAGCAGGCCCGCGCCGTGGTCGTCGACGACAAGGACGCGCTGCACGACTACCTCTCCGCGGTCACGGACGAGTCCGTCGACTACATCGGGTCCCTGACGGAGGCAGACCTCGCAGAGGTCATCGACGAATCGTGGGACCCGCCGGTGACCCGCGGCGTGCGGCTCATCAGCGTCTACGCGGACGCAATCCAGCACATCGGACAGGCGGCCTACATCGTGGGGACGAAGGGCTGACGCGACCGCACACAGAAGTGTCGAAGCCCTTGTCCGGAGCCCCAGTCGAAGCGCACACTCGAACCATGGCTGACACGAATGGATCGGGAAGCACGGACGACCGCACGCCTCCGCAGATCAAGGACGAAGAGCTGTACGAGTCCCTGCGCGAAGACGGTGCTGGCAAGGAGAAGGCCGCGCGGATCGCGAACGCGGCGGCCCGCGAAGGTCGTTCGACAGTGGGCGAGCGCGGCGGCGAGGCCGGCAGCTACGAGGACTGGATCGTCGACGAGCTCAAGGACCGCGCGAAGGAACTGGGGCTGGAGGGCTACTCCGACCTCCGCAAGGACGACCTCATCGACCTGCTGCGCCGGCACTGACAGCGGGGCTCACCAGCTCCGCCCGCGCTGCGCGTACTCCTCCACCGCGTTCTTCGCATCGCGCAGGCCCGCGCCGGTCGCTGTCCGGTACTCCTTGATCGCAGGGATGATCTTCCCCGCGTCCGCCAGCCGCCGGACCTCATCCGTCAGCCCTGGATCCGCCTGATCGCGCAGGTCCCGCACGGCCTGCGGACCGAGTCCGGCCTGTGTCGCCAGCGCCTCGATCAGAGCCTCCATCGCGGTGACGCGACGGGTGAGGGCATCGACGCGGGCGTGCGCGTCCGAGTCTCTGAAGAACGACATGCCCTCAGCATGTCACGTAGGCGGCCCGACATCTGAGTGCGATGCAGCCCCGGCACGTCATCCCGCGTGCGGGTCCGGCTCGTCCCAGCGCTCACGCGCGAAGTCGTGGTGACGCCTGCGGATCTTCAGGAGCAGGCGCGAATCACGCGGCTTCGTGAACGGGCTGACGACCACGAAGACGACGATGTTGACCAGCAGGGCCAGCAGTTCGACCCCACCCACCGCGAACGGCCCCGGAGCCCACTGCGGGAACGCCGTGAACACGACCAGAACCGCGAGCCCTGCGATGAGCCCCGCCGTGGAGCCCGCGACGCTCGCGCGCCTCCAGAACAGCGCGCCGACCGTGGGAACGATGACCTGCGCCAGCCCGCCGAAGGCCACCAGCCCGATCGTGACCAGCAGACCGGGGATGTAGAGGGTCATGACGTAGGCGATCGCGGAGAACACGAGGATCGCCCAGCGCCCCACCCAGACCTTCTTCCGTTCCGGCAGGTTCTTCTGGAAATAACGGTTGTGGAAGTCCATCGTGTAGCTGGCGCTCATCGCGTGCACCTGGGAGTTCGCGGTCGACATCGCCGCTCCCGCGCCGGCTGCGATCACGACGAGCGCCAGCAGCACCGGCGTGTACTCGAGCAGCACCAACGGCAGCACCTGATCCGCGTTCTCGATGTCCGGCATGAGGATCGTGCCAGCATTGCCCACCAGCATCGACCCCATGTACGCGATCGCCATGAGGCCCACCAGGAACGGCATGAGGTCGAACAGGCGCGGGCTCTTCGTGGCGTACATGCGCGTCCACATCTGCGGTCCCATGAGCGCGCCCAGCGGGGTGATGAGGAACATCGTGATCCAGGTCATCCACACGCCCTCGCCCAGGATGAGGTTGTCCGGCTGCACCTGCTGGATCTCGTCGAACATGGTGCCCATTCCGCCCACGTGCCCCACGACCACCACACCGGCGGCGATGAGCCCCAAGAAGATGGTGACTCCGTAGAAGATGTCCGTCCACGCGACTGCACGCACGCCTCCGGCCCAGACGTAGATGATGATGACGAGGTAGAAGAGCAGTCCGCCCAGCCAGAACGGGATCAGATCACCCGAGGCCACCTCCAGCAGGTAGGCGCCCCCAGTCAGCTGGATCTGCAGGTGCGGAAGCGTGAAGACGAGGATCACGATCGCGATGAACGTCGCGAGCTTCGGCGAACCGAACAGGTCGGCGAAGAAGTCACGCGCGGTGATGTAATCGCCGCGCTTGCCGTGGAACCAGACGCGCTTGCCGATCCAGTAGTACATGACGCCGAAGAACACGTTCCAGACCAATGCGGTCCAGAACAGCGGTCCGTCCAGGTAGAAACTCGCGTTCGACCCCAGGAACGCGAAGGCACTCCACCACGTGGCCGTGACCGTGAAGAACACGGCGATCGAGCCCATCGCCCGACCCTGGACGAAGTAGTCGTCAGTCGTGGACTTCGCGAATCTGGAGGCCACGCCGCCGATGATGAGCGGGACGATCAGGAAGAATCCGACGACCCCGATACCGATGATCTGCGTGGTGCTCATGCCGCATCCTCACGGTCGTCAGCGCCGCCTTCGAACTCATCGTCGAGCTCATCCGGGCGGGGCCTGCCCCAGCGGGTCCGGTACGCGATCAGCAGGACCACGCAGAGGAGACCCCAGACCAGGAGGTTGAAGCCGTAGATGAACGGCATGCCCAGGATCCGGGGTTCCGCCACGTCGTGGTAGAACAGGATCCCTGGGAACTGCACGACCGCCAGGCCTCCGATGGTGAGGCTCCACAGTGTGACGGTCAGCGGCGTCGGTGTCCTTCTGCTCATCGCACGGAGTCCTTCGCTCAGGTGCGACGCAGTGGACACCGACGTGTCGGGTGGCCCTGTCAGTGGCACTGCGTCGTGCACGCGGACGGGTCATCACCCACACTAGGGGCCGCGTCAAGGATCTCGACGCGGCCTCCCGCTCACGCCGCCGCCCCTCACACCCCCGCAGCGGCCTCCCGCAGCCTGTGCTTGAGCAGCTTGCCCGAGGGGTTGCGCGGCAGCGCCTGCTCCACGACGACCTCGCGCGGGATCTTGTACCGGGCCAGCTTCGGGGCCAGGAACTCGCGCAGCGACTCGACCCCGACCTCGGCGGGATCCGTCCCGTCCGCCGGCGTCACGAAGGCGACGACCTGCTGTCCCCATTCCTCATCCGGGCGGCCCACGACGGCGACGTCCGCGATCCCCGGGTGCAGCGCGATCGCCTCCTCGACCTCCAGCGAGAACACGTTCTCCCCGCCCACGATGATGACGTCCTTCGTCCGGTCGACGACGTAGTAGTAGCCGTCCTCGTCGACCCGGGCGATGTCGCCGGTCTTGTACCAGCGCCCCTCGAACGCGGAGGCCGTGGCCTCCGGATTGTTGAGATAGCCCTGCATGACGGTGTCGGACAGGAACCAGATCTCGCCGGACTCGCCCGGGCCCGCCTCCGTCCCGTCCGCCTTCACGACACGCATCTGGACGCCCACCATCGCGGCCTTCCCGATGCTGCCGGGCTTGGCCAGCTGCTCGTGCGGCCGCAGCACGCTGCCGCTGGGCCCCGTCTCCGACATGCCGAACAGCTGGTAGTGCCCTCCGGGCTGGTACGTCTCGATGATCGTGCGCGTGCCCTGCGCGTCGATGGGCGCACCGCCGAAGGTCCAGCGTCGCATCGAGGAGAAGTCGAACTCCGCGAAGTCCACGCCGTAGGCCGCGGCCGCCCGCAGCGGCGCCAGGTACGCGACGGTGGGTCCGAAGAACGTCGTGATCCTCTCCGTCCCGATCATGCGCAGCGTCTCGATCGGGTGGTACTCCTTCTGCAGCACCACCGTCCCGCCCATGAGCAGGATGGGCAGCAGGCACACGTTCAGCGGCGCGGAGTGCCAGATGGGCATCGCGATGAGGATCCGGTCGTCGTGCTCGTAGCCCAGATTGAGCGACAGCTGCGTCGCCAGCCGCACGATCGAGTCGTGCGTGTGCATGCACCCCTTGGGCGCGCTGGTCGTCCCGGACGTGTAGAGGACCTGCGCGATCGCCCGGTCGTCGTCGTGGTGCTCGCGCCACGGCTGCGCGTCCCGATGCAGGTCCGCGAACGTCCCGCCCGGGCCGCTGGTCAGCCAGTCGACCTCCGGCGCGCCCTCCCGCGCGATGGCCTCCAGCTCCGCGCTCACGACGCCCACGCGCACCTCGCTGTGCTCGACGGTGTAGCGCACCTCCGGAGCCTGGAACTTGTGGTTGACCGGCACCAGGGTCGCGCCCAGCATCCACGCGCCGAACGCGGTGAAGACGAACTCCGGCTCGTTGAACGTCATCGCCGCCACCCGGTCGCCGGAGCGAACACCCCTATCCGCCAGCAGCCCCGCCGCGCGCTCCGAGGCCTCTACCAGCTGCGCGTACGTCCACCTCGACTCGCCGCTGACCAGCGCCTCCTTCTGCGGGTCGCGCATCATCGTGGACCGCAGCATCGTGCTGAGCTTCATTGCCCCTCCTGTGTGATCGGTGTCATACTGACGCAATTGAACCATGATTCAGACCTTGGGGCACAGTTCCGCGCGGACCGTTCCCCGCAGGAGGCAGCACCCATGTACCGGCCCACCGCAGCGACCCGGCAGAACGCGGAGTCACGCCGCCGCGCCATCGCCGAGGCCGCCCGCGCCCTCGTCACGGAATCCGGGTTCGCGGCCGCGACCGTCAAGTCCGTCGCCGCCCGCGCCGGCTGCTCCGCCGGCCTCCTCTACACGTACTTCCCGCACCGCGACGCGCTGCTGCAGGGCACTTTCGCGCACGCCTCCGGCCACGAACTGGCCACCGTCACCCGCGCGATGGCTGTCACTGAGACCCCCGCCGAGGCCGTCGTCGCCGTCGTCGACACATTCCTGTCCCGCGCGCTGGCCGGCCCCCGCCTGGCGCGCGCCCTCCTCTTCGAGGGGTTGCCTCCGGCCGTCGAAGAGGAGCGCCTGCGGTTCCGCGCGGGCTACGCCGCCGCGGTCGCCGCACACCTGCCCGAGGCCCTCACCGACTCCGCACCCCCGGCCGCAGCGCTGCCCCACTCATCCGGGGACGAACCGGAGTCCGCCGTCCACGTCACCGCCCGCGCCCTGGTGGGCGCACTGTCCGGCTGCCTCCAGGCACCCATCCACGACGAGGGCCGCACGGACTTCTCCCCCGCAGAGGTCCGCTCCCTCATCACCCACATGACCGCGTTCTGCCTGGGCGCCGCCGGACTCAGCGCGCCCGCACACCCGACCACCGACCGGAAGGACCGCCCATGAGCACCAGCACCCACACCGTCGTGAATCAGTCCGCCCCGCGCGTCGACGTCGACGAGTACGCGCTCAACACCGCCCTGGTCGAGGGCGTCGCGGCGCTGGCACCGGATGCGGACACCGCGGAGTTCTCCCGCATCGGACAGCTGGTGGGCAGCGCCTCGTTCCAGCACGACGCCCGGATCGTCCACCGCCAGACCCCGCAGCACTCGAGCCACGACCGTTGGGGCCACCGCGTCGACGACGTCGAGTTCCACCCCGGCTACCACCGGATCATCGACGACGCGCTGTCCGCCGGCGCGCACGCCCAGGGCTGGAACCACCCGGGCCCCGGTGCCAATGTCGACCGCGCCGTCCGCTTCATGCTCTTCAGCCAGATCGAGCCCGGCCACGCGTGCCCCGTCTCCATGACGCACTCCGCGGTCGCCGCCCTGCAGGGCACGCCGCACGCGGACTTCTGGCTGCCGCGGCTGCTGTCGCACTCCTACGACCCCCGCCTCATCGACGCGCATGACAAGGAGGCGGTCACCTTCGGGATGGCGATGACGGAGAAGCAGGGCGGGTCGGATGTCCGCGCCAACACGACGCGGGCAGTCCCGGTGACCGGGGCCTCGGCGGCGGAGGAACCGATGGGTTTCGGAGGCGTGACGGGCGGCCACCACCTGCTGACCGGCCACAAGTGGTTCTGCTCCGCACCGCAGTCGGATGCGTTCCTCATGCTGGCGCAGCTCGACGAGGGGGTCAGCTGCTTCCTGGTGCCCCGGATCCTGCCGGGTGGCGCGCGCAACGGCGTCCGCATCCAGCGACTCAAGGACAAGCTGGGCAATAAGTCGAACGCGTCCAGCGAGATCGAGCTGCACGAGGCGCACGGCTGGCTGGTCGGCGAGCCCGGCCGCGGCGTCCGCACCATCATCGAGATGGTGAACAGGACTCGGCTGGACTGCGTGCTGGGCTCGGCGTCTGGGATGCGGCAGGCCGTCGCCGAGGCCGTCTGGCACGCCCAGCACCGGTCCGCCTTCGGTGCCCGGCTGGTCGACCAGCCGCTCATGCGGTCCGTGTTGGCAGACCTGCAGCTGGAGGCCGAGGCCGCCACCTGGACCGCTCTGCACCTCGCCCGGGCGCATGACGACTCGAGTGCGGAGGACGCCGACTTCCGACGCATCGCGACCGCAGTCGCGAAGTACTGGATCTGCAAGCGGGGGCCGGAACACGCGTACGAGGCCCTCGAGTGCCTGGGCGGCAACGGGTACACGGAGGACTTCCCGCTGGCGATGCGCTACCGCGAGCAGCCGGTCATGGCCGTGTGGGAGGGGTCCGGCAACGTCATCGTGCTCGACGTCATCCGGGCGATGGCGAAGGACCCCGCCAGTGCGAAGGCGTTCCTCGCGTACCTGGAGTCCGGACTGGGGCGAGTGGGAGCCTACGACCGCGCGTTCGAGCGCCTGGCGGGCGAGCTGACGGAGGCCTCGCAGGTGGTGGCCGGCGGAGACGACTCCGCGATGGCGAAGCTGCAGGGCGGCGGGCGCGTGCTGGTCGAGCGGATGGCACTGCTCCTGCAGGCCGCGGTGCTGCTGGACCATGCTCCGGCGGAGGTCGCGGAATCGTTCGTGCTGGCCCGCCTGGGCCAGGACCGCGGGCGCGAATACGGCGCACTGCCGGCGGGCGTGGCGATCGACCTGCTGGTGGAGAGGGCGGGATGAACTGAGGGCACCCTTCACCCCTGGCAATCCGCTGGCAAGTCCGCGCCGAAGTGCCCCCGAGGCTCCTCTGCACAGCATGCTGGTGAATAGTTCGCCCACAATCGATATCGACACAACCGAGGAGGGCTGTCATGAACGACACGCTCATCTGGATCATCGTCGCAGCCGTCGTGGTCATCGCGCTCGTGGTGATCATCGCGCTCGTCGTCTCGAACGGCAAGAAGAAGGCGAACCGCGAGCGCGCCCAGAACATGCGCGTCGAGGCGCAGCGACGCGAGGACGAGGTCCGGCACGAAGAGGCAAAGGCCGCAGAGACCGAGGCCGCCGCCCGGAAGGCGCGCGCGGAGGCGGACGAGAAGGCCGCTCGCGCCGAGCGCCTCGAGATGGACGCGCAGGGCACCGCACAGACAGCGGGCCATCTGCGTCACGAACAGGTCGAGCAGCAGCGCCAGGCCGACAAGCTCGACCCGGACATCAGGACGAACCGCCATGGCGAGCGCCTCGAGGACGAGCGCGTCCAGGATGACCACGCCCACGGCGACCATAGGGACGAGCGCCTCGCCGGTGCCCACACCGCTGACGGCAGAGCGACAGACGACCGCATCACCGGTCACGACGCCGCCGCCCCGGGCGCACCGGTTCCTCAGCAGCCGGTCCACGGCGATGCAGCCCATCCGCCGGTCGAGCCGACCCAGCACCAGCAGTACGACCAGCAGCAGGTGCACGGGCAGCGGCCGGTGCAGCCGCAGGTCCCGGTCGAGGACCAGAGCGCGGTCCCGCAGCAGGACCCGCAGGCAGGTCAGTATCAGCAACCGGTGCAGAGCCAGCCCGTCCAGGGCCAGCCCGTGCAAGATGACCGGGGTGTCGCCCCCGGAGGTGCACCGAACGATCTGGGTGAGCCGCTGGATCCCATGGACACGCAGGATCCGCGCAACCTGCGGGATCCCCGCGATCTCCAGGACCCGCCCCCGCGCCACTGACGGACAGTTTCCTCCAGCGCCGCTGCTCCTCCAGGAGCGGCGGCGCTGTCGTCTCCGCCCGTGAGTCGTCCTCCAGCCCCCCCGTTACATTTATTTGTAGGTCCCCACACGAGGATCTGGTCGCT
>DYUK01000180.1 GCA_020743695.1 Brevibacterium senegalense | reverse complement strand
CGCGCGGGTTCGTCTTCTACACGAACCGGCTGTCCGCGAAGGGACGCCAGATCGCGGCGCACCCGCGGGTCGCACTCGTGTTCCCGTGGCACGACATGCAGCGGCAGGTCCGCGTCCGCGGGATCGCCGTGGCCGTCACGGACCAGGAATCGGACGACTACTTCGCGGTCCGCCCGCGGGGGTCGCAGCTGGGCGCGGCCGCCTCGGATCAGTCGCAGCCCATCCGGGACCGCGGCGAGTTCGACGCGCGCGTGCGGGACCTGGAGGCCCGCTTCGACGGGCGTGACATCGAGCGTCCGGACCACTGGGGCGGCTATCGGGTCCTGCCGTACGAGATCGAGTTCTGGCAGGGTCGGCGCAACCGCATGCACGACCGCTACCTGTTCACCAGCCGCGACGGTGCGAGTGCGGCACTGGACGACGGGGACGCCTGGTCGACGGTGCGCCTCCAGCCCTGACGGGAATGCAGCCCTGCCGGGACTCCAGTCCTGACGGGGCGTGAGCGGGTTCACGGAATACTCACTTCCGCCCGCCCCCACCTAAAATGGAGGCAGGGGCATCCGGGTGTGATCGCCGGGTGCGTGGACTGCCGACGACGCGTCGGAACGGCGAGAAGGAAGCGTGGGACGTGAACGACCTCATCGACACGACAGAGATGTATCTCAAGTCGATCATCGAGCTCGAGGAGCAGGGGATCGTGCCTCTGCGCGCGCGGATCGCGGAGCGGCTGGAGCACTCCGGGCCCACCGTCTCGCAGACGATCGCACGCATGGAACGGGACGGTCTGGTCATCGTCGACGAGGACCGGCACCTGGAGCTGACGCAGGAGGGACGCGAACTCGCGACGCACGTAATGCGCAAGCATCGTCTTGCGGAACGTCTGCTGGCGGACGTGATCGGTCTCGACTGGTCACTCGTCCACGACGAGGCCTGCCGGTGGGAGCACGTCATGAGTGAGCAGGTCGAGACGCGCCTCCTCTCGATCCTCCCGGAGCACACGACCAGCCCGTACGGGAATCCCATCCCGGGGCTCGAGGAGCTGGGTGCGGATTCCGCGGAGGACTCGCAGTCGCGGCCCCTCACGCGCGTGGTGCGGTCCGGGCAGTCGGCGACGGTCACCGTCACCTGGTTGGCCGAGCCGCTGCAGGTGGACATCGCGCTGCTGGCGCAGCTGCGCGAGACCGGGATCGTCCCCGGCGCCACCGTGCGCGCGGAATCGGACGGCGACTACGTGAGCATCGGCGTCGAGGGATCCGCGGACCTGCTCGACCTCCCCACGGAGACGGCGGCGCTGCTGTTCGTCACACCGCAGGGGTGACATCCGGTCCATGACGGACCGTGCGTGACGATCGATTCGCCGCTCGTGACGATCGATGCGTGACATCCGGCACGCGTCGGGGGGGGAATCCGCCCCCGGCGCGCGCCCGTCTGTGTCCGGTATCGGGTCTGTGACACGTCCGTCGGAGATGCTGTTACAACGGTAACAATCTTCTCATTGGGTCTCTGACCTGCGGATATGAAGGTCGTCATGGTGCGGGAAAGGCCTGTTGTCCCCAGTCCTGTGATCCAAACGTGACATGGCGTTGCCGATCGTTTACAGTTGTCGAGGCGCCCCCGGCTGGGGGCGGTCCGACCCGGGTTCCGCACGCCGCGCCCGGCACGATCGGATCAAGCATGTGGACCTGAGCGGCGGCGAGGACCCGGGAGACCGGGAGCACGGCCCCAGGCGGGGCAGGGCATCTCCAGCCCGGTGCGACACCTCGTAGGAAGTGGAGAGGACATCGTGGCAACAAGGAAGCATGGGCGTCGCGCAGCGGATACCCGCGTGAAGACCCCGCTCACCGAGCTGACCGACGCGCTGAGCGCCAACTACGGCGTCGTGGGACGTCGCGCAGCGGTCGTCGCAGCGGCTGGCGGCCTGGTCGTCACCGCGACCCTGCCGGCCATGGGCCAGGGTGAGGACGACGAGGCGGCGGCTGTCACCGCAGAGGCGGACAGCGCCCCCACCACAGATTTCGTGAACCAGGCCAAGACGGTCATCCCGGAGGCGGACGAGGAGTCCGACGACGAGGCCGTCGCCGGCAGCGCGGCCGTCTCCAACGTCACCGCGACGAAGGCCCCGGAGCCGGAGCCGGAGCCCGTGCGCACCGCCGGTGCAGAGGGCGGCGACTCCTCGGATTCCGGTGACTCGTCCGATTCGGGCGAGCCCTCGGGCTCCGACGAGTCGTCCGATTCGGGCGAGTCCTCGGGCTCCGACGAGTCCCAGGGCGGCGGCGACGTCTCGCTGCCGGACGGTTCGAAGGCCGAGCAGGTCATCGCGATCGCCAAGCAGTACACCGGCGTGCCCTATGTCTACGGCGGCACCAGCACCAGCGGCTGGGACTGCTCCGGCTACACCTCGTTCGTGTTCGGCAAGGTGGGCGTCAACCTGCCGCGCTCGTCCGGCGCCCAGGCGTCCGCCGGCACCCGGGTGTCCGCTTCCGAGGCGCGCCCCGGCGACCTGGTCTACAAGCCGGGCCACGTGGGCATCTACGCCGGCAACGGCATGATGTACGACGCCGGTTCCCCGTCCTCGGGCACCTCGTACCGCAGCCACTCGTGGATGGGCAGCGTCACCTACATCCGCGTTCTCTGATTCGCGCGACTGCAGATCGGCAGTCCGATGGCACCCGCACTCCGCCCCAGGTCCGGAGGAGTGCGGGTGCTGTCGTCTGTCGTGGATGAATCCGTCGCGAACAGCGGGGACACGCTGGGCGACATTTGTGCGGTTGCGCACTGCGCGGCGCGATCAGGGCCTAGGCTGTGGCCTGTGAGGCCAGGAGTTGCGACGAGCACCGGGTCGGCCCCGCGAGCGGCAGGTCTGTCGCTCGCGGGCATGCCGGCTCCGATCCCGTGCGCCGTCACCGGCGCCGAGGCGATACGCATATGCCCTCGCGCCGGAAAGAGCCCTGCGGCTCCCGGCCCCGCTGTCCCGTTCGAACGGTGTCGTGCTTCTGCACGGCACCGTTTCGTGTTTCACGCGCACCTGCGCAGTCCCGGAGGTGTGTCGTGAAGACCCTCGTCCTCAACGCCGGCTACGAGCCCATGTCCGTCGTGTCCTTCAAGCGGGCCGTCGTCCTCGTCCTGACGGGGAAGGCCTCCGTCCTGCAGTCGGATCGTCAGCAGCCCATCCGCAGCGAATCGATCGCGATCGACCGTCCTTCCGTCATCATCCTGGGGAGGTACGTGAAGCCTCCGCGTGGACGCCGGGTGATGCTCTCGCGGCGGGGCGTGCTGCGGCGGGACGGGTTCCTGTGCGCCTACTGCGGCGGGCACGCCACGACGATCGATCACGTGCTGCCGCGGTCCCGGGGCGGCGAGAACTCGTGGACCAACCTCGTCGCATGCTGCCGCACGTGCAACAGCGTCAAGGGTGACAAGACCCCGCGCGAGATGGGCTGGACGCTGCGGTTCACGCCGGCGCCCCCGCGCGCCGGCCGGTTCTGGCTCAGCGAGCTCGAAGAGCCCGTCGACGAGTGGCGGCCCTTCCTCACCAGCTTCGGATGGGGAGCGGACCGCCCGCGGAAGACGGCCTCGGCGGCGGAGCGCAGCGCGGCGGCCTGACGGTCTGCAGCGTGGACGCGGAACGACGGATCCCCCGGAACCATGCGGTTCCGGGGGATCCATGCTCCAGTTGAAGTGCTCAGCGCTTGGACAGAGTGCGGGAGATGAAGCCCCACACGACCAGCACGATGAGGGAGCCCAGGATGGCCAGCAGCCACGAGCTCAGCGAGAAGAACGCGTCGACGCCCTCGCCGAAGACGGCGCCGCCGATCCAGCCGCCCACGATGGCGCCGATAACGCCGCAGATGAGCGCACCCAGCCAGCCGCCGCCCTGACGGCCGGGGAGGATCGCCTTCGCGATGGCGCCCGCGATGAGTCCCAGGATGAGGAATGCGATGATGCCCATGAATGTTCTCCTCCGATTCGGTGTGAGCACATTGTTAGTGCGCACAAAATGTGCACCTCCAAGTGTAGGTGCTGGAGGGACGTGCTGCGTGTGCCTTCGACCTTGTGCATGTCACGATTCGAGTGCGGGTGACCCGCATGCTGGTGATGTGCCCCACGGTCGCCGGGTGGGCGGTACTCTGAGCCGCAACAAGCCACCGAACCGGAGGAGCTGACATGGCGCACCACGAGAACTCTGAAGTCGCGGACCCACAGGCGATCGTCGTCGGTGTCGACGGTTCCAACGCCAGCCGCAACGCGCTGCGCTTCGCGATCGGGGAGGCGAAGGCGCTGGGGCGGTCGATCCGCATCGTGGGCGCCTACACGGTGCCCAGCGTCGCGGCCGCCACGATCGACGTCTCCTACGTCCCGATCGACGACTCGGCGGTCCGCGCCTCCGTCACGACGACGCTCAAGGAGGCTGCGGCGGAGGTCAAGGCCGCGGACGTGCCGGTCGAGGCGATCATCGAGATCGGCGACGCCGCGGGCGTCCTGGTCGAGGAGTCCAAGCAGGCGAGCCTCACGGTCGTGGGCTCGCGCGGCAAGGGCGGATTCGCGGGTCGCCTGCTGGGAACGGTGTCCTCCGCGCTGCCGGCCCACTCCGCGTGCCCCACGATCGTCGTCCCGGTGGGCTGGACGCCGGAGGCGGAGCGCGAGGCGCGACCCAGCTCGTCGCGTCCCGTCGCCGCCCACGACGGCAGCGTTGCGGAGCGGACGGACGAGGCGGACACGGTGCCCGGCGTCGACTATTCCGGTCAGGTCGTCGTGGGCGTCGACTCGCTGGGCAAGGAGTCGCCGGCGCTGTGGGAGGCCGCCCACATCGCCGTCCGCCGTCACTCACCGCTGCACATCCAGGCCGTCATCACCACGACTGTCATCGGGCCGGAGTGGATCCCATCGCCGGGTGACCTCGAGCGGCTGGTGCAGGAGGGCTCGGACAAGCTCGAGGCCGCCCGCCGTGCGCTGCTGGAGAAGCACCCGGAGCTGGATGTGCGCTGGACTCTGTTCGACGGGCAGCCTGCGGAGGTCCTGGTCCGGGCGTCCGACACCTGCGACATCCTCGTCATCGGATCCCGCGGCCGCGGCGGGTTCGCAGGACTGCTGCTGGGGTCGACCTCGCAGTCGGTCCTGCCGTACTCGGCGGCGCCCACGATGGTGGTGCGCGTCAAGAGGTGACCACCCGTCACCGGTGGTCGTCCGTGACGCGCGACGTGGCCAGCAGCGTCCGGTCGCCCACCTGCAGGGTGCCGCTGCCGTGCGGCGTCACGTGGACGGGAAGGGCGACCGCGCCGTCCCCGTCCTGCGCGTAGGCCTGTGCCACCCCGCCGGTCACCCCGTTGTGGACGCGGACGGAGGTGCCGTCGCGCAGGTACACGAGCACGCCCACGACCGCCTCGAGCGTCGCCTCCGAGCTCACGGACATCGACAGCTGCTCGTCGCCGGCCGCGTCCAGGACGGTGAGCCCGTTCTCGTCCAGCAGTGCGGTCGTGGCGGAGGACGAGTCCCGCGCCGCGTCCCGCACCGCCGGCGCGAGGACCTCACCGGACTCGAGGTCGATGAGCGGCCCCATCCCGCCGCCCCCGTCCAGGAGCGCGAGACCGGGGGTCGGATCCGCCTTCGGCGAGACTGCGAGCTTGGAGGCCCCGATGCCGTGACCGAGGTCGTCCAGCGGGATCGTCCACGCGGGCTCGCCGCTGCTGCGGGATCCGGTGATCGCATCCGTGCCCACTCTCACCAGGGTGCCCCGGAACTCGCCCAGGACTCGCCCGTCCTCCGCCGCGATCCGCCGACCGGTGCCGGGGTCGAGGGCGACGGGCTCGCCGGACTCGCCCATGAACCCCTCCGGCGGCGCCTCGAACACCAGTCCCGGGCCGGCATGGGGGCCCGGCACCTCGACCGGCCCCCACACGGGCGCGCCCGATGCCAGGTCGTAGGCGCTGGCGGTGACGACTGCGACCTGATCGTCGCCCGCCTCCGTGTCTGTCAGCACGGCGAGCTCGCGACCGTCCGCGTCCTCCGTCACGACGAAACCGGAGCAGCTGCGCGGTCGCTCCGCGGACCAGAGGACGGTGCCGGTCGGGCCCACCGCGCGGAAGACGAGCGCACGGTCCGTCTCCTCCGCCGACAGGAGGATGTCCTCGCCGCTCTGGACGGGCAGGTCCCACGCGGGCTCGACCGTCACGAGCTGGTCGAACTGCGTGGGAACCTGCACGCCGGACGTGTCGACGGGCTCCAGCTCCTGCCCGGAGGGAGTGGGCGTCCGCTGGAGGTCATGCTGCTGGGCAGGATCACCGCCGTCCCCGGTCTCAGTGCAGGCGGAGAGGACGAGAGCCAGAGCCGCGAACAGGGCGGTCGAGCGGACGGAGTCACGCGTGAGGTGCATCGTGGCCGACCTCCTGGGCGCGACGGCGCCGATCCCGCAGGACCCACAGCCCCACGAGCGCGACGGCGATGCCGCTGATGGCGATCACGTCCGCCGTCGCACCGGACAGCAGCGCGGATGACTGCAGTCGGGACACGACGTCGGTCGGGATGAACGAGGGGACGCTCACCAGGCCGTTCGTCGTCTGGAAGACGACACCGACCACGATCATGAGGGCGCCGGTGAGCATCGACGTGGAGTGGAGCCGCAGTGGTCCCACCGCGATCTCCCGCCCGCGCAGCAGTCCACGGCCTCGTCCGCCCAGCCGTGCCCACAGTGCCGCGATGACCAGCAGGGGGACGACCATGCCGGCGCCGTAGACGGCGAGCATGACAGCGGATCCCGCGAGGTCGCCCCGGGCTGCGGCCAGGGTGAGCACCGCTCCCAGCACTGGCCCCGCGCACATGCCCGCGACGCCGCTCGTCGCACCCAACAGGACGGTCTTCGAGAAGCCGGTCGCCCGTGCCGTGCGCGTGCGGGCCGCGGCCGCCCCGGGGACCAGCCTCGCCGGGTCGGAGCCCAGGCCCAGGAACTGGAGGACCCCCAGCACGATGAGCAGTGCGGAGGCGCCCACGACGATCCACTCGCGATGCTCGGTGAAGAGTGAGCCCAGCGCTCCCGCACCCAGGCCCAGCGGCACCAGCACCACCAGCATGCCGGTGTAGAAGACGAGTCCGTGGAGCAGCAGTCGCGGCCCGGCCCCCACCGTCGAGGCGAAGAAGGCGGGCAGCAGAAGGGCCGCGCATGGGCTCAGCAGGGCGAGCGCGCCGCCCACGAAAGCACTGACGAATCCGAGGTCCATGTGCGGCTCAGTCGTTCGCGGCCAGGGCGGCCTCGACGGTGTCGACGAAGACGTCGGTGGGCTGGGCGCCTACGATGGGCTCGCCGGCCACGAGGAACGTGGGGGTGGAGAACGCGCCCAGGTCCAGCCCTGTCTGCGCGTACGTGTCGATCATGGTCTGCGTCTCAGGGGACTCCATGTCCTCCTCGAACTGTGCCGCGTCCAGGCCCAATCGGTCGGCGAGATCGATCAGCGCCTCTGCGCTCAGCTGATCGGCGGGTCGGTGCTGCCCGTCCGCGAAGAGCGCGTCATGGTACGCCCAGTACTCGTCCTGCAGCGCCGCGGCATAGGCCGCCTTCGACGCCTGCTCGGACTCGCTGCCGAACACGTTCACGTCCCGCCACTCGATGCGCATGCGGCCCTCTTCGACGTACTCCATCATCGAGGGCAGCGTCTCCGCGGTCCAGGACGCGCAGTAGGGGCACTGGTAGTCGGAGAAGACCACCAGCGCGACGGGTGCGTCGACAGGGCCGATCGCCTGCAGATCGGCCTCGTCGCGGGTCTCCGCCTCCTGGAATGCTTCCCGCTCCGGGTGCTCGACGCGGGTCGCCGCCTGGTCGTTCTGCGTCCCGGACTCCTGCTGAGTGGTGCTCTCCGAGTCCGGGGCGCCCGCACCCTCGTCATCCGACTGCGAGCGGTCGACGACGAGGATCGTCACGATCAGGGCGGCGGCGGCGAGGAGTACTGCGAGCGGGAACCACCAGCGACGCAGGCCGGAGGGGGTGGCACGAGTGGACAAGGAGCCTCCTGGCGGTGGGGTCGTGATGGAGACGGACGGGCGATGGGGCCGTCCCTGACTACTATGTTGCATAGTCGACTATAATCCATAGTCGAGAGGGTGCGGGCCGTGCACTCTCCGGTGATGAGGGGGTCCGGATGCGCTTGGTGAGGATCGACCTGCGAGCTGTGCGACTCGCGCTGAGGCAGTGGTCGCCGCGACGGTGGGTGATCGCCGCACTGGCCGCGGTCGTCGTGGGGCTCGTCATCGGACTGGCGACCGTTCTCATCCCCAACCCCGTCTTCGCCCGTGACATCCCGCCGGTCTGGTGGAACCACCCGGTGCTCGTCCTCATGGCCGTCCTCGCAGGACTCCTCGCCGCGACCTTCGTGCGCGACCGGTCCGTGCAGCCGGGCGGTGCCGACGGCGCGGACGGGGGAGCGGCAGAGGGTGCTGCGAGCCTGACCGCGCAGTCGCAGCGCGGAGGTCGCGCGGGCATCATCGGCACAGTCCTGGCCTGGTTCGCGGTGGGCTGTCCCGTCTGCAACAAGATCGCACTCCTGGCGCTGGGGTACTCCGGTGCGCTCACGTTCTTCGCTCCCCTGCAGCCCGTGCTGGCGGTCCTCGCCGTCGTGCTCACCGGGTACGCACTGCTCCAGCGTCTGCAGGGTGAGGTGGTCTGTCCGGTGCCGCGGAGGGCCGCCGTGGCGTCCGCGACCGGTGAGGCGCTGTGATGGCGGAGCAGCCGCGTCCCTTGGGGCCGCTGGAGCGACAGGTGCTGGAGACGCTCTGGGCCCACGGTCCGCTTCCGGTCCGGGGAATCATCCTGCACCTGCCCGCAGAGTACGCGTACACCACCATCGCGACAGTCCTGGGCAACCTCAAGCGCAAGGGCTGCGTGGACACCGTCCGCCGGGACCGGTCGACGGTGTACCGCCCCACCTCGACCCCGGCCGAGCACGATGCGGCCCACATGCGCGGCATCCTCGCCGCCAGCGCGGACCGGTCCGCGACGATCCTGCGCTTCGCGGACTCGATCTCGCCCGACGATCTCGCCCTGCTGCGCGCGCACCTGGGAGCGGCGGGTGCGGACGGTGATCCGACAGACACCGGACCCGAGGCCGGTTCCTGACATGCCTGCGTCGCTCACCGCCGCTGTGGTCCTGCTCGTCGCCCTGGTCGCCGTCGCGGTCCTGGGCCCGTTCGCCCTGCGCGCCGCGAAGCTGAGATTGGCGACGGCGCCGCGTGCGGGCGCGGTCGTGATTCTGCTGGCGGGTTTCGCGTTCTCCGCCGCCGTCGTGGCGGTTCCTCCGATGCTGGCCTGGTCCGTCGGTGGGCCCTCGGTGATCCCCGGGGCGGCAGGGCGGGTCTGCCAGCAGTGCCTCGTGGCGGCCAATCCGTTCTCCGCCCAGCAGCCGATCCCGGCGGGGGTGCCCGGCGCGGTGTTCGTGGGGGCCTCGGTGCTCCTCGTCGCGGCGATCGCGGTGTCCGTCGTGCGGGAGTTCCTCGTGCAGCGCAGCGTCTGCCGGAGATTGCCGGTCCGGTGGCGTGACCACGACGGGTCGTCGTTCACCCTGGACGGAGTGACGGTCCGGGTCGTGGAGGCTCCGTTCGTCATCGCGTTCTCGCTGCCGTCCGGGTGCGGGGGAGTGGCTGTCTCGCGCGGCGCGCTGGAGGCGCTGAATCCGTCCGAGCTGCGCGCGGTGATCGCCCACGAGGCCGCCCATGTGGAGCGCGGTCATCACAGGTTGGCCACGCTCGCGGTGGGGGTCAGTGCACCGCTGCGCTGGATCCCGTTCGTCGCCGCCTGCCGGACTGCAGTTCTGGAGCTGCTGGAGATCGACGCGGATGCGCGTGCGCTGCGCCGAGTGGAGACGAGCACGCTGGTGAGCGCGCTCGTGACGCTCCAGAATGCGGCTGCGGTGCACGGTGAAGGCGCGCCGGAACCGGTGAGGGCCTCGAGCGCGCTGTTCGTTCTGGGCAGCGCACGGGGCGGCCGAAAGGTGACCGGGCGCAGCACCAGGATCGCCTCCCTCCTGGGGACGGAGGGGCCGCAGCGGGTCTGGTCCACCGCGAGACTGGCGGCACTCATCACTCCGGCCGCGGCCATGGGCGCCGGCGTTCACGTGGCCGGCGGCGTCGCGCTGCTGAGCGGGTGCGCGGTCCTCTGACCCGGGGAGGTCGGTCATGGGCGCTCGTAAGTGGTCCGAGACGGTCGTTGCGGCGGGTGACGGGACTCATGGTGAACATTCGGAAAATGAAACGTAAACTGAGAATCGATCGGAGTCCCGTTGCAGATCAGGCGGGGAGTGCGACTCCGAGACGCAAGAGAGCGTGCGGCAGAGCGAGGGTGTGGGGCTGTCGCAGGGTGACGAGGCGGGCAGGGCGCTCAGCGGTCGTCGCGCATCGTTCGCCGCGAGTGCCGATCCGATTCCCGTGACCTATACCGTCACGGCGGAGTCCCGCGGCGCCTGAGGACGTGCGTGGTCGACCACCCAGTGGGACCCGGGCCCAGGGCATGCGGTGTGTCCGATAGCGTGGCGGATAGGACGACACCCGCACCGTCGCCCACTGCTGACACCGTCTCCCTCACGCTCGCGGAACTCGAACTGCTGTGCCGCGATGCGGTGCGCGCTGCGGGAGGCTCCGCGCAGACGGCGGTCTCCCTGGCCTCGGCGACGGTGGCTGCAGAGCGGCGGGAGAGGTCCGAGGTGGGGGCCGCCCACCTGTTCGACTACCTGGACGCGATGGCGCACGGGCGCTTGGACGGTAGTGCGAGTCCACGGGTCGTGACCGCGCGGGCCGGGATGCTGGTCGTCGACGCGGCCGGCGGCACCGCACAGGCCGCCTTCGACAGCGTGTGCGACGACCTGGTGAGCCGGGCGCGGGAGAACGGGATCGCGATGCTGAGCATCCACCGGTCCTTCACCGCCGGGGAGATCGGCCACTACACGACGCGGTTGGCGGAGCAGGGGCTGGTCGCGCTGGTGGGGTCGAACTCGCCGGCGCTGGTTGCCGCGCTGGGGGCGCGAGAAGCGGTGACGGGCACGAACCCGCTGTCGTTCGCGCTGCCCCATCCGGACGGGCCGCGCATGTTCGACCAGGCGGCCAGCGCGACGGCCTGGGTGAACATCCGCGATGCGGCCGACCGCGGGGAGGCCATTCCGGCGGGGTAGGCGCTGGCTCCTGACGGGGAGGAGACGATCGATGCGCAGGCGGGGATGAACGGAGCGCTGCTGCGGCTCATCGAGGAGACGCGCGTGGGAGACTTGACCGCTGTGGTCCCCACGGTGACCGGGCGCGCGTGGATCACCGCGATCGGCCAGCAGGTCGTCGATCCCACGGACCCGTTCCCGGCCGGCTATACGGTCTAGGGGTGGGCCGCGGACACTGTCGTCGTGCAGTCAGTCTGTGCGCCCCCGGGCAGATTCGAACTGCCGACACCCGCTTTAGGAGAGCGGTGCTCTATCCCCTGAGCTACGGGGGCACGCCCGTGCGTGCACACGAACGTCGTCATCCTAACGGGTCGGAACAGGCCGCACGAAACACGTCCGCGCCGCCGCCGCGCTCGCCGCCCGCCACGTGCACGTCCGCCCGGTCGCTGCCCGCGCCCGCACAAATCCCCGCCCATCCGGTGCGCCGCCACCGCGCGGAACCACTGAGCCGGTAGTGTCGGTCCCGTGTCACATCCTGATTCCGCCCTTCCCCCCACGGTCGATGACGTGTTCGCCGACTGGAGGTCTCAGGCTGCCCGGATCGGCGGTCGCGACACCATGCTGCGCTTCCGCGAACCGCGCGACGGCTCGATCGATCTGACCGGCGCGCACCCCTCCGGCCTCGCCCAGCTGCTGGCCGGCCGGGCCACCCGCCTGTCGAGCCTCCTCCGCGATCCGGACCTGCTGGCCGAGGCCCGCCGCCGCGCCCGCTCCATCCGCAGCAAGGCGGACCAGCTGCAGCGTCAGCGCGGCATCGCCGCCGCCCAGCTGGCCATCGGGTTCGCGTCCTGGGCCCGCCCGCACGAGGCCGGCCGCACGGAGTTCAACGCGCCCGTCATCCTCCGCCACGTCGAACTGGTGCCGCGCGGCTCCAGCGTCGAGGACTACGAGATCCGTCTCTCCGACGAGATCACGATCAACCCCGCCCTCGTCGACTACCTGCGCCGCGAGCACGACCTCGTCGTCGACGTCGACGAGTGGATCGCCGCCACCGGCTTCGCCCACGGCTTCGACCCCGCCCCGGTCTTCTCCCGCCTGCGGTCGGCGACCCGCCCCGTGGTGGGCATGCTCGTGAACGAGCGCCTGGTCGTGTCCACCTTCGCGAACCTCACCTCCCCGTACACGGCGGAGTCGTTCCCGCAGGAGCACCCGGTGCTCCGGGCACTGGCCGGCGACGCCGAGGCCCGTGTCGGCTTCCGGGTGACCGGGGCCTCGGACGCGGGGGACTTCGCGGATGCGGGAGACTCGGCAGCTCCGGACGACTCCGCGGACGCGACCTTCTCCGACGACACGCAGCTCATCGATCGCGGCGACCCCGCGGAACAGGGGCCGCGCCCGCTCAAGGACCGGGCTCCGCACGAGGAGTTCCTGGCCATCGACGTCGACGGCGACCAGCAGGCCGTCGTCGATGCGGCGATCGACGGGCAGTCCCTGGTCGTCGACACCCCGCCCGGCACCGGCGCGACCCAGCTGGCCGTCGCCCTGTCGACCTCGCTGGCGCACGTGGGCCGCAGTGTCCTCTTCGTCGCGCAGGACGAGGACGAGCTGGGCGACTTCTCGCAGCGCATGGCGCGCGCGGGCCTCGAGGGATTCGCGATCGACGGCCGCAGCGGCGGCGAGGCGCTGCGCACCGGCCTCATCGGTCTCATCACCTCTGCCGAGCGGTCCCCGCAGCCGGAGCTCACCGGCCTGGTCGACCAGCTCAACGACCAGCGTTCGGCCCTGCGGGAGCACTCGGAGTCGCTGCACCGCGTCCGCGAGCCCTGGGGCGTGTCCGCCTACGAGGTCATGCAGCGCCTGGCCGCGCTCACCGCGGTGAAGGACGGTCCCTCCACCTTCGTCCGCTTCGACCGCTCCGTGCTGGAGCTGTCGCCGGAGGAGCGCGCGTCCGTGCGCGACCGACTGCTGGAGCAGTCCCGCATGGGCGCCTTCACGATGGAGGTGAGCGACACCGTCTGGTTCGGTGCCCGCGTCGACTCCCCGGACGAGGTCACCCGGGCGCAGGAGAGGGCCGTCCGCGCCGGCGAGCTGGTGCCCGCGTTCTCCGAGGCCGCTCTGCCGGTCCTGCGCGAGTCCGGTCTCAACCCGGAGCGCACTGTGGGTGCCTGGGGCCGTGCGCTCCTGCTGCTCCAGGAGATCAGGACCACGCTCGACACGTTCTCGCCGGAGGTCTTCGAGCACAGCCTCACGGATCTGCTGGCCGCGACCGGCACCGCGGAGTACCGCGCGTCGGTGGGCCGCGACATGGGCCTCTTCGAGCGCAACCGCCTCAAGAAGGCCGCTCGCGAGTTCCTGCGTCCCGGCGCGCAGATCACGGACATGCACGCGGGCCTGCTCGCCGCCTCGCAGCAGCGCCAGGAGCTGCGGGAGCTGGCCGGCGGCGACATCCGCCCCCGCGTGCCCCGCGGCATCCCGGAGGCGGTCGCGGAGTACCGCGCCCTGTCCGCGGAGCTGCAGGCGCTGCGCCCCGTGCTGGACACGACTCCGGACGGCGGTGACCTCGAGGGCATGCTCGTCGAGGAGCTCGAAGCCCGGCTGCGGGCCTTGGGCGAGGACCAGGAGTCCCTCGTCGACCTCCCCGCCCGCACCCACGCGGATGACGAGCTGCGTGCGGCAGGTCTGGGCGAGCTGCTGGACGACCTGCGCGAGCGCCGTGTGCCCCACGAGATCGTGGGCCTCGAGTTCGACCTGGCCCTGTGGGCGACGATCCTGCAGGACCTGGCCGGCGCGGACGCGCTCATCGGCGCCCACGACGGCGACGTGCTCCACCGCATCGCCGCGGACTACCGGGTGGCGGACCGCCAGTACGTCGCGGCCGGCGCCTCACGACTGCGCTACGGCCACTCCCGCCGCTGGAAGCGCATCATCGCGGAGGAGCGCGAGCAGGCCCAGGCCGTGCGCGACGCCCTGCGCTCCGATCGTCCGCGCGTCGCGGACCTGACCCGCAGCGCCCCGGACGTCGTGACGACCCTGGCGCCCATCTGGACGGTCACGCCGTTCCAGGTGCCGGGTCTCTTCGCGGACGCGCCGCTGTTCGACACCGTCATCCTCGCGGACTCCGGCCGCCTCACGACCGCCGAGGTCCTGCCCGCCCTGGCCCGCGCCAAGCAGGTCATCGCCCTGGGCGACATGCGGCTGCCCGGCCCCCGCGAGTTCAGTGTCACCGTCGACCGCCGCACCCTGACGTCGGAACCGCCGGTGGTGAGTGTGTGGGAGGACCTCGCGGAGTTCCTGCCCCGCCACCGCCTCCACACCAGCTACCGGGTGTCGCCGCTGGAACTGGTGGAGCTGTCGAACCGCCACTTCTACGACTGCCACATCACGACCGTCCCCACCGCCTTCACCGGCGACGGCAGCGGACTGGAGTTCGCGTACGTCCCGGACGCGCTGGGGTCGCCGGACACCGCGACGGGCCAGGTCGAGAGCCTGGACGTCGAGGTCGATCGCGTCGTCGACCTGGTCGTCCGGCACGCGCGCACCCGTGCCCGCCAGTCGCTGGCCGTCATCACCATCACCCCGTGGCACGCGCAGCGGGTCGCGACGGCGATCCAGAAGGCGATCCGCCAGTACCCGTACGTCGCCTCCTTCTTCGAGGATCCGGAGAAGGAACCGTTCGTCGTCACGGACTGCGAGCAGATCCAGGGCATGGACCGCGACGCGGTCATCCTGTCGCTGGGCTACGGTCGCACCCGCCACGGCCGCGTCATCCCCACCTTCGGGCCGCTGTCGCAGCCGGGCGGCGAGCGTCTGCTGGCGGCCGCGATCACGCGGGCCCGCCGTCGCCTCACCGTCGTCTCTGCGTTCGAGGCCGACGACTTCGACCCGTCCCGACTGGAGCACGGCGCGGCCCTGCTGCCGGACCTCCTCGCGGAGGTCGCCTCCGGCGGCGATCCCACCGAACGTCCCTACGGCGCCGTCACCGGCACCGGTGCGATGGTCCGCAGCGACGGCGAGGACGCGGACCGGATCGCGACGGAACC
>DYUK01000179.1 GCA_020743695.1 Brevibacterium senegalense | reverse complement strand
ATCCGGCGGACGCGCCGTCGAACCTGGCGGTCATCGGCCGCTACGTCCTGTCGCCGGAGATCTTCCCCCTGCTGCACCGCACGGAACCGGGTCGGGGCGATGAGATCCAACTGACGGACGCGCTCAAGGAGCAGGCACGCGGGGACGGCCACGGCGTCTACGGCGTCCTCTTCACCGGAGATCGGTACGACACCGGCGACAAGTTCTCCTACATCAAGGCGGTCATCCAGCTGGCCAGCCGCCGCGACGACCTGGGCGACGAGCTGCGGGCCTGGCTCAAGGAGTTCGTCGCGGGCCTCGAGGACTGAGCAGGTGCGGGGTGACGAGCGCGCGGACGTGACCGCACGCGCTGACACGACCGTACGCGCGCGGATGACGGCGGCGGGCCGAGCCCGACCGGGGAGGTCCGCGCGCTGATGGCGGGTACTGGACTCTGGCCCGCCGAGTTGGTGTGGGGCCCCGTCCGGCTGCGTCCCCTGCAGCGGACGGACAGGCGCGAGTACAACGAGGTCCGCCGGGCGAACGCGGCTTGGTTGCGCCCGTGGGAGGCGACCGTTCCGGATCCCACGTGGCAGGCTCCGGGCTTCCTGGAGATGCGCGCCCAGTACGCGCGCGCCGCGCGTCAGGGACGCTCACTGCCGTTCGTGCTGGAGGTGGGCGGCCGCTTCCGCGGGCAGCTGACGGTGTCCGGCTTCCAGTGGGGATCGCTGGCGAGTGCGACGATCGGCTACTGGATCGACCGGCGCGTCGCGGGCCAGGGGCACACCCCGCTGGCCGTGGCGCTGGCGACCGACCACTGCTTCGCGGCGGGACTCCACCGCATGGAGATCGCGATCCGGCCGGAGAACTCCGCGAGTCTGCGCGTCGTGGAGAAGCTGGGCTTCCGCGACGAGGGCGTCCGCGAGCGCTACATGCACATCGACGGCGATTGGCGCGACCACCGGATCTTCAGCCTGCTGAGCGAGGACGTGCCCTTCGGCCTCCTGCACTTCCACACCCGCGAGCAGGGACTCCTGGGAGGCGACCCGGAGCCCGGACCGCCAGCCTGAGCATTCCGTGATCGGATCGAGACACGCGTGCCGTGGTCCGGTGGGGAGCACCGTCCCGACTCTAAGGTTGGGTTGTGGACACGAGCATCGCCTTCTTGCTGATCGCAGCAGTGCTGTTCGTCGTCATCGTGCCCACAGTGCTGAAGCGCAGCGCGGAGAAGGATGAGGACGCGCAGCCGGCACGCGTGCGGACGGTCGACGTCGAGCGCACGCAGCGCTGCGCCGTCGACGCCTCGCGCCCGCAGCTGCTGCGCGACGAGGCCCACCCCGCCCGCGTCGAACTCCCCGCGCCCGCGGTCCCCGTCGACCCGACCGCGCCCCGCCTGAGCCTGCGCGCGCCGCGGCCCGCTCTCGAGGTCGTGGACGGCTTCGCACAGGAGCCCGCGCAGTCGCAGCACGGGGTCCGGCCGCACGCGGTCGCCCCTGACGCGGACGCACAGGATCTCCCGCTCGAACTGCCCCTGGCAGTGGGCGCCGCACCGATGCTGGACCTGAGCGCGCCGCCCGCCCCGAGCACGACGCACGAGACCAGCGCACACGACCGTGCCGCCCCCGGTGCCGCCCGCCTCACCTCCCTGTCCACTATGGATGTGCACCTGTCGCACTCCGGTTCCTCCGCTTCCGACCCGATGGACGCCACCATGACCTCTTCCCACCGGACCACTCCTCGTCGCGTCGCCGCCGCCGCCGAGCGCATGCCCCGCGACCTCCCCGCGGACGTCCGGGCCCGGCTGACCCAGCCCGGACCGCAGCGAACGACCCGCACCGCCGGCGGCGCGCAGGCCCCCAGCCGTCCCGGCCAGGCCCGCCCGCAGTCGCCGTCGACCGGCACTGATGCGCGGCGGACCGCCCCGCGCACCCCGGCTCTCACCGTCGAGACCCGTCGTCGCATCCGTCGTCTGCGCGCCGTGCTGCCGGTCAGCGGCCTCGCGGTCGTCGGCCTCACACTCGCGACGCTCGTGTGCGCCGGATTCGTCGTCTTCGGCTCGATGCCGTGGGGCGTCCCCGTCGTCACCGCCGCGCTGGGCCTGGCCGGACTGGCCCTGGTCCGCTGGCTCAACACGGAGATCCGCGCGCTGCGCTCCGGCACCGCCGCCGAGGCCCCCGCGCCTCAGGCGCGCACCCGCACCTCTGCGCAGGCGGACCGTCCGGCACGGACTCCCGCACGCACGACCGGTCCCGCACGACCCGCCGAGGCTGCCCGCACATCCGCACGGACGTCCGCACCGCAGCGCGAGCGCCTGACCGCGGCGGACCTGGACGCCGAGCCGATCACGGCGGACCTGCCGATCGTCCGCGAGACGGCGGCCGCGCACACACCCGAGACGAACCCGACCACCGAGGCCGCGCCGGCGTCCGACGAGCGTCCGGCCGGCCGGGCCGCTGAGGACCTGACCACGGCTGTCGGACCGGCACACGACCTCACGGATGCCGACGCGTCGGCAGAGGACCAGGCAGCAGAGGACACGACGTCGGAAGACCGGACCACCGACGGCCGGACGGCCGAGGAGCAGGCGACTGCGGCCTCGGCGTCACCGGCACCGCGGACGCGGTCGGTGTTCGCGGGCTCCGCGCAGCAGGACGGCCTCACCGTCGCCGAGACGCTGGCCCGTCGTCGCAGCCCGGGGGAGTGGACGCCGTCGGTCCTGCCCGTGCCCCGCTACGTCGAGGCCGAGCCCGCCGCACCCGCAGAGCCTGCACCGGTCGTCGCGGACGCGTCTTCGTACTCGCTCACACCCGCGGACAAGGAGTCACTCGCCGAGCAGTTCGCGGAGGAGCTGGGCTATCGCCCCGCACTCGCGGATGCGGCGGCACCGCGCACCGAGGACGGTCCGCTGGGCCACGGCCGCACCGCGATCCGCGGCAGCGGCGCACCCGCCGCCGACGGCACGCGCGGGCAGGGCACGGGCGGTCGCGGCACCGCGGAACCTGCACAGCTGGGCGACATCCTGGCCCGCCGCCGGGCCTGAGGAGACGCGCGGCCTGATGCGCGGCAGAGGCCCGATGCGCTGAGCCGCTGAAGGGCTGAATGAGGGAGGTCCCCCACCCGATGGGTGGGGGACCTCCCTCATTCACGCGTCCGTGCGGTCGCTCCCGCGCCGCGACAGCCGCCCGGCTCAGGTGAGGCGGGGGAGCGCGACGTACTTCGTCTCGAGGTACTCGTCGATGCCCGTCGAGCCGCCCTCGCGACCCAGGCCGGACTGCTTGACTCCGCCGAACGGTGCGGCAGGGTTCGACACGAGGCCCGTGTTGAGGCCGATCATGCCGGACTCGATGCGCTCGGACAGGCGCATCGACCGCTGGATGTCACGGCAGAACAGGTAGGCCGCCAGGCCGTACTCCGTGCTGTTGGCCAGCTCGATGCCCTCGTCGTCCGTCTCGAACGTGACGATGGGGGCGACGGGGCCGAAGATCTCCTCGACGCGCAGCGTCGCGTCCTCCGGGATGTCCGACAGGACGGTCGGGGCGTAGAAGTAGCCGTCGCCTTCGATCCTCTTCCCGCCGGTCAGGACCGTGGCGCCGGCTTCGACGGCCTGGTCGACGAGCTCCGCGACCTTGTCCAGCTGGTCCTGATCGACCAGCGGGCCCAGCTGCGTGCCCTCGTCCAGCCCGTTGCCCACCTTCATGGCGCCGATGCGCTCCGCGAGCTTCTGGGAGAACTCCTCCGCCACGCCCTTCTGCACGTAGATGCGGTTGGCGGCTGTGCACGCCTCGCCGTTGTTGCGCATCTTCGCCAGCAGCGCGCCCTCGACTGCCGCGTCGATGTCCGCATCGTCCATGACGAGGAACGGTGCGTTGCCGCCCAGCTCCATCGAGGTCTTCATGACGGTGTCCGCAGCCTGCTTCATGAGGTTGACGCCCACCTCCGTCGACCCGGTGAAGGAGATCTTGCGGGCGATGCCGGACTCCATCCACGGGGTCACGACCCGGCGGGCGGAGGACGAGGTGACGACGTTGAGGACGCCGTCCGGCAGACCGGCGTCGCGCAGTGCGTCGACCAGCATGAAGGAGGTGAGCGGGGTGAGCTGCGCGGGCTTGAGCACCATCGTGCAGCCGGCGGCGATCGCCGGGCCGATCTTGCGTGTGCCCATGGCCAGCGGGAAGTTCCACGGGGTGATGAGGATGCACGGGCCCACGGGCTCGCGCGAGATCATGAGGCGGTTCTTCCCATCCGTCGACTGGGTGAAGTCACCGCTGATGCGGACGGCCTCCTCGGAGAACCAGCGGAAGAACTCGGCTCCGTAGCCCACCTCGCCCTTGGCCTCGGCCAGCGGCTTGCCCATCTCCGCCGTCATGATCGCGGCGATGTCGTCCGCGCGCTCGGTCAGGAGCTCGAAGGCGCGGCGGAGGATCTCCGCGCGCTCGCGGGGTGCGGTCGCGGCCCAGTCGGCCTGCGCATCGCGGGCGGCGTGGATCGCGTCGAGTGCGTCCGCCTCGGACCCGTCGGCGATCGTGGTGATGACCTGCCCCGTGGCGGGGTTGCGGACCTCCAGGGTGCGGCCGCCCTCGGCGTCGCGCCACTGTCCGTTGATGAACAGTCCTGTGTTGAGCTTCTCGATGATCGGGGAAAGATCCACGGCGTCTCCTTAGTGAGTGGACGGTGAGTCCCGGACGGATGCCAGTGTACGTGCCCTGCGCCACACTTCTCAGGGACGTCTCACAGGCTGTCCGCAGGACGCCGGGGCCGCCCGCGTCCGTGCACGGGCGTAGCGTGGAGGTATGAGCACTGACATCATCATCGTGCGTGTCTACGACGACGACCAGCCTGCAGGCTACCGCGTCCTGGTCGACCGGCTGTGGCCCCGCGGTATTGCGAAGGACACCCTCGAACACGACGAGTGGGACAAGGACGTCGCTCCGTCCCCGGAACTCCGGAAGCGGTTCCACGACGGTGACCTCACGTTCCACAACTTCTCGCAGGCGTACCGGAAGGAGCTGCGGGAGTCCGAGGCCCCCGGCGCGCTGCTGGACCGCTTCGCGGACTCCGACGAGTCCCTCCTAGTCCTGCTGTACGGGGCGAAGGACCAGGAGCAGAACCACGCGCTCGTGCTGGCGGACGTGCTGGCCCAGCTGCAGGAGGACCGGTCGTGACGGAGGCACAAGCCGCCGCCGGCTCCCTCACCCGTCGCGCCGCCGGTCCCGCGGACGTTCCCGCCCTCGTCGCCCTCGTCGAATCCGCCTACAGGGGTGAGGACTCCCGGGCTGGCTGGACGACGGAGGCGGACCTCCTGGCCGGCCAGCGGCTGGATGCCGGGATGGCAGCGGAGATGGTGGGGGCCTCGGGCGCGGTGGTCCTCCTGTTCCAGCAGGAGGGGACTGACGCGGACAGCCGGCCGCTGGCCTGTGTGCAGCTGGAGGACCGCGGGGACGGGGTCGCCTACTTCGGGACCTTCGCGGTCGACCCGCGGCGGCAGGGCGGCGGGGTCGGCAGACGCGTCATGGCCGCGGCGGAGGACGAGGCGCGCGCACGCTGGGGTGCGAACCGCATGCGGATGACCGTCATCCGGCAGCGGGAGGACCTCATCGCCTATTACGAGCGCCGCGGCTATGCGCTGACGGGGGAGCGGGAGCCGTTCCCGTACGGGCAGGAGCAGTTCGGCCTGCCCCAGCGCGACGACCTGGAGTTCGTCGTGCTGGAGAAACCGCTGGACTGAGCACGCGGTGACGCGAGGAGCCCTGACCGATCACTGGTCAGGGCTCCTCGCGCACGTCCGCGTGCGGCCGGGTCAGCCCGCGATCATCGCGGGGACGACCAGGCCGCCCACCAGCAGGAGCGGGCCCACGACGACCATGGAGAGGCCGAAGCGCAGGAGGACGCTCGTGAGCCGGTCCTTCTCCTCGCCGGGTGCGGTCGCGACGACGGTGGCGCCCAGGGTGGAGAACGGCGAGACGTCGACGACGGCGGAGCACACGCCCAGCGCGGCGATGAGCGCCCAGCCGGGCAGGCTGCCGTCCGCGACGAGCGGCAGCGCCAGCGGGACCAGTGCGGCGAGGATGCCGGTGGTCGACGCGAACGCGGACACGAGGCCACCCACCAGGCACAGTGCGAACGCGGCGATGAGCGGCGAGCCCAGCGCCTTCGCGCCGTCGCCCAGCAGCTCGACGGCGCCCATCGTCTCGAGGACGCCCACGAACGTGATGATCCCGCCCACCAGCAGGACGGTCGACCAGTCGATGCGGACGACCGCCTCTTTCGCCCGCTGCGGCTTGAGCAGCAGGAGGATCGCGGACAGGCCGAAGCACAGGACGCCGATGTCCGGATCGCCGCCCACCGCGGCGATGACGACGACCGAGGCCAGGAGGACGATGATCGCGAGCACCGTCGCGATCTGCTCCGAGTTGAAGGGGGCCGCGGAGTCCGCGGATGCCTCCGACGTCGCATCCTCCGCGCTGAAGCGGGCGTCGTCATCGTCGCCCTCGCCGAACTCGACGGCCGCGGTCGACGCGCCTCCGCGGGTGAGGACGGTGGAGTCCCGGTGGGCCGTTGCCGCGGTGCGTGCGGCTTCGGAGCGGGAGCCGCGGCCCCACACGAAGTAGGAGAAGGTCAGCATGAGCAGGTAGGTGACGATCGCGATCCCGAACAGCAGGAACGGGTTGAGCTCGATGCCCGCACCGTGCGCGGTCGAGTAGGTGACGATCCCGTAGAGGCTCGTGGGGGCGAAGCCGCCGGCACCGATCGCGAAGCACATGGACAGGCCCATGAGCGCGTAGTCGACGCCGTAGCGGCGTGCCACCTGCATGCCCACGGGCATCATGACGAGGCCCGCCAGCGGAGCGCCCATTGACGCGATCGCGCCGGTGATGACGAAGAAGACCAGCGGCAGCAGGAGGGTGTTCGACCCCACCTTCGCCAGGGCCCGGTCGATGAGCTTGTCGATCGTCCCGTTGAGCTGGGCGATCGCGAAGAAGAGGGTCACGCCCGCCAGGAGCACCATGATCGACAGCGGGAAGCCTGCCACCACATCGTCCAGGGGCATGTCGGTGAGCAGGAGCGCGGTGCCCGCGGCGCCTGCGAACATGAGCACACCGATGTGCACTCCGCGGATGGCGCCCAGGGCGAAGAGGGCGATGAAGATCGCCAGTGCGATGATCTGTGCTGTC
Source organism: Brevibacterium senegalense (assembly GCA_020743695.1). Classification (GTDB taxonomy): domain Bacteria; phylum Actinomycetota; class Actinomycetes; order Actinomycetales; family Brevibacteriaceae; genus Brevibacterium; species Brevibacterium senegalense_A. The sequence goes on along the minus strand of DYUK01000179.1, from coordinate 817 downwards.
ATGATTCCTCGGGGAATGGGGTTTCGGGTCGGCGCTGACGCCGCAGGGTAGCCTAGCGGACCGGCGCCGATGACGTCCTGCGACCGGCCGCCGACGGATGGGTGCGGGCGCAGGTCTAGCATGTGGCCATGAGCGCAGACCACGGCCCCGGACTCAAGCCCTCCACCCGCGTCGTCTCGCTGGGACGGCCCCCGCAGGAGGACGACGCGCCGGTGAATCCGCCCATCACCCTCTCTTCCACGTACGTGGGCACCGGTGCAGTGGCCAGCGGTTCGCGCGGATACGGCCGCTACTCGAACCCCACGTGGGATCCCTTCGAGGAGGCGCTGGCGGACCTCGAGGGCGCGCAGGTGCCGGGTCTGCTCTACGGTTCCGGCCTCGCGGCGATCGCGTCCGCACTGGACCTCGTGGCCCCCGGCGGCACTGTCGTCATGCCGGCGCACACGTACCAGGGTGCGCTGCTGGGCGCCCAGGAGACCGCCGCGACCGGACGCTTCGACCTCGTCACCGTCGACATCGCGGACACGCGGCAGGTGGTCGAGGCGCTCACGGAGGCGCAGCGGGCCACAGCGGACCGCGAGCACCCGCGTCCCGTCATGCTGTGGCTGGAATCGCCCACGAACCCCATGCTCGAGGTCGCGGACATGCCCGCGCTCGTCGAAGCCGCGCACAGCCGGGGCGCGTTCGTCGTCGCGGACAACACCTTCGCGACCCCGCTCCTGCAGCGTCCCCTGTCCGTGGGTGCGGACGTCGTCGTCCACTCCGTCACGAAGTACCTGGCCGGGCACTCCGACGTCGTCCTGGGCGCGTGCGTGCC
>DYUK01000178.1 GCA_020743695.1 Brevibacterium senegalense | reverse complement strand
GCGCAGGACGTCCTGGATCTGGAGCCGGACTTCTCCGCGGTACCGGATGCGAAGGTGGGCGTCATCGGCGCATACCCGGCCGGGGCCTCGGCGCAGTTCGAGGTGCGGGCGTTCGTGCCCGGCGTGGGGGTGGCCGAGGACCCGGTCACCGGCAGCCTCAACGCCTCGCTGGCCCAGTGGCTCATCCGCACCGGGCAGGCGCCGGAGCATTACACCGCGGCGCAGGGCACGCGGCTGGGGCGGGCCGGCCGGATCTCGATCGACCGCGAGGGCGACGACATCTGGGTGGGCGGGGCGACCTCGGTCGTCTTCCAGGGGACCGCGACGGTGTGAGACGGCGAGGGCCGGGTCAGTGGACGCGCAGCACACCGACACCGCGCCCGGGCGCCGCCCGGCACTCACCACGGCACGACTGACCCTCGACGCCCCACGGGTGGAGGATGCGCCGTCGATCCTCGCGATCGCGGGCGATCCCAGGACGACCGTGCACAACCCCTCGGATCACGTGGAGGACCTGCCCGAGGCCCGGCGACTCGTCGCCCGCTGGCGGAGTCACTGGAACGACCACGGGTTCGGGTACTGGTGCGTGCGCGAGCACGGCGACACCGCGATCGTGGGCTACTGCGGCGTCAAGCGCATGACGGCGGCGGGGATGCCGGTCCTCAACCTCCTCTACCGGTTCCGTCCGGAGATGTGGGGCCGCGGATATGCGACGGAAGCGGCGCGCGCCGTCGTCGCCTGGGTCACCGCGCACCGGCCGGAGTCGACGGTCCTGGCCCGCGTGCGGCCGGACAACATCGCCTCGCAGCGAGTCGCGCTCCACGCGGGGCTCCGGCGCGATCCGGCCCTGGACGAACCCGGCGAGGACGGGATGGACCTGGCCTTCACCGATCGGGGCAGCGCAGCAGGTCGAGTCCTGTGACCGGACGTGCGGTCCGTCTCATCGCCGTCGCCTCCAGCGGACGGAGAGAAGTGCCGCAGTTCCGGCGACGATGAGCATGAACGGCAACGGCGCGGCGGGCAGGACCGCGAGGGCAAGCGCCCCGCAGATCGCCAGACCCGCCTCATCCAGGGCCCACAGCACCGGCCCGACCGCGCTCAGATCCCCGGCAGGAGTGGAGACCGGTGCGAGGAGGCCGGGCGGCAACGGACCCTTGAGGGCACTGCAGAGTCGCAGCGCCAGTGCGAGGACCCCCAGCGCGCCGGAGGACACGACGGCGCTCCCCACCGGCACTCCCCCGAGGTGCGCCGTGCAGGCCGCGGCAGCGGTGGGGACGATGATGAGGATTGCGAGCGGGCAGAGTGCGTGGAACAGGACCAGGAGGGCGTCGCCGATGCCGTAGAGCGGCAGATCCCCCGCCGCATCGGCAGCGTGCTGGAGACCGGTGCTGAGAGGACCGCTCGCCGTGTGGATCATCAGGCCGGCGACGGCCCACAGCAGGATGTCGGCCGTCCCCGCGGTGACCGCGAGCACCGTCAGGACCCCCGTGGCCGCGACGGCCACGAGCGCGCCCGCGGAGCGGCCCGGCGTGCGCAGCAGCCCCACCGCGTCGCGGATGATGAACGTCGACCACCGGCGCTTCCCCGACCTGATCGCGCGGATCCGTCTGCCCCACCGCGGTCCCGTGTCGTAGACCGACTGGGCGGATCGGGCATCAAGGGAGGAGGAGAAGGCGGTGACGAGACGCCACCTCTCCGCCTGCTCGATCAGCTGCGCCGCGCTGAGTCGGTCGAGCAGGACGGGAACCAGGGCCGCGAACGCGGTCGTGAGGAGCAGGATGCCGACCAGTGGCGCGAGGCCGGGCTCGGCCACCGGGTACGTCGCGCCCACCCAGTCCCACGGCAGCAAAGCGGCCGGCACACACCCCGCGAATCCCAGTACGGCCAGGGCGAGGACGGTCAGCGCGCTCGGGACCGCTGCGCGGGGGAAGACCTGCCCGGTCAGCCACAGCAGTGCCGTCACCTCCCCCGCAGTTCCGCCCGCCATGACGAAGACCGCGACGCCTCCGAGGGAGGCCAGCCCGTGACTCAGCAGCGTCGTTCCCGCGACGGCCGCGGCGCCGGAGCACACCGCGCCGAGGACGGCGAGGGAACGGAGGACGGGGCTACGCAGCACTTCGGACCGACGCAGATCGCTGCTCGTCAGTGCGTGCAGGAGGAACGGCGGCAGCAGAGCGGGTCCCCGATTCCGCCCCACCAGCAGGGCGCCGGCCCACAGGGCAGCGGTGACGAGCGCGACCGCGCCGGGTGCGTGCGCCGAGGACAACAGCACGATCCCTTCAGCGCTGTCCGCCGCCAGAACCAGCGCACGGACGAGCGGCACGATGACGATTCCGCACACCAGCACGGCCGCGTAGAGCGCGGAGGCCCGGGTGGCGGGGGATGTGCCGCGCCCGGATCGCCAGATCCGCCCTGCGGCGGAGAGCCGCGAGCCGCTCATGCGCGCGCCGTCAGCGTGACGGTGCGGTCCGCGGTGCGTGCGGCCAGGTCACTGCTGTGGGTGGCCACCACGATCGCCGCCCCCTCGTCTCGTCGCACCCGCATCGCCTGGACGACCCGGTCGATCCGGCCGG
>DYUK01000177.1 GCA_020743695.1 Brevibacterium senegalense | reverse complement strand
GTCGTGACCGTCGACGGCTCGCGTGCCTCCCACTGGGAGCATTCGGTCGCCCGCCACGCGGGCGGCATCTGGGTGCTGACGGCAGAGGACGGGGGAGCGGAGAGGCTGGCGCCCTACGGCGTCACGCCCGTTGCCCTCGACTGAACTCCGCACTGCGCCTCCACGGCCGGGACTGTCACGTGACGGTCTCGGCCGTGACCATTCGGTGACCACAACGAACAGAAGTGTCATAAGTCCTACTCGTCTGGAAGAGTCGGACTGGCGAGTCGCCCGCACGGAGTGTGCGTGCGCGCGCTCCGTATCCACGTGAAGCAGAAGGATGAACGAATGGCACACCCCACCACGGGCAAGCGCTTCGTCGCTCTGAGCGCAGCGGTCGCTCTGGGCTTCGGCGGCGCGATGATCGCCGGGCCCGCCTCGGCGGCACCGGCAGGCGACCTCAAGACGGTCGCAGCGGAGGCTTTCACCTCCTCGGACAAGATCGCTGCGATCGGTCACGGCGCGGACGGCACGATCGTCGTGCAGGCTGTCGTCCCCGCGGACGTCACGAGCGTCGAGGATATCGAGGACACGGAGGTCCAGGAGGCCCTCGAGCCCGCGCAGGCACTCGCCGAGGACACCACGGGTGAGGACCTCGTCGTCCAGCCCGTCGGCGATACCTACTCCTCCTCGCCCGTTCCTTCGGAGAACAAGGCCGGCCCCACGTGGGAGGGCGGCGCCCCTGACGACGTCGTGGCCGGTGCAGGCTACGTCGTGGCGGGCGCGCAGGGATACGGCCTGTGCTCCGTGGGCTTCCCCGCGACGGGACCGGACGGCGAGGACGCGATCATCACGGCCGGCCACTGCAGCGAAGAGGGCAACGACGTGTACGTCGAGCGCCCCTCGACCTCCAACGCTGTCACGGACAGCTACGAGACCGCGGAGTGGGACGAGTCCCGCAAGCTCGGTACGTTCACGCACTCGCAGTACGGCCCGGCCGTCCTGGGCGACGTCCAGGACGAGAGCGACCTGGACCCGGCGCAGATGCAGGACTTCGCCGTCATCACGGTCGACGAGTCCGCCGGCTTCAACCTGATCGGTGAGGCCGCGACCTGGAGCGACGCGTCCGCAGAGGGCGATGACCTCGCTTCCGACACGACCTCGATCACGGGCGTCCACGACGTCACGACGGACGACATCGGCAAGGAGGTCTTCCACTCCGGCCGCACCACCGGCAAGACGAGCGGCGACATCGGTTGGGACGCTGAGGAGTACGGCAACGTCTCCGTCGGCGGCATCGTCGATGGCTACGCACCCGTCACGGACGATGCGGGCAACCAGTACATGGTGTACGGCTTCGCCTCCGAGACCCCGGTGGGCGGCGGCGACTCCGGCGGTACCGTCATGATGGGCGACAAGGCCGTGGGCGTCGTCTCGGGCGGCATCGACGCGGATGCGATCGCGCCGGGTAGCCCCGCGATGCTGTGGACCGCCGAGCTGGCAGAGGGTCTCACCCACCTCCCCGGTGACTACGAGATCAAGACGACGGAGGGCTCCGAGGAGCCCACCGAGGAGCCGTCGGAGACCCCGACGCCGACTCCGACCCCCACGGAGACGGAGACCTCGTCGCCCACTCCCACGGAGACGGATGACGCGGACGTCGACCCGGCCCTGGCCGTCGATCCGCAGGAGATCGCCGCAGAGCGCTTCATCGCCGAGGACGAGGACCAGGCCATCGAGGACGACCGCGGCGTCACCTACACGGTGACGGACGTGGAGCCCGGCTCCGAGGTCACCTTCGACACCTACGCGGGTGGCGACGCTGCGAACGCCGGCTCCGGCGCTGCCCCGGCGGCAGACGCGGCGGACGAGCCCGCCAAGTCGATCACGGTCACGGCGGATGAGGACGGCGTCGCCTCCTCGCGCGTGTGGGGTCTGCCCACCGCGGACGCCTCGGCCTACGTGGGCGACTACTCGGTCGTCGCGACGACGGAGACGGAGACCCTCGAGGGCTCCTTCAGCGTCGTCGAGGGATCGGGTGACGGCGACGAGGGTGACGGCGGCGAGGACCTGCCCCGCACCGGTTCGACCGTGGCTCCGCTGGTCGCCGGCGCAGCCGGACTGGTCGCCCTGGGTGGCGCGCTGGTCTACGTGGCACGCCGCCGCCAGGCCTGAGCGCAAGGCACTGACGCAGTGACGCGCTGAGCGTCACCGCAGCAGCCCGCAGGGGGTGCAGGATCGGACACGATCCTGCACCCCCTGCGGCGTTCCTTCCGGCTGTACCGTGGGAGGCGCGCGCCCCGCTCCGGGGCGCCGATCGAGCGAGGAGAGAGAGCACATGGCAGACCCGACACCGCAGGTCCAGGGACGCTGGAACGCCCAGGATCCCGCGAACGCCTTCCTGTCCTTCGGGGACCTCGTGCCGGAGGGGGAGTCCCGGCCCTTCACGAACCCGGGGGAGGGGCAGCTGTCCGGCTCCGACGGCTGCAACGGCGTGGGCGGCTCCTATCGCCCGGACGGTGACACGGCCACGATCCGTCGCGGCCCCAGCACGCTCCGCGCCTGCCCGGGTGTCGATACGTGGCTGCGCGGGGCCGCAAAAGTCCGCGTCGACGGCGACACCCTGCACGTCTTCAACAGCAGGGACGAGGAGATCGGGACCCTCACCCGGGCCCACGACGCGTGACGCCGCCGTCCGGTGTGCGGTCTCGTGCACATGGCACGACGATGCCCGTGTGCGCGGAACCGGGACCGCGAAACGCACCGCGTCACGCTCCGCGCAGCACCGGCCCCACGTTCGCGCTGATGAAGGCCCGCCGCATCTGCTGCGCGGACAGGTACAGGTCAGTGCGACGCCGGCGGCGGGACTCGGATCCGCTTACCGGATTGTGGACGTGCAGACGCAGCGGATGCCCGGCACCCGCGCGACCGGTCTCATCGCAGCGCAGCACCCTACGCGCCACGTAGACGTGCGCATCCATGAAGGCGACGGTGCCCTCGCCGTCCTCGCGGTCCAGTTCGAACGAACCGCCGGGACGCCTGAGGGTCGAGAGTACGACGGGTCTGCCCTCCTCCAGCCAGCCGCCCACGGCCTCGACGGTGCGCGGGACCGGACGGGCAGGACTCCACCTGCCGGTCGTGAGCAGCAGGCCGATGCCCGCGAAGTCGTTCTGCAGACGCCGGTACGAGCCGTCGGACCACGCGACGACCGCGGCCTTCTCCACGAGGGAGGCCACGGAGGCCTTGAGCCGGGTGTCGCCCGCACGGTGCCGCAGCGGCACCCGCGTGCTCACGATGACCGACGTCCGCCGCACCGGCAGGAACGGGATGCGCCGCAGACCCGGCATCGGCACGCGGGGGAGTGTGAGATCGATCGCGACGAGGTCGACGTCAGCCGAGTCTCGGCGGACGATCCCCGACGACTCCGCGGAGTCTGCGCACAGCCCGTCCTCCACCGGGACGGGCGTGACCAGCCGGTCCAGGAAGCCGGGTGAGACGGACTCGCAGGCATCCAGGACGGCGATGAGCCAGCAGTCGCCCAGGCGTCCTTGGCGGGCGCGCCTGCGGCGAGGCGCGGTCGCGCGGACGGTGACATGCTCGAACACCTGCGGTCCGCGCGGCAGCGGCTCGAGGCCCGGCACCCGTGCCAGCAGACGGGCCACCGTGCGGGTCGGCTGTGCTGGTGGGGCGACCTCGGCGGTGGTGAGGGACCGGACCAGCCGCGCACCCGGGGCCGGTTCCAGGAACCGGAGGACGGCCTCGGCGACGGCCCTGTGCAGGGGCAGGGAGGTGAGGGACGTCGACTGCGCCCGGTCGATGAGGCGCGAGGCCGCAGCGCGATCCGCAGGGCCGGCCAGTGGATCCACCAGGTCCGGGAGGGCGCGCTCCGCCAGGAGGGGGACTCGGGAGACTGGCATGGTGATCCCTCCGGCGTGTCCGCCTTGCGCGGTCGTCGCGATGTGGCGTATGCGCGCGCACTGCTGTAGAGTGTTCTCTTGGCCTGTGACCACGGGACCTCTGTGCACGCCGTCTGCGGCTCGATCTGTGGGGAGTATACCCAGATCACCGTGACACGACGGATGCAGGGGCGCGGACGGACAGGCTGCCGGTCGACGAGGGGCTCACGCCCCGCAACGAACGAATGACACGCGGTGCGACCGCGGGAAATCGAGGGTGAGAACACACATGGCCAAGAAAGAAGGGGTCATCGAGATCGAGGGGACTGTCGTCGAGGCGCTCCCCAACGCTTCATTCCGGGTCGAACTGACCAACGGCCACAAGGTTCTCGCTCACATCTCGGGCAAGATGCGTCAGCACTACATCCGCATCCTGCCGGAGGACCGCGTCGTCGTGGAGCTCTCGCCCTACGACCTGTCGCGCGGTCGGATCGTCTACCGGTACAAGTAAGCAGAAGATCGCTTCGACGATTTCGCAGGCGCAGCCCCGGGGGCATCCCGGGGCATTCGCGGTGGAAGAAGGAACAGCTATGAAGGTGAAGCCCAGCGTCAAGCCGATCTGCGAGAAGTGCAAGGTCATCCGTCGACACAGCCGTGTCATGGTGATCTGCGAGAACCCGCGCCACAAGCAGCGTCAGGGCTGATCGTCCCGCTTCGGACAGATCTGGTGTCACGACCGAGGTCGTGAGCCGCACACCCACGCAGACCCCGCCCCCCGCCCCGCACGATCCATCGGATCGGGCAGGCGCGGGACGACACCCCCGGTCGGAGGCCGGGGACCCGCAGTGAAACTGCCGGATCGGGTCTGCACCAGCACCTCCGGAACAACCAGAAGGAAGAACAGATGGCACGTCTTGCCGGAGTCGACATCCCCCGTGAGAAGCGGGTCGTTGTCGCCCTGACATACATCTACGGTGTGGGCCGCACGCGTGCGCGCCAGACCCTGACGGAGACGGGCATCGACCCGTCGACCCGTGTGAAAGACCTGACCGACGCAGAGCTCGTGCAGCTCCGCGATTACATCGAAGGCACCTTCAAGGTGGAGGGCGACCTCCGCCGCGAGGTGTCCGCCGACATCCGCCGCAAGGTCGAGATCGGCTCCTACGAGGGCCTCCGCCACCGTCGCGGCCTTCCCGTGCGCGGACAGCGCACGAAGACCAATGCGCGCACCCGCAAGGGCCCCAAGCGCACCGTGGCCGGTAAGAAGAAGTAATCCCCTCAGGATCGATCAGGAGTTTCCAGGAATATGCCTCCCAAGTCACGCACAGCAGCACGCAAGACGCGTCGCAGCGTCAAGAAGAATGTCGTCGCCGGTCAGGCGCACATCAAGTCCACGTTCAACAACACCATCGTGTCCATCACGGACCCGTCCGGTGCTGTCATCTCCTGGGCTTCGTCCGGTGAGGTGGGCTTCAAGGGTTCGCGCAAGTCGACGCCCTACGCCGCGCAGATGGCGGCCGAGTCCGCCGCTCGCCGCGCGCAGGAGCACGGACTCAAGAAGGTCGACGTCTTCGTGAAGGGCCCGGGCTCGGGCCGCGAGACCGCGATCCGCTCCCTCCAGGCCGCCGGCCTGGAGCTGGGCACGATCCAGGACGTCACCCCCACCCCGCACAACGGCTGCCGTCCGCCCAAGCGTCGGCGCGGCTGATCCTCCCCGATCGGTGCTCCGCCGCCGGTGACTCAAGTCCCCGGCGGCGGTCGTAACGATCGGACCTCCACCAGCCAGCGTTTCGAGCACGAACCCCTCGCGTGCTCTCGAATGCCCGCGAACGTCATATGGCGGATGTTCGCTGAAAGGAAGCCCACGTGCTCATTGCACAGCGCCCCACGCTCACGGAAGAGGTCGTCTCCGAGCGCCGCTCGCGGTTCACCATCGAACCGCTGGAGCCCGGATTCGGCTACACCCTCGGCAACTCGATGCGTCGCACCCTGCTCTCGTCCATCCCCGGCGCCTCGGTCACGAGCGTCCGGATCGACGGAGTCCTGCACGAGTTCTCGACGGTGCCGGGGGTCAAGGAGGACGTCACCGAGTTCCTCCTCAACCTGAAGTCGCTGGTCGTCTCGTCGGAGTTCGACGAGCCCGTCGTCGCGTACCTGCGCAAGCAGGGCCCGGGAGCGGTCACGGCCGAGGACATCTCCGCACCCGCCGGTGTGGAGATCCACAACCCCGAGCTGTACATCGCCACGCTCAACGACACCGGTCGTCTCGACATCGAGCTGACGGTGGAGCGCGGCCGCGGTTACGTGTCCGCAGCCCAGAACAAGAACGCGGACGCAGAGATCGGCCGGATCCCGGTCGACTCGATCTACTCGCCCGTGCTCAAGGTGTCGTACAAGGTCGAGGCCACCCGTGTCGAGCAGCGCACGGACTTCGATCGCCTCATCATCGATGTGGAGACGAAGCCGTCGATCGTCCCCCGCGACGCCCTCGCGTCCGCCGGCAAGACGCTCGTCGAGCTGTTCGGCCTGGCGCGCGAGCTCAACGTCGAGGCCGAGGGCATCGAGATCGGCCCGTCGCCGGTCGATGCCGCGATGGCCGCTGATCTGGCGCTCGCGATCGAGGACCTCGAGCTGACGGTCCGCTCGTACAACTGCCTCAAGCGCGAGGGCATCCACACCGTGGGTGAGCTCGTGGCGCGCAGCGAGGCCGACCTCATGGACATCCGGAACTTCGGTCAGAAGTCCATCGACGAGGTCCGGCAGAAGCTGGGCGAGCTGGGGCTCAACCTCAAGGACAGCCCCGCCGGCTTCGGTGAGTCCGAGGACGCGGTGGACGACGACGTGTTCGTCGAGGACGAGCAGTACTGAGCGGCGGCCCCGCGCAGCCTTAAGAATTCCAAGGAGACAGAACAATGCCTACTCCCACCAAGGGAAACCGCCTCGGAGGCTCCCCGGCGCACGAGCGGATCATGCTCAACAACCTCGCCGCGCAGCTCTTCGAGCACAAGTCCATCACCACCACGGTGACGAAGGCCAAGCGCCTGCGTCCGGTGGCGGAGCGCCTCGTCACCTTCGCGAAGAAGGGCGACCTGGCCGCGCGCCGTCGCGTGCTGGGTGCGATCTCCGACAAGGGGATCGTGCACGAGCTCTTCACCTCGATCGCTCCGGCCGTCGCCGAGCGCCCGGGCGGCTACACCCGCATCACGAAGATCGGTCCGCGCAAGGGCGACAACGCCCCCATGGCCGTCATCGAGCTGGTGCTGGAGCCCTACTCGCCCAAGCAGGCCACGGTGAAGGAGGCCGAGCAGGCCACCGCCGCCGCTGCTGACGTCGAGGATACCGAGGTCGTCGAGACCGAGGCCGCCGAGGCCCCGGCTGCGGAGGCGGACGTCGAGTCCGGCGCGCAGATCGACGAGGCCCAGGAGGCCGCCGAGGACAAGTGAGTCCCGTGATCGCGGGCCAGAACCGCGATCGGCACTGACTGACACGATGCCGCCCGTGACCCCAGTGGGGTCTCGGGCGGCGTCGTTGTGTCGTGCCGGAACCGTGGCCGGCATCCGTTGAGGTGTCCGTACACGCCTGAGATCTGCGACTTTCCGGGCCTGTACGGACACCTCAATAACGGGAGGGGCGTGTGCGGGCACCTCAGTGAATCGTGACTCCTGGGGCAGTCGAACTCGACCTCAGCGCCGCCCGGCGGAACGCGGCGCGGATGTCCGTCATGTGGGGGTGGTGCTGGGCCGCGGGGTCGGAGTGCAGGACGATGCTGCGCACAGGCTCTGGATCCACCAGGGGCACTGCCACGAGGCTGGGCGGCAGGTCGAGGGCCGCCAGGCGGGGGAGCGGTGCGACGCCGATCCCCGCCATCACCATCGCGAGGAGCCCGTAGTGGTCGTCCGCACGCGCCACGTGGTGCGGGGTGATGCCGGCGGCGCGAGCCGCGTCGTCCATGACGTCGCCGGACACGCTGCCCTCGACGTCGAGGTCCAGCAGGGAGAGATCCCGCAGGTCGGCGACGCGCACCGTCTGCTGCGTCGCAGCGGGATGATCACGGCGGACGACCAGCTGATATGGGTCCACGGCGAGGAGCTCGCCCGCACCCGGGTGCGCCTGTCCGGCCCGCGGCGCGCCACCGTCCGAGGAGCCGCCGCCCGTGTGTGTGCGCCCATCCGACTGCGTCTCCCCGCCGGGCACCACGGTCACATCCAGGTCCGGCGGGGTGGACCGTTCCCCGCGGACGGGTTCGTTCGTGAGGACGTCGAAACGCAGGTGCGGGTGGTGGGCCACTGCGTCGCGCAGCACAGCGGGGATCCACTCCTTCGCGACGGAGGACGGACACGCGACGACGACCCGGTCGAGTGCAGGCGCACGCATCTCTGCGACGACGCGGTCCAGGCGGGCGGATTCCCCGAAGAGCGACTCGCTCTCCTCCGCGAACCGGCGGCCCGCCTCTGTGATCTCGATGCCCCGCCCCGCTCGTCGGTAGAGGGGGAGCCCTACGGACCTCTGGAGCGCGATGATCTGCTGGCTGACGCTGGCCGGCGAGTAGTCCAGATTGCGCGCGGCCGCCGTTACCGAGCCGGTGCTGGCCACCGCGCGCCAGATCCTCAATCGCTGCAGATCCCACATGCGACGAGTGTAAGGCTCTGCCTCATGATCATGAAGAGATCGTTGCTTCTCCTTGAGGGTCGTGTGCGCCATCCTGGGTGAGGCCCTGTCCGAGTTCGTCGCGTCCCGCGCGACGCGGGCTGGGTCAGGCCATGCGCGGGAGGGACCCGCGCCGGGTGGAACAGAGGTGAGGATGAGCAGGAGCGCAGCAACCCGGCAGGTCCAGACCTGGCGGGGCCGGGCCCGGCGGGGACCGGTGCACGCATGACCGGCGCCGAGTACGTCGCCTTCCTGGGCGCAGTCGCGATCCTCGTCCTCACCCCGGGGCCGGACACGTTCCTCACCCTGCGCTTCGCGGCGCACCAGCTGAGGGCCGGCGTCGTCTACTCCGTCGCGGCGGCGCTGGGCACGCTCGTCTGGGCGATCCTGGCGCTCACGGGTGTCGCCGCCCTGCTGCAGCGCTTCCCGGACATCCGCGTCGTCCTCACGTGGGTGGGTGGCGCCTTCCTCGTCTACCTGGGCGCCACCGCACTCCTGCACGTCCGCGCGGCCCTGCGCGGGACGACCGCAGGTCGCAGGCGGGTCGCCGCGACGACGCCGGACGACACCGCTCCCGAGGCCGCGGACGGCACTGCGTCCTCCGTCGCCGTCGCAGTCCGGGTCCCGGTGGTCGCACCGACGCTCACCCGTCTGCCGGTCGTGTTCCGGACGGGCATCATCTCCTCGCTCACGAACCCCAAGACGGGCCTCTTCTTCCTGGCCCTGCTGCCGCCGTTCCTGCCCGCGGCCCCGGGATTCGTCGACCACGTGCTGCTGCTCGCGACCGTCGCCGCGTGCATGTTCGTGTACGGAGTGCTGCTGTCCGTCATCGCCCGCAGGGTCGGACGATTCCTCACGAAGGGCCGCGGACCGCTGGTCGTCGACACCGTGGCCGGAGGGATGCTCATCCTCCTGGGCGTCTCGCTCATCCTCCTCTGAGGAGCAGTCGTCCTCCGCTGAATCTCAGCCGGAGCCGAATGTCAGTCCGAACGGGGCATCTGTGCGGCCGCACGGATCTCATCCCAGCCGCGCGAGGACCACACCGTCCGTGAGGGGATGAGCGCCGTGAGAGCCTGTGCCAGCACGGCGCGCTCCAGCGGCGGATCCAGGCGGTCGACGAAGACGATCATCCGGGGACGCGCCAAGCCGCCCAGTTCCGCGTTCACCGTCGCGATGAGGTCACGGGCGACCGCGTCGCTGGGCTCGCCGTCGATGACGACGCACGCGACGATCGTGCTGCCGGAGTTCTCGCGGTGGGCGCGCAGAGCCCGCGCGCGCGTGACGAACGGATGCTCTTCGAGTGCCTGCTCGACGGCCGACAGCGAGATGAGCTGACCGGACACGGAGACGACCCCGTCCGCCCGTCCCCGGAAGTGCGGGATCCCGTCCGGATCGATGGCGACGACGTCCTCCGTCACGACGAGGGCGTCTGCGGACCCGGCCTCCCAGGCCCGGTCGAGGTGCTCCGCCAGATTGATCGACCCGGGCGTGGGCAACTGCAGGACGACCTGGCCGGACTCTCCCGGACCGGCCTGGCGGAGCCCATCGTGGGGCGGCTCATCCTGGGGCAGTGCGTGGGCGACGACGCGGGCGGAGTCCAGCCGCGGTGACGGACCGTTCACCAGGACGATCCCGGTCAGCTCGACCTGGCCCCACCCGTCCGCGATCGGGCAGTCGACGGCCGCGAAGGTCTGCTCCATCCAGTCGCGCAGTCCGGGTTCCACCGGCTCGCCGGCGGTCATGAGGCGCGCGAGCGAGGCGCCGCGGGCGGCGATGGACTCCTCGATCCGCCAGTCCCGCAGCGTGCGCATGACGGACGGCGATGTGACGAGGGTCGAGACGCCGTAGCGCTCGACGATGTCGAGCGTCCGCTGGTGGTCCGGCACATCGAGCGTGCCCTCATAGACGACGACGGTGTCGCCGGACAGGAGGGGGCCGATGAGGCCGTGCCACGTGGAGACCGCCCACGACACGTCCGCAGCACACCAGAACACCGGTCCGGACCGCACCGTCGCGTGCACGGCGGCGGACTGGAGGAGGACGCCCGCGACCGTGTGCTGGGTGAGCCGGGCGGTGGGCGCTCCGGATGCCTGCTGCCGGGTGCAGAGCACGTGGTCGGGCGGCAGCGCCGTCGAGGCGACCGGGGCCTCGGGAGCGCTCGAATCCAGCAGGTCCGCGTACCAGACGTCCCCGTGGAACCACGCGACGTCCATGCCGGTGCGGCGGATGACGACGGTCGTCTCGACGCTGGAGGTGCTGGCCAGCGCCTCGTCCGCACGGGCCTTGAGCGGGAGGACCGCACCGCGGCGCCACGCGCCGTCCTGCGTGAGGAGGACGGTGGGCGCCAGCTGCTCGATCCGCAGTCCCAGCGCCTCCGACGGGAGGGAGACCGGCAGCATCGACCACGAGGCCCCGATGCTCATGCACGCGATCATCGTCACGACCGTCTCCGGCAGCCAGCCCGTGTGCAGCGCGACGACGTCCCGCGAGCCCACGCCCAGTCCGCGCAGCGCGCGCACGGCGCGGTCGACCTCGTGCGACAGCTGCGCGTACGTGAGGCTGCTGCGGTCGCCCGGCTCACCCTCCCAATGGATCGCGATGCGGTCGCCGTGGGTCTCCGCGTGCCGGTGGACGAGGTTCCGGGCGACGTCGATCGAGCCGCCGGGGCACCAGGCGCCCGCGGAGCCCGGTGCCGTGGGCGGCTCCCAGACGGCGCGGGGCGGGGTCTCCCAGTCCAGTGCGTCGAGCACACTCTCCCATTCGAGCTGCACCTCGTGGGCCAGCTGCGTCAGCCAGGACGGTGCGGGCTCAGGCATGGGGGATGCTCCTTCCTCCGGAGACGGCCGTGCGCAGCAGCGCCGCGGCGACGACCTGCGGGTCCGAGGCCGGCTGCAGATCCGCCGTGAGCGCGGCGACGACGGTCCCGTCCGCCGCGGAGACGGGCACGGCGACCTCGTCCGGTGCCGTGGGATCCGGCGATTCGTAGACGAGGTGGGGAGCGGTGCGCCACTCCTCGCGCTGTCCGTGCAGGTCCGGGCGCGCCGCGGCGACCCGTGCCCACTCCTCGTCGTCCGCGTGGGCGGCGAGGATGCGCCCGGCGGCGGATTCCCAGGCGCACGCGGCGTGGAGGGGACGGCGGAACGGTCCGCGGTCCTGCGCCTCGACCTGGTCGATGCAGACGGCCTCCCCGTGGATGAGCACGTGCACGCCGATCGTCGCCTGCAACTGGTCGCGCAGGCCGATCATGAACGGGTTGAGCGCGGAGAGGATCGGGCTGCCGGACATGTGGTGCACCGCCAAGCGCATGACGGCGGGTCCCAGGCCGTAGCGGGACGTCGTGGGGTCCTGGACGGCGTACTCCGCGTGGACGAGTGACCGCAGCAGCCGGTGGACCGTGGGCACGGTCATACCCGACTGCTGGGCCAGGTCCGTGAGCTGGTGGAGGTGGGGGCTCCGCGCCAGCAGGTCCATGAGCAGGGTGGCATTGCGGATCGTTCCCAGCCCACCCTTGGGGGCACCTCCATCGGTCACCGCACACCACCGTCCGTCGTCCGTCCGCCGCAGGGACGGGGACGTCGCTGCGGCCTGCACTGCACCGAGACTCTCACATCGCTCAGATCTCCGACATCACGTTTCGGTATGGAATCGAGTTCCGTGAATGCAGGTATTGCGTTCAGCATAGTGGAAACGTACTCTGATCGCATGACGTGACACCCGTCACTTCCGGAAGCGAGGATGCTCCCTGCACCTCGACGACCACTCCGAGGAGCAGATCCAGTGCGAACACGCGCATACAGACACTCACTCAACGGGAGCTCGATGCCGCCCGGGCAGCCGCTGCTGCGGGTCGAGGACCTCACGCTGAGGTTCGGCGGCGTCACCGCCCTGGCGGACGTGAACATGACCGTGGAGTCCGGGACCATCCACGCGATCATCGGCCCCAACGGCGCGGGCAAGTCGTCCCTGCTCAACTGCATCTCCGGTCTCTACCGGCCCACCTCCGGATCCGTCGTGCTCCGCTACGTCGCCGACGACGTGGCCCGCGGAGGCGGGCTGGCAGCGGACCCGGGCGCGGCCTCGGGAACGGCGGTGGCGGACGTGGCGGACCTGGACGTGCGCGAGCGCGCCCTCACGAGCCTCCCGCCCAACCGCGTCGCGCGGCTGGGCGTGGCCCGCAGCTTCCAGAACATCGAGCTCTTCGACCACCTCACGGTGCTGGAGAACATGATGCTGGGCCGCCACGTCCACATGAAGCACAACGTGCTCACCTCGATGCTGTGGTTCGGCCCCGCCCGCCGCCAGGAGATCGCGCACCGCGAGATCGTCGAGGAGGTCATCGACCTGCTCAAGCTGCAGGCCCACCGCCAGAAGCCGGTGGGCATGCTGTCGTACGGCATCCAGAAGCGCGTCGAGCTGGGCCGCGCGCTGGCGATGCAGCCGTCCCTGCTCCTGCTGGACGAGCCGATGGCCGGCATGAATGCGGAGGAGAAGGAGGACCTGGCCCGCTACGTCCTGGACGTCCACGAGCTGGCCGGCGTCTCGATCGTCCTCATCGAGCACGACATGAACGTCGTCATGGACATCTCGAACCGGGTGACGGTGCTGGACTTCGGTCGCGTGATCGGCGACGGGACGCCGCGCGAGGTCATGGACAACCCGCGGGTCGTCGAGGCCTACCTGGGTGCGGGGGCCGCGTCGTGAGCGCGCAGGCCCCGGGCACGGACCCGGCGGGCGCCGTCGCGATCGAGCGGCCGGGACACGACATCACCCGCACGATGCCGCAGATGCTGCGCGCGCACGCCGCCGCGACCCCGGATGCGGTCGCGATGCAGGAGAAGCGCTACGGGATCTGGATGCCCACGACGTGGGCCACCTACCGGGACCGGGTCCGCGACTTCGCACTGGGCCTGGCGGACATGGGCGTCACGCGCGGCGACATCGTCGCGGTGCTGGGGGACAACCGGCCGGAGTGGCTCATCGCGGAGCTCGCCGCGCAGTCGCTGGGCGCCGCCGTCGTGGGCATCTACCCCACCTCGATCGGCACGGAGCTCACGCACGTGCTGGCGGTCGCGCGGGCCCGCGTCGTCGTCGCGGAGGACCAGGAGCAGGTCGACAAGCTGCTGGCGATCGATCCGGCTGCGGACGAGCGCCTGGTCGTCGAGCACATCGTGTACTACGACCCGCACGGACTGGAGCAGTACGACCATCCGATGCTCAGCGAGTTCACCGCCGTCGAGGACACGGGCCGGGCGGCGGTCGAGACCCGCGGCGCGTGGCTGGACGAGCAGATCGAGGCGTGCGGCCCGGACGACCTGGCCGTCATCTGCACGACCTCCGGCACGACCTCGCTGCCCAAGCTCGCGGAGCTGTCGCACGCGAACCTCCTCTCGATGGCCGCGCGGCTCACGGAGATCGACCCGATCACCCCGAAGTTCCGCTACGTGTCCACCCTCCCGTTCGCGTGGATCGGCGAGCAGATGCTGGCCGTGGCCAGCGGTCTGCACGCGGGCTTCACGGTGTCGTTCCCGGAGGACTCCTCCACGCAGCGCTCCGACCTGCGCGAGATCGGACCGGACGTCATGTTCGCGCCCCCGCGCATCTGGGAGTCCCTGCTGACGGAGGTGCAGGTGCGGATCGACGAGGCCGGCCCCGTCAAGCGCGCGATCTTCGGCTGGGGCTACTCCGTCATGGACCGCATCGCGGCCGCGCGCAACGAGGGGCGCAGCCCCGGTGCCGGCCTGCGGGCGGCGGGGGTCCTCGCGGACCTCGTGGCGACCCGTCCCATCCGCGAGCAGCTGGGACTCACCCGGATCAAGCGGGGCTACACCGGCGGTGCGCCGCTGGGCCCGGACGTGTTCCGGTTCTTCCACGCGATCGGCGTCAACCTCAAGCAGATCTACGGGCAGACGGAGATCTGCGGCATCGCCGTCCTCCACCGCGACGAGGAGATCTCGTTCGACTCCGTGGGCGTCCCGCTGCCGGCGACGGAACTGCGGTTCGGTGACCGGCAGGAGATCCTGCTGCGGTCCTCGGCCGTGTTCCGCGGGTACCACCGCAACGACGAGGAGACGGCGAAGACCGTCACCCCGGACGGCTGGCTGCGCACGGGCGACGCGGGCTACCTCGACGACACCGGGCAGCTGGTCGTCGTCGACCGGCTCAAGGACGTCGTGTTCGCGGAGGACGGGACGATGTACTCCCACGCCTTCATCGAGAACAAGCTGAAGTTCTCCCCGTACGTCGAGGAGGCCGTCGTCTTCTCCGGTCCCACCCTCGAGGGCGCGGACGCGACGGATGCGGACAGCCCCCTGTGCGCGATCATCACGATCGACCCCGCGACCGTGGGGGCCTGGGCGGAGCACATGCGGCTCGCGTTCACGACCTACACGGACCTCGCCTCGAAGCCGGAGGTCCAGGACCTCGTCGCCGCGGACATCGCGACGGCGAACCAGGACCTCATGGAGCGGATCCGGGTGCGCCGGTTCGTGCTCCTGCACAAGCAGTTCGACCCCGACGACGACGAGATCACGCGCACGCGCAAGGTCCGGCGGAACGTGGTCGGCGAAAGGTACGCGCCCATCATCGAGGCGCTCGCGGGCGGCCGCGACGGCGTCACCATCACCTCGAGCATCACGTATCAGGACGGCACGGTCGCCCAGCGCAGCATCCCGCTGCGCAACATCGACCTGACCGATGTCGCCCCGCCGGCGGGCTCAGCCCGTCGCAAGGTCTGGAGTGGTCGCGCATGAGCACGTTCGTCACCCTTCTCATCATCGGCCTGTCCGAGGGTGCGATCCTGGCGCTCGCCGCGCTGGGCTTCGTCCTCATCTACAAGGCCACCGGCGTCATCAACTTCGCGCAGGGCGAGTTCCTGCTGATCGGCGCCTACTCCTTCTACACCGCGTTCGTCGTCATGCAGCTGCCGATCGTCCTGGCGCTGCTGGTGGGCGTGCTGGTCGCCGTCATCGTGGGCGTGGTCGTCGAGCGCTTCATCCTCAGACCCATGGTGGGACAGGCCCACATCTCGATCATCATGGTGACGATCGGTCTGGCGAGCGTGCTGAGCGCGATCGTCCAGATGTTCTTCGGCACCAACCCGCGGTCCATGCCGCCCATCCTGCCGCGCGGCTCCGTCGACATCCTGGGCGGCAGCGTCCCGGTCAACCGCCTGTGGGCGATCGTCATCTGCGCCGTCGTCCTCATCCTCCTCACGTGGTTCTTCCAGAAGTCCCGGCACGGCGTCGCGATGCGCGCGGTGGCGGACGACCAGCAGGCCGCGATGACGGTGGGCATCTCCGTCCGCCGCGTGTTCGCCCTGTCGTGGGCACTGGCGGCGGTGTCCGCCCTCATCGCGGGCGTGACGCTGGCGGACGTCACGACGGTGGAGATGAACATCGTGAACTTCGGCCTGCTCGTGTTCCCCGTCGTCATCATGGGCGGTCTGGACTCCGTGCCCGGCACGATCGTGGGCGGACTCACGATCGGCCTCGTCACCCAGTTCGTGTCCGGCTACATGGACCCGGGCCTGGCGGAGATCGTCCCCTACATCGTCCTCGTCCTCGTGCTCCTCGTCCGCCCCTACGGGGTGTTCGGCGAGAAGCGGATCGAAAGGGTCTGAGCCATGTCAGCAGTGGAGACCGGGCGTCACCACACGAGCTACAGGTCTGAGCTCCGACTGTGGCACACGCGCCCCCAGTTCATCCGGATGGCGGTCCTCGCCGTCATCGTCCTCGTCCTCCCGCTCCTCCTCGACAACTACTGGCTGTCGCTGGCGAACACCGCGATGATCGCGGCGATCGGCGCGATCGGCCTCAACATCCTCGTGGGGTACACGGGCCAGATCTCACTGGGCCAGGGTGGCTTCCTGGCGGTGGGCGCATTCACCTCCGCGATCCTCACGGACCGGCTGGGGATGCCGGCGCCCGTGTCGATCGTGGGCGCGGTGCTGCTGACCGCGGCGGTGGGCGTCATCGTGGGCCTGCCCGCGCTGCGCCTCAAGGGCCTCTACCTGGCGATCGCGACGCTCGCCTCGCAGATGGTGATCCTCTTCATCGTGCGGCGCTGGGGCTTCCTCACGGAGGGCCAGGGATTCCTGGACGTCGCCCGCCTGGAGGTCTTCGGATTCCGTCTGGACCGGGCGAACTTCGAGCAGCAGTGGTACCTGATCCTGCTCGTCATCACGGTGCTGGCCGCGCTCACGGCGACGAACCTGTTCCGCACCGGCATGGGCCGCTCCTTCATGGCGGTCCGCGATCAGGACATCGCCGCCTCCGCGATGGGCGTCAACCTCACCCGTGCGAAGCTCACCGCGTTCGCCGTGTCGAACGGGTACGTGGGGCTGGCCGGCGCGCTCCTGGCCCACTACACGGAGATCCTGTCGTGGGAGAAGTTCACGATCGACGTGTCCATCCTCTACCTCGCGATGATCATCGTGGGCGGTCTGGGATCGATCGCCGGCGCCGTCTACGGCGCGGTCTTCATGACCCTCCTCCCGGTCTTCGTCCGCAGCATCGCGGACGTGGTGGGCGGTGCGGTGCCGATCATCAAGAACCAGCTCCCGGCCGTGGAGCACGGGGTCTTCGGCCTCACGATCATCGTCTTCCTCATCTTCGAGCCGCGCGGCCTCAACCGGATCTGGCAGCGCATCAAGGACTGGTTCGGCTTCTGGCCCTTCCGCTATTGACCCCACGTCCCGACCCACACCACCCCCGGAGGGGCGGACCCGTCCCTCCCCGCACAAGGAGACCGCAATGAAGCACTCTCGCCATCTCTCCCTCGCCGCCCTCGCCGCCGTCGCGGCCATGACCCTCGCCGCGTGCGGTGGGGGAGGCGCCGCCAGCGCGGATTCGGACGAGCCGATCCCGATCGGCGTCATCGCGGACCTGTCCGGCGCCACCGGCGACGTGGGCACCCCGTACAACGAAGGCATGCTCGCCTACGTCGAGCACGTGAACGCGAACGGGGGCATCGAGGGCCGTGAGATCGAAGCGATCTCCAACGACTACGCCTACGAGGTCCCGCAGGCGGAGGAGCTGTACCGCCGGTACGTCAGCGACGAGGTCGTCGCGATCCAGGGCTGGGGCACGGGCGACACCGAGGCCCTGCGCACCCGGGTCGCGAACGACGAGCTGCCGTTCATGTCCGGCTCCTTCTCCGAGGAGCTCACGGATGCGGAGGAGTCGCCGTACAACTTCCTCGTCGCGGCGACGTACTCGGACCAGATGCGTGCCGCGCTCAACTGGATCGCGGAGCAGGCCGACGGCGAGGAGGTGGGCGTCGCCGCCCTCCACCACGACTCCCCGTTCGGCACGTCCCCGGTGGGTGATGGCGAGGCGTGGATCGAGGAGCAGGGCCTCGCGATCGACTACTCGTCGCACGCGATGCCGGGCGGCACGACGAACTTCGCGGGTCTGCTGAGCCAGGTCGAGGACGCGGAGTACATCATCGTCCAGAACGTCGCGAGCCCGGCCGCGCAGCTGGCCCGCGACCTGCAGTCCCAGGGCGGGGACCAGACGATCGTGTGCCTCAACTGGTGCGGCAACGAGATGTTCGCGACGGCGGCCGGGGATGCGGCGGAGGGACACATCATGGTCCAGCCGATCGCCCCGCTGTCCACGGAGCGGCCCGGCCACGAGGACATCGTGGCCTACCTCGAGGAGCAGGGCACCGACCCGGCGGACGTCACCGTCAGCTACGTGCAGGGCTGGTACGCGATGCACATCATGGCGGAGGGCATCCGCCACACGCTCACGGAGGGAGAGGACCTCACCGGCGCCGCCATCCGCGAGTCGCTCGAGACGATGGGTCCGATCGACACAGGCGGCGTGATCGGCGACGGCACCGTCGAGTTCGCCCCGGAGTCGCACCGCGGCTCGACGACCACCGGCCTCTACGAGGTGCAGGACGGTCAGCTGGTCGTCCTCGAGGAGGCGGTGAACCCGTGACCGCGGCACCCGAGGCCGCACCGGGTGCCGGGCCGCCGCCCGCGCAGCCGGCGCTGCTGTCGATCAACAACATCGAGGTCATCTACGACGAGGTCATCCTCGTGCTGCGCGGCCTCTCGCTGGAGGTCCCAAAGGGGCAGATCGTTGCCCTCCTGGGCTCCAACGGGGCCGGGAAGTCGACGACGCTCAAGGCGGCCTCGGGCCTGCTGCCCAGTGAGCAGGGCGAGGTGAGCAGCGGTCGCATCACCTTCAACGGCGAGGACATCACGACGATGGACGCGCCGCAGCGGGTCAGGCGCGGGCTGAGTCTCTGCATGGAGGGCCGGCACGTCTTCCCGCACCTGACGGTGGGCGACAATCTGCTGGCCGGGGGCTACACGAAGGCCCGGGACTCCGCGTCCACGTTGGACTTCGTGTACGAGTTCTTCCCCAAGCTGGCGGACATGCGCGGCCGCACCGCGGGCTTCCTGTCCGGCGGCGAGCAGCAGATGCTGGCGATCGGCCGGGCGCTCATGTCGCAGCCGGAGCTGCTCATGCTGGACGAGCCGTCGCTGGGACTGGCGCCGCTGCTGGTCGAGGAGATCTTCGAGACGATCTCCCGGCTCAACGCGGACACCGGCCTCACGGTCCTGGTGATCGAGCAGAACGCCCGCACCGCCCTGTCCGTGGCCCACCACGGCTACATCATGGAGCAGGGCCGGATCATGCTCGAGGATTCCGCGGCGGCTCTGGCGGACAACCCGGACGTCAAGGAGTTCTACCTGGGCGTCGGAGGCGAGTCCGGCACCCGCAGCTATCGGGACGTCAAGCACTACAGGCGCCGGAAGCGCTGGCTGTGAAGGGGGAGACCACCATGAGTGGAGGACAGGACACGGACGTCTCCCGCCTCGTGCAGGCGGCGGCGGAGCGGGACCCGGCCCTGCGGCAGCGGCTGGCGGACGCGGGACTGGAGGCGGCCTCGGTGACGGAGGCCGGGGCACTGACCGCGGTGCGGGTGCAGAGCAAGGACGAGATGGTGGCGGCCCGGGCGCACGTCCTGGGCGGGGAGACACCCCGCCGGGTGTTCCAGTCGCCGGGCCCCATCTACGAGGCGCAGCCGGCGGGGGAGGACCCGTGGCGCTGGCGCGAGGCCCTCGAGGCGGCGGGCCTGACCCCCGGCGACATCGTCCTCAACTGCTTCGGCTACCACCTGTCGCCGGCCGGTGCGATGTTCGACGAGGGCGTCATCGCCGCCGGCGGCACGGTCCTGCCGGCGGGGATCGGCAACCAGCAGCTGCAGGTGCAGGCGATCCGGGACCTGGGGATCCGCGGCTACGTGGGTCTGCCCAGCTACCTCAAGGCGCTGCTGGACCTGCACGCGGCGGACGGCGGGACAGCGGAGTCCCTGCCGCTCGAGTGGGCACTCGTGACGGCGGAGCCGCTGCCGGACAGCCTGCGGCGGGAGCTCGAGTCGTGGGGAGTGCGGGTCCGGATGGCCTACGGCACCGCCGAGGCCGGTCTCATCGCCTACGAGGACGGCACCGGTCCGGGGCTCGCGACCGCCACCGGTCTCACCGTCGAGGTGTGCGACATCGCGGACGGCACCCCGCTGGACGCGGGCCCCGGCGAGGTCGTCGTGACGATCCTGCGGGAATCCGCACCGCTCATCCGCTTCGGCACCGGCGATCTGTCCGCGTGGGTGCCGGGCGGCGGTGCGGACGGGTCCGGTGGTCCGGACGGGTCCGGCGGCCGACGCCTGGCGGGCGTCCTGGGGCGAACGGGGCAGGCGGTCAAGGTGCGCGGCATGTTCCTGCATCCCGCCCAGGTCCGGGCCGCGGCCGCACAGATCCCGGGCATCGACGGGCTGCGCTTCGTCCTCGACCGCGCGGATCATCGGGACACCGCCGTCGCCGAGGTCGTGGTCACCCCGGGTGCGGACGAGGCCGCCGTCGTGGCCGCGGCCGCCGAGCACATCCGGTCCGCGCTGCGGTTCCGGGCCGAGGTCCGGCCCGTCGCGCACGTGGACCCGGACGAGCCGATCGACGATCGGCGCAGCTGGGACTGAGGCCGCCAGGCGGACGTGCCTGGACCCGAGGCCGGGGTCGGCTGGATGGGCGGGAGCTGGGTGCGGGCTGGGTGAGAGCGGGGGAAAACCCCCGTGGGGAGTGCGGTCGTCACCAGTGAGGGGCGCCCGTGTCCGTTCCTACTGTGGGGAGCATGACAGCAGCCCCCGCCTCGCCCGCCCGTCCGCCCGCCGATTCCTCTGATTCCTCCGCCCACTCCCACACCCCTCACACGCCTGAAGACGCGCCGGTCGTTCCAGTCGGCACGGCCGGCATAGCTGGCACGACCGGCACCGCCCCGGCGGATGCCACGTCCGACCCGGCCGCGACCTCGCGCAGCATCCTCCTGCTGGCGGGAGCACCGCTGCTCCTCCTCACCGCCGTGTGCGGCGCGTTCCTGGTCGCCGGTGTCTCCGTCCCCACATGGGCGGTCGCAGCCGGTCGGTGGCTGCCCGCCCTCGTGTCCCTGGTCGTCCTGTGGCCGGCGCTGCGCCGCCCGCGGGGCGTGCGCGACGTGCTGGTCCCCGCGTGGGGCTTGGGCCGCGGGCGCGGTTCGCGGTCGCGGGCGGCCCTGCTGAGTCTGGCCGGCATCGCGGTCGTCCTCGTCGTCGCGGTCATGACCGCCGCACTGTCCGACACGGTGGGCGCCATGACGGTGCAGCCGTGGGGCGACGTCGCCCTGGGGCTGACGCTCATGCTCCCGCTCATCCCGGTGCTGGCCCTCAGCACACTGGGCGAGGAGGTCGTGTGGAGGTCGCACCTGCCGCAGCTGCTGGGCGGGACCTTCTGGCGCAGGTCCTTCCTCATCGCGCTCGTCTGGGCGGTGTTCCACGTGCCGCTGCACCTCACCTACGTGCTGCAGGGCGACCTGTCGCTCGCCCACGCGGCCGCGACGACCGCGGGACTCATCCCGCTGAGCCTCTTCCTCAGCGCGCTCACCGCCCGGCAGGGCAGCGTGTGGCCGGCCGCCCTCGCCCACGCCGTACCGGTCACGGGGCTGACGCTCGCGCAGAACGCCGCGGCGATCGACCCGGCGGCGCTGTGGACGATCACCCTGCTGGGCGGCGTGCTCATGCTGAGTGCGGCGATGGCGCTGGCACCCTCCGAGGACGCGCACGCCGGCTGATCGGCCCCGTGTCCGCGACGCGCTCCGCAGTCGGAACCGCAGTCCGGTCGACGCCGCCGTCGACCGGACTGCGGACCGTACGGGACCGCGGCGGGGCACCGCTGTTAGTCTGACGTGGACCGCGTCCGCGGCAGACTCATTCCCAGGTGAGGAGCACCCCAGATGACCGATGTCCCGTCCTCGATGAATGCAGGTCTCGCAGCCGTCGATCCAGAGATCGCGCAGGTCCTCGATCAGGAGCTGAGCCGTCAGCGCGGCACGCTCGAGATGATCGCCTCGGAGAACTTCGTGCCCAAGGCGGTGCTGGAGGCGCAGGGCTCCGTCCTCACCAACAAGTACGCGGAGGGGTACCCGGGCCGTCGCTACTACGGTGGCTGCGAGTTCGTCGACGTGGCGGAGAACCTGGCGATCGAGCGGGCGAAGACGCTGTTCGGCGCGCAGTACGCGAACGTGCAGCCCCACTCCGGCGCCCAGGCGAACGCCGCCGTCATGCACGCGTTCGCGCGCGCGGGCGACCGCCTGCTGGGTCTGGACCTGGCGCACGGCGGCCACCTGACGCACGGCATGAAGATCAACTTCTCCGGTCGCCTCTACGACATCTCGTCCTACGAGGTCGACCCCCAGACGCACCGGATCGACATGGACGTCGTCCGCCAGCGCGCGCTGGAGGCCCAGCCCACCGTCATCGTCGCCGGCTGGTCCGCCTACCCCCGTCAGCTGGACTTCGAGGCGTTCCGGTCGATCGCGGACGAGGTGGGCGCGACCCTCTGGGTCGACATGGCCCACTTCGCAGGACTCGTCGCGGCAGGGCTGCACCCCAACCCCGTCCCGCTGGCGGACGTCGTGTCCTCGACGGTCCACAAGACGATCGGCGGCCCCCGCTCCGGCTTCATCCTGTCGAAGGACGAGGCGAACGCGAAGAAGATCAACTCCGCGGTGTTCCCCGGCCAGCAGGGCGGCCCGCTCATGCACGTCGTCGCCGCGAAGGCGGTTGCGTTCAAGCTCGCGGCGCAGGCGGAGTTCAAGGAGAAGCAGGAGCGCACGCTGCGCGGTGCCAGCATCCTGGCCGAGCGCCTGCAGGAGCAGGACGTCGTCGACGCCGGCGTCCAGGTCCTGACCGGCGGCACGGACGTCCACCTGGTCCTCGTCGACCTGCGGAACTCGCAGCTGAACGGTCAGCAGGGCGAGGACCTCCTCCACGAGGTGGGCATCACGGTCAACCGCAACTCCGTCCCGTTCGACCCGCTGCCGCCCATGACGACCTCCGGTCTGCGCATCGGCACGCCCGCGCTCGCCTCCCGCGGGTTCGGCGACGAGGAGTTCACGGAGGTGTCCGACATCATCGCCCAGGCGCTCAAGCCCGGTGCGGACATCGACGCGCTGCGCGCCCGCGTGGACAAGCTGGCGGAGGACTTCCCGCTCTACGAGGACCTGGTGCAGTACTCATGACGACCACGGAGACGCAGACGGACGGTCCGCTCAAGCTCAGCGGCACCGCGACGGCCGCGACGATCAAGAGCGAGCTGGCGCAGCGCGTCGAGGCGCTCGCCTCCCGCGGAGTGACCGCGGGGCTGGGCACCCTGCTGGTGGGCGAGGACCCGGGCTCGCAGTGGTACGTCGCGGGCAAGCACCGGGACTGCGCGGAGATCGGCATCGCATCGATCCGCGAGGACCTGCCGGAGACGGCGACGCAGGAGGAGATCGAGGCCGCAGTCCGCCGCCTCAACGAGAATCCGGAGTGCACGGGCTACATCGTGCAGCTGCCGCTGCCGAAGGGCATCGACGAGAACCGGATCCTCAGCCTCATCGATCCCGCGAAGGACGCGGACGGACTGCACCCGCAGAACCTGGGCAACCTGGTCCTGCGGGTCAAGGAGGACATCGACAC